>JAGCUO010000002.1 GCA_017962825.1 Lachnospiraceae bacterium | reverse complement strand
CAGTTCTATGTCCTGAGCAAATAGGACAGTTAAAACCTCTTTGGGTTCTTTTTTTTACTGGCATATCGTATGGATGACCAGCCGGACAAAGCCACCACACCATTTGCGATGAACCATAGGGAACATCCTCGGGAGTCAGCTCTCCATTTTTAGTGGGATGCCACTCTTTGGCAATTTCCGGATATCGAGTTTTGAGATCATTATCCCCTGGTCGCAATACACCCATATGTCCATTTGCCTCATAATTATTTATTCACTAGGTTTTAATCTTTGATTATCATATCATTTTTGATAAAAATATGCTTTCTGAGAGAAATAAAAACGGATTATATCCTTAAGCATAAATATGCCCTGTTTTCGCACTGTTTCAAGCAAGTAACACGGTCGCGGCAAGCAGGGCATCTGTATATACAGATGCAATTTTTTGCTTGTTGGGGAAAATCCCCAAGCCCCTAACATCTGCTAAAAGCAGCTGAGCTGTAATTTGAAATTTTTTCATTTTTTGAATTTCCACCGGAGAGGCGTTTTGATAAAAATCCACAAATGAGGTTTTCTGAAAAGATGCAAAAACCGAAAAATGCATTTCAGTTTCTTTACCGCTCATGTACCGCTGGATTACCGCTCGATTACCGCTCGATTACCGCTCGCGTACCTTTTCAAACTGTTTTTCCTGTGATAATCTCTATAATGAACAAAGCAAAACCTAGCAAAAAGGAAAAATCTGAGACATCCGTACGGGTGTCTTTTTTGTTTTTTCAGAGAAATCTTTCGAAGGAGGTATTATGAAAATCGAATACAGTAATAATATCTCCCTAATAGATTCTTTGACGGAGATACTTAAAAGCGATAGTATAAGTGCTGACGAGCGTGCACAAATGCATGCAATGAAAAAATCGCTCATTGAAAAGTACATAAAAGAGCACCATACAAACGCTATCAGCACTTATACATCCCATGGACATATTACATACACTACCCGTGTAAAGGGAAAAAAGAAGATCTCTGCCCAAAGCATTGAACAGCTGTACGAGAAACTGTATGAACACTACTCCGGAAAGAAATTTATCCGGATTGCCACATTCGCCACCGTCTTTGATGATGCACTGGAATGGCACTCTACGGAGAACTTCAACAGCAGCAAGACACGGATCCGGAATGAAAAGCTGTACAATGCCAGGATCAAAGGTTCAGATTTCGAAAAGATCCCGATAAAGGATATTAAGCCACATGACATAAAGGCTTTCCTAAAATCCTTTACCAACAATATAAGGTCCAGAGAACTCGGAAATATCAAAACCCTTATCAACTTCACATTTGAATATGCCTGTGTAGAACTGAACATCATTCCCTACAATATTGCTACAGGCATTTCTACAAAAGGAGTAAAGGTTCTTCCGGAAAAGAGTGTCGGCAAGTTTGCATATACGCAGATTGAGGCTAAAAAGATCGTATCTTACCTTATCAACTCAAAAAACGTATACTACGAGGCAATCTGTCTTGCCTTCTATGTAGGATTAAGGTTCTCAGAAATATCTGACCTGAGATGGACAGATATCGAAGACAGGATCCTGATGATCACCCATGCAAACACCGAAAGCGGGAATCTGAAGAACGGTGAAGACAGCGTAAGGACACTTTATCTGTGTGATGAAGCCGTAATGCTTCTAAAACGGTATAGATCGGAACGTCCGGACTCCGAATGGATTTTCCCCAACAAAGCCGGAAATCATATCTTTAACAACCGTTTAAACGAGTACCTGCACCGGGTATGCGATGAACTGGACATTAAATATCGTCCAAGTCATAAGATCAGAGCATATGCGATCACCCAGATATCCGCTTCAGGTGACTTTGAAAGTGCCCGTAAATTCGCCGGACATACAGATTACCGTATGACTCTGCGATATATCAACGGTCAGATCACCGATGCCAACCGCAGAGCCACAGAAGCCCTTAATTTGGGGATTCAGACCACTTCAGACCATTTTTCTGCAAATGAAAAAACCTCGTAATCCGCATCATTACGAGGTTTCGCGAGAGCAGGTGATGGGAATCGGACCCACATATCCAGCTTGGAAGGCTGGTGTTCTACCACTGAACTACACCTGCAATTTATTTACTGTTTCGCAACAGCAAAATCAATATTACACAATATCTTTATTCTTGTCAACAAATTTTTTTAATCTTTTTTCGCCGCTTATTTTTCGCGATTTTCCGAGACTTTTCCATACCCCTCGGCTATGGCCAGGAGTATGACCGGCAAAGTCAGCACATTAAAATACACATATCTGAACTGACATAAGGGGCCTGCAAATACGGTTACAAGATAGAAGAACGGAATCGCGCCTATACTTATCATACGGCGTGACTTTCTTACCGCCCCGCTCACAACTAGAAATACCACAGCCCATACATATATGGTACATCTGTAAAACCACGAGATAAGGGGAACGCGGAATCTTCCCGTATCGTAATAGAATGCATTAAATATCCCTTCCAGACCGGGGATAAGATTCTTATTCTTGATATCGGCATATTCTTCCGGCAGTGGCTTTACTACATAAGGGGTGGTGGAGCCCAATGTAAATGCATCATAAGGATTCCAATATCCGTATGTGAGCCACGCAAACTGATCGATATAATCCCCGGGATATTTAAGTCCGCACTTAATGAATATCTTTATGAAGGTGATCATATCCTGTTTGAACAGCTCTTCATTTGCCCGGGCCTTAACTCCGTCGGAAATGCTTATCGAATACTCTCCAAGTGCGCTTTCGGGGATATAAGCGAGAATGGTCTCTCGTAATGCGGGATCCATCTCTTCTCCGTGAAGTATGGTCACCCTGGCAAGGCACATTATGGGAAGAGGTAATGTCTCCCTGTATTTATCCGCAGTGATGGAACCTTCGGCTTTGATAAGCACTTTATTTTCAGCAGTGTATGCTCCGAACAGTATAAACACCACAAGAAGCATTACTATCTTCTGCTTTGCTCCCTTTCTCAAAAAGGCAATGACAAGACCGCCCAGGAAAAATGCATATACCATATTGTTCCTGAAAAGACACCCGGCAGAAGACGCCAATACAAATACCGCAGCGTTAAGAATCTTGCTCTTTACGGATGCATTCTTATCAAGATCATCCATAAAACGCATCAGATATGTCATTCCTATGAGCGCCAGAGCTATTCCCATGGTGCCCTTTTCCGCGGTAACGGCATAATATCCGTTTACGGGATTGATGAAAAATAATACAAAGAGCGCGATACGAACCTTCTTTGAAAATCCCCTGTCACGCACATAGAGCATAAATAAGCCGACAGATACGGCCATCAGTGCCATCTGAAGCAAGGTCATAAACTGCATTCCGTATTCCGGAGCCCCCATCTTCAGACCAAGCTCATAGAACTTTCTCAGCATAAGGCCGTGAATTACGGTATGATGTGTTGTTCTGTGACCTGCAAGCTGAGCCAGAAGTTCATCATATGAATCTCCGAAGAAATTCATGGGCCAGACATACAGAAATACGGGAATATAGGAAATAAACGTGATGAAAGATATAGCGAGAAAATAAAGCGTTCTCTTTTTACGTGAAGGAAGCTCGCCTTTATCTGCTTCAAAATATGAGGAAGCATTCACGAGAAGGCCGATGATCTCCGATACGAGAGGAACGGTAAAGATACTGAATAATACGGACATGAGAAGTGCCATAAGCACTTTGGAAGTTTCATCGAAAAGAGTGGTCCTATACAGGACATATTGTCCCCACACACTGCAGAACGCCAGAAGAACTCCTGTAACAGAGGAGATGACAACCCTGCCCTTATCACGTAATACCGAAGGCTGCATAAACCTTGCAAGCATGATCAGACACAGGATAAATACCATTAATGACTCGGGTCTGTAAGAAAATATCCCCGTGCCGAAATAAGGTCCGAAATCACCTGACAGACCGCGGACGTATTCGACCGCAGTCAGATGAAGAAATGCCATTATGAAGATAATTATGTTCTTATACTTTTTCATGACATTCCCGAAAAAGATCAATCCTTACTTTCGTTTTCCGCAGCTGCTACGATCAGATCTGTTATAAGCTTGATCGCATCCTGCTGAGTGCTCTTTGACATGGCCGATATATATGACTCTTTATTTTCAAAGAGCTCATCCGTCTTGGAAACAAGAAGATCCGTGGTCAGTTCTTCCTGCCTGATGACCATTGAATAACCCTGTCCCTCAAAGGATCTGGCATTTAGAAGCTGATCCCCTCTTCCTCCGGGAAGCGGTATGAGGATATTGGGTTTTTTAAGGGCAAGAAGTTCAAATATCGAATTTGCTCCGGCTCGGGAGATCACGATATCCGCCGCGGCGAAAAGATCCGCCAGTCCTCTGCCCACATAATCAAACTGTCTGTATCCCTCCATATCGTTAAAGGAATCATCGGTCTTTCCTTTTCCACAGATATGGATAACATTATACTTTTTCAGAAGCTCGGGAAGCGCACTTCTAACCGCTTCATTTACGGCTGCCGCACCAAGACTGCCTCCGATGATCAGAAGCACGGGCTTTCCATCTTCAAATCCGCATACGATACGTCCGTTGCCGGCATTGCCCTCCGACAATTCTTTTCTGACCGGTGACCCCGTAAGAACACCTTTTTCAGCGGGAAGAGATTTAAGGGTCTCCGGAAAATCACAGCAGATCTTTTCCGCTGCCGAAAAACAAAGCTTGTTCGCAAGACCTACCGAATAGTCGGACTCATGAATGATACAGGGAATTCCCAGTTTGCGGGCTGCCTTTACAACCGGCACGCCTACAAATCCACCCTTCGAAAAAACGACATCGGGAGAAAGAGCTTTAAGGATCTTGCGTGCCTCCCCGATTCCCTTAAAAACCCTGAAAGGATCGGTGAGATTCTTAAGACTGAAATATCTGCGGAATTTTCCCGTTGATACTCCGTAATATTTTATCCCGATCTCCTCAATAAGCTTCTTCTCGATACCGTCCAAAGACCCTATGTAATATATCTCAAATCCACGGGCTTTAAGAGCGGGCATCAGTGCTATGTTCGGTGTTACATGTCCTGCGGTTCCTCCGCCGGTCATTACGATTCTTTTCATTTTTTACTTCTTTTTCTTAAAAATTAAAAGTTTGCTGAAAACGTAATTAAGAACTGTTACCACAACTGCAGATATGCAGATCTTTGAGATCCAGTAATTCCAGGATAATACATTTACGGTAAGCCACATAATAAAAATATCCAAAAACCAGGTGGAAAGACGGGATGCGGCAAATCCTCCGAACTCCTTGGCAATATGGGGATTGGTACTTCTGAATACCCAGCTTCTGTTGAGAGGATAACCGAAGCAAACTCCGGCAACCCATCCGATGGTATTTATTATGGCGTTCTGGAATGTATCCGTGGAATCAAGAAGGAAATGCTCTGCAAGGAAACATGCAACCCAGGACACGATAGTGGTCAGCACTCCGACTACCAGATAAACCCAAAGCTCCTCGTGCTTGCAGAAGATCTTATGTGCCCAGGGCCACCACTCAAGCCAGTCCCTGAATTTGTCCTCAAGATTTCTCCTTCTCTCAGGCTCCGCAGTACTTACGGTCTCTTTGATATCTTCCATTTCATTACCTTTCAAAAATGACTGTTAAACTCCGTTTACGACATGAATAGGCTTTCCTTCCTGAAATGCCTTTATATTATCATACACACCCTGCACGCATCTGGTCCTTGCTTCCACGGATCCCCATGCAAGGTGAGGTGTTATTATCAATTTACCCGAATCTTTGATCCTGCTCAAAGGATTTGTCAGCCTCAACGGCTCATCTTCCAGCACATCCAGTCCCGCGCCCTTGATTTCTCCTCTTTCAAGAGCCTCATAAAGGTCGGTGTTATTGACAACCCTGCCCCTTGCGACATTGATCAGATATGCCGTGTTCTTCATTTTCTTAAGGGCCTCGGCGTCAATGTAATTCCTTGTAATATCACTCAAGGGACAATGGAGGGACAGGAAATCGCTTCTTTCCAGAAGCTCGTCCTTGGAAACTTTTTCATACTCCGTAACGGTACTGTTTCCGGTCACGGAAGTGAAAATAACCTTACATCCGAATGCAGAAGCAATCTCCGCAACCTTTCTTCCTATATTACCCATTCCCACGATCCCCCAGGTCTTTCCGGACAATTCGCCGAATGCGACATCGAAGTTTGAGAATCTGTCCTGGGCACTGTATTTTCCGGATTTTACATAATCATCATAGTGGGCAAGATTTTGGGATACCGCAAGTGCCAGGGTAAAGGTATGCTGTGCGACCATATCGGTAGAATATCCCACAACATTACAAACGGGAATCCCTCTTCCCCTGAGATATTCCAGATCGCAGTTGTCAAAACCCGTCGCGAATTCACAGACCAGCTTAACGTTAGGAGAAGCATCCAGCGACTCTTTATTGATAGGGCATTTATTGGCAACCACTATATCCGCATCACATGTTCTTTCGATGACTTCCTCAACGGTTACCGTGTTTCGGTATGCCGTCACTTCACCGAGCTCATTAAAGATATCAATACTGATATCCGGTCCCACACTGTTTCTTTCCAATACTACGATTTTCATATGCTTTCCTATCCTTAAAAAAAGACCGGCACCGATAAAGCGCCGGTCCTTAAGACATTATAGCCTAATTATTTAACGGTTGCGACGGTAACGTGAACCTGAGGTCCCTCATACCAATACATGAAACCGGTGATGTCAACGGTGTCTCCAACGTTAAATGCCTCAACAGCCTGATATACGTCGGTATCAGCGCCTCTGAGATAAGACTCAACTACGAAGGTGTAAACGTTTCCGTCAGCATCCTCAAGGTTGATGTAAAGGTCATCTCCCTGAGACTTGGATCCGTCCCATCCGTAAGTGAATGCAGCACCCTCTCTCTCAGCTACGGTAAGACCGGTGAAAGAAACATACTGATTCATGTAATCTGCAAGAGCTTCTGCGTCAGCGATCTTGTCGGTAAGATCGGTTGCCTCAGCAACATAGGTATCATCAGCAAGAATCTCATAGGTAGCGTCGATGATCTCTACCTCGCCTGACCACTCAGCCTTGAAACCGTCAACACGGATCTTGGTTCCGGGAACCATTGCGTCATAGTCTTCCTGTGAGCAAGGCATGTTGTAAAGGAAGTAAGCTCCGTCCTTATCCTGGGTATAGAAGGTAGCCATTCCGACGCCTTCGTTCTCCCACCAGCCCTGCTTGTCCTGAACATAGGTCTCAACAATAACTTCGGTGTCAACATCTGCTGCGACGAACTCGTCATAGCTCATAACAACGACATCACTCTCTTCAGTGGTGTCTGCATCAGCTTCAGCATCTGCATCCTCTGCGTCTGCTTCAGCATCTGCTTCTACTTCCTCAGCCTCGGTAACTACCTCAGCCTCGGTCTCGGGAACCTGTGCGTTCTCCTCTGCGCCACATGCGGAAAGTGAAACTGCCATAACCGCTGCAGCAAAAACTACTGTAAACTTTTTCATAATATTCCTCCTAAATCGCCCTTTAAAATAATATATGCGGTCAAAAGGGCTTTGACCGCATAGCATTGTAACTCATTTGTGAATTTTTGACAACTTTATTAACTTTTTATTATGAACTTAGACTAGGATTATTTCTTTTTGATCAGACGATCCTTTAATACATACAGTCCCATGCATACCCATGCGGCCGCTATACAGGCCAAAAGCGCTATGGCCGTGCCGGGAAGAGGTCCAAGATCCCTGCTTATGGAATTATCCTGTTTCAGCTCCGTGAGTCTGTACATTTGGGATACATCCGAATACATCTGTTCCAAATACTCACCATCCACGGTTCCGCCTCTTCGAACGGTCTTAACGCAGTTTTCTACCATCTGTCCCGCAGCGTTTCGAAGGGATGCAGAGCCGTTAAATACAGGGGTGATGAAGGTGTTATCGGTATTTTCGATCACCATTTTTACACAGTCGATCTTGACCCCGTAATGAAGTCCGTTATCGGATCCTCCCCGGGAGAGATAGTCCAGATATGCAGGATCGTTTTGAGCCTTGAGAGTGACAGGCACGTATCCTTCCGTCTCGGAATAGGTTTCCTGCATCTCGTTGGTGAGAAGGAATTGG
Organism: Lachnospiraceae bacterium; assembly: GCA_017962825.1. GTDB lineage: Bacteria > Bacillota > Clostridia > Lachnospirales > Lachnospiraceae > AC2028. Next base: position 78,405 of record JAGCUO010000002.1, on the reverse strand, counting down.
GCAAATAGCCAGCTGGCAAGAACTTCCTGCGGATCATCCTTGTTGAATATACATATTGAAGGCCCCTGGGAGATCATCTGAACATCGGAAACGTCATACTGCGGAACGGGGCGTACCACCGTTTCAAATTCAACCTTCTTGGTATCATGTATATCCGATAAAGGTGCATGAGATCCCATCCAGGTGGCACCGGCAGTGGAATCAACGGCAAGTATGCACTGTCCTGCATTCATGAAATTTCCGGGATAACTGGAGATCTTGAAAGTTGAAAAGGCTTTTGTCTGTCCATGGGATGCTATTTCCGTCAAAATACTTCCTGTGGTCTCGTTAAATAAGAGTATGCTTCCGGCTGCATCCGAATATCCGCCTCTACGCTGTCTTAGCATCGTGATCAGCATATTATCGGTGGACTTATATATGAACGGGATCATAACATCCTGACCGTTTACGGCATAAGTTCCGTCAGGATTCTTCTCAAGAGCTGCCTCGGAAACCTCCCATACCCAGTCCCATGTGGGAACATCGGGGATCTCATATCCCATGGCCTCTACATAGGTCTTGTTGATGTAAAGAGCTTCGGAGGATCTCATGAAAGGAAGCCCCATCAGACTTCCGTTCAGCTCCAGTTCCTCCAGAAATTTGGGAACTATCTCGTCCTTGGCAGGCCCGTCGAATTTAAGCTCGCTTCCGCCAAGTCCGTATCTCGGATCGTCTATGATATCATCCAGCATTACTATCTTGCCTGATCCCGTCATATATGTAGCGATGTGGTCAGGATAAGTGATACATACATTAGGTGTGGTATCCGTTGCGATATTTGTAATGACATCGTTATAGATTGCCGAATAATCGGTATAGAGCTTCAGATTAACGTGAATATTGGGGTAAAGCGCCTCAAAATCCTCGACACATTTCTGATATATCTCTACCTGAGTCTTATTGGTATCGTTCTTGGCCCAAAAATCTATTTCATAAACCGTTCCCTCATCAAAGCTTTCGGGCATGTTAAAGCTCTCGCGCCCCGCTGAACCGTGACAGCCCGTAAGAAGCGCAGCCATGCATACAACCGACACCGTAATGGATACGGCTTTTCGTATTCTTTTTCCGAATAATGAACTGATCATCCTTTTAATCCGCCTCTTGATACTCCCGCCATGATCTGACGCCTGAAAATAAGGAAAAGAATTATGAGCGGAAGTGAGATAACAACGACTGCTGCCATCATCGCGGGTATATTTTCCCTTCCGAATCCGCTCTGTCTTATCTCCTGTATTCCGTTTGATACCAGATAGTAATTCTTGTCGTCTGTGATAAGTCTGGGCCATACATAGGAATTCCAGCACTCGATGACCTTGAGAATGATTATCGTAACAACCGTTGGACGGCATATGGGAAGCATGACCCTGAACAGATACTTCAGATCGCTCGTTCCGTCAACTTTGGCCGCATAATAGAGCTGGTCCGGAACCTGCGCGAAATTCTCCCTCAGCAGATATACATAGAACACACTCATTACGGAAGGAAGGATAAGTCCTGAAAAAGTATTCCTCATATCCAGATTTGTAATGGTTACAAAATTAGTTATAACGATAAGTTCGCTCGGGATCATCATCATGGATAGAAAGATCGTAAACAGCAGATTTCTTCCCTTGAATTCAAGTCTCGAAAAAGCAAACGCAGCCAGGGTTATCACGATCACCATGACAGCGGTTGTGACTACCGTAAAGATAAATGTGTTTAAGAGATATCTTCCCAGCGGAACCTGTGAAAATGCGTTCGTAAAGTTTTCAAAAGTCGGATCCGTCACGTAGAACTTGGGGATCTTTTCCCCATTGTACGAAGCATAACTCTTAAAGGATGTCAGAATCATCCAATAGAACGGAAAGAGTACCATCAGTCCCCATACACCCAGAAACGAGTATACAAGGACATTCTTTATCACTCTTTTGGTTTTATCCGATTTTTCGGCTTTTAAATACTTTTCTCTGTTATCCATTTTTTATCAGGTGTAATAAACGTGTTTTTTGCTGACAAGGAGATTGATACAAGTGATCGTCAGGACTATTACAAACAAAACGATTGCGGCTGCGGAGGCAAAAGAAGGATATCCGCCGCTGTCACCGTAGAGCATGTCATATACATATCCTACGATGGTGTTCATTCCCGCCGCATTCAGATCCGTTCCGAAAAGAGCCACCGCATCCGAGTATTCCTTGAACGCTCCTATAAATCCCGTGATCACAAGATAGAAGATCGTAGGGGATATCATGGGAAGCGTGATCTTGAAAAAGATCCTCAAAGATCCGGTTCCGTCCACTCTCGCCGCATTGTAGTAAGTACTGTTTACGGAAGCTAGAGCACTTGTAAGAAGCAGAACCTTAAAAGGAAGAACCACCCAGATGATATAGAAGCACATGACAAACATCTTGGCCCAGTATGGTCCATCGATGAAATCCACGCTTTCTCCGCCGAAGAAATTGATGAGAAGATTCACAAGACCGTCGGAATACGCAGTCTTCTTAAAAAGGACCATAAATACAAGACCGACTGCCAGAGTATTGGTAACATAGGGCAGGAAATAAACGGTCTGGAAGAGCTCTCGCAATTTTGTGATGGAATTAAGGGCAAGCGATATGAGAAGCGCAAAACCCGTAGAAAGCGGCACGGTTATGATAACCATTACAAAGGTATTCTTCACCGCCTGAAGGAAATACGTATCGTGAAGTACATATGAGAAATTATAAAATCCCGTTCCCGAAGAGCGTCCGGAGACAAAATTGTATCCCTCCTCAAATGAATATACAAATACATCCACAAGAGGATAGACCATGAATATGATCATGAACACAAGCGCCGGCAGCAGATACAGCCAGGCTTTCAGGTTATTCTTTTCAGTCATTTCGTTCCCTGCCCGGAATTATTTCCGTATTTAATGGTACTTACAAGATCTTTGATCTTACCGACATTCATAAAGAGCGAATCCTCGGAGATATGTTTTTCCGCAAGTTCTTCAAGGATCTTTGATTTGTGATCCTTCGAGATAACGATGGTATCAAATACCTCTTTCTGATCTATGCCCTCCTTTTGAAGGATCTTCTCCAAAGGCAATTCATCTCTTCCCCAAAGAAGGAACAATCCTCGCTGGGAGTAAAGTCTGTCAAACTGTCTGGTAGCCTCTATAAAGATCGGCATATCCAGTCCGTCATCTCCCATTCTGGTATCGCTTTTATCAACGTAGTGCTGCAGCCATTTGTAGAGATACTCGTTGTTTTTATTGACCTGCGCACTGTTTTTTCCGTATTTTTTCAGGAGCCATTCATACCTGCTCTTGTTAAAGACATACACCTTACCGTCTCGGTCTCCGTATCGTCCCTTTGCGTCGAAACAGGCAAAAAAGAGAGCGACGGTATATGAATACGAAAAATCCAGCAATCTGGTATGAAGTGAAAAATGCTGTGCGATCTCAATGCAGGTAAGCTCGTCATATCCGAAAACCTTCTGCATCTCATCGACAAAGCGGAACATCTGCATATCCGCTGTCTGAATATGATTGGCTCTGAGTCCTGAAGGTATCAGCACAAAATCACTTACGGGCTGTCCCCTGAAAAGAATGATATCTCCTCTTCCGTCCAGAGCCTCGCAGTATTCATCGTATGAAGTTATCTTATCCATTACTGTTTCTCTTTTCCGAATCTTATCCTTGCTCCGGTTTCGGGATCAAACAGATGAACCTTACCGGGTCTGAGATTAAAGGCAACCGTATCAGAATCTTCATCCGGTCTCATATCGGAATCGATGATGGATCTTACTACAGGAGCCTCACATCTCTCATTTTTGGACACTATGCTTATGTCACGTCCCATTACCTCAACTCTGTCGAGTGCGCATTTAAAGGGACCGTTTTTATCGTATGTAAATCCTTCGGGTCTTATACCGACGGTAACGTCTCCGTCCTTTACACCGGGAACGGTCAGAACGCAGTCCTCTCCGATATAAAGCTTTTCGGAGTTTACCTTTCCCTCAAAGACATTAATGGCGGGAGTTCCCAGGAATTTGGCAACAAAAAGATTTGCGGGATCGTCATAAACTTCCTGCGGTTTCCCAAACTGATGAAGCTCTCCGTCTTTCATGACCACGATCAGATCTGAAATACTCATTGCTTCTTCCTGGTCATGTGTTACGAACACGGTCGTAACTCCGGTTTCTCTCTGGATCCTTCTGATTTCTTCCCTGGTCTGAAGTCTGAGTCTGGCATCAAGGTTGGAAAGAGGCTCATCCATAAGAAGAAGTCTGGGAGTCTTGATAAGTGCTCTCGCAATGGCAACTCTCTGCTGCTGGCCTCCGGACAGCTCCCTGGGTTTTCTCTCCAATAAATTTTCTATCTGGACCAAAGATGCAACTTTTTCAGCTTTCTCGCGCATCTGCTCCTTGGTCATCTTCTCTTCACCCTTAAGATTGCCCAGTGGGAAGATTATATTGTTATATACGCTCATATGCGGATAAAGAGCATAGTTTTGGAAAACCATGCCCACTCCGCGCAGTTCGGGACTGATCTGCGTAACATCGTCCTCACCGAATACAATCTTCCCTTCGGTAGGTTTTTCCAGTCCGCAGATCATATTGAGTATGGTACTCTTTCCGCATCCCGAAGGGCCGAGTAGTGCGACCAGTTTTCCGTCGGGAATTTCAAAAGAAAAATCTTTTACCGCCGTTACCGCATCGCCCTTTCCGCCTCTGGGAGGGAATACTTTTGTCAATTTATCCAGAACTACTTTCATAACTATTCTCCGTTTACTCTGCTCCCGTTACGGTAACACCCGATAATCTGGTAAGTGTGGGAATAAGAGCATTATCGTATCTTGTTCTTTCTTCGCTCATCTTCATATCGATCATGAGCTTTCTCAGGTTACCGGAAACTGATCCGCCGGTAACAGGCTTTACGGTTCCGTCTGCTTCATGAAGATATGCAAGTCTGATCTCTCCGAAAATATCTCCGGTAAGTGTATCTACCTGGAAATCCGAGAAGTATACACACTCAAGAACAGGTCCCTTCATAAGCTCTTCGGCAGTATGGGTACCTCCGGAGACTTCGAAATTGCTGAGCATGAATGTGTCCTTCTCACCCATATAATATGAGAATCTGGTGCTTCCGTGGAATGCCTTGGGAACGAAATCTTCCATAAGTATTTCATCACGGATGGGGCTTCCCTCTGCGTCGACTTCACGGTTTTGTGATGAGCCCGGAAGGTTCTTGACGGCCCTCATGGTAACCTTGTCACCTTTGACCTCTTCCATTACAGGCTTATTCTTTTCAAGAGGTGAATACTTCATGCAGACGTAAGCTATATCCAGTGCATCCTTGAAGAATTCATAAATCCTTACCGCATCATCACTTGAAAATACAACATCGTAAGTATCAAGTGAAGGTGTCTTTTCCGCATTAAGCCTGTTTCTTCCGTGCTTCATGGTTGAAGCCACATTTCTCCTGATATCCTCTTTAAGACAAAGACCGGAATCATAGAGATTGTAGAACTCGATCTCCTGCTCACGGTTTTTGGCATTAACCACGGTCTCAAGAAGTGATACGGGATACTTCTCGGTTACGTCAATTCCCGTACTGGTTACGATCCTTCTGGTTATGGATGAAACAAATATCTCATAGCTGTTCAGAAAGGCTTCGTCATCCTCTTCCAGATTCTTCATGGTATCAATGAAATCACCGGAGATTTTGTTAATGTCAGCATCCTCAAGAGGCGGTACCTCCGAATATGCGGGAGCCTTAAGTTCGTAATAAGCATCCTGAACAAGGCTTGCCTGATAGATCAGATCCTTGATGGTAAGCTCAACATACTCTTTGGTCTCATCGGGGCCCATGTCAGCGCTTGCGGTACCGACGGATTTCTTATCTTCCGAGAGCACATAAACAGTGATCTGGATGTTCTCTATGTCCTTGGATCTGTTCTGATCAAGACTGTGACGGATAAAATAAAACTCCCATCCTTTAGTCACAGTATCGGTTATTCTCCAGGCAAAAGCTCCGCTTTTTTCAAGGAGCTCCTTAATCATATCTATTTTCATTATCCGAGCCTCGCTTTCGTCTTAAGATAAGGGCCGCCATCAGCAACCTTGACCCATTCTTTATGTCCCTTGCCGCATCCGCCGCTTCCGAATACGAGGCGATCTTTTGAACACATGGATATATTACCGAGAAGATCCGGTACATACCCTGTCATGATAACGGGAGAAACAACTCTTCCGGTAAGTTTTCCGTCTTTGATCTCACGTCCCTTTTGAATGATGCACTGAATTCCCCAATGTTTGGGATCTTCCATTCCGCTCTCCATACCTTCAAGAAGATATCCGTACTTAACGGATCCGATCATTTCATCCTTGGTATACTCTCCGGAATCGAACATGGTATTGGTCATTCTGGTATATACCTTATGGGCAAAATTCTCTCTCTTTCCGTTTCCGGTAGGATGGAAACCGAGTCTCTTTGCTGCAAGTGCATCACAGATTCCGGATCTTAAGATTCCGTTTTCAATCTCTACTACATCACCTGCCATAACACCTTCGTCATCGAAGAAATAGCTGGTTACATTGTCTGCACAAAGTGCACCCTCATGCATGGTTACATTATCGGATGCTACTCTCTTTCCGATGTAATCCTCACCGAGAGCCCTGTGTTTTACGAACATATCCATCTCCACACCGTGACCGAAGGCTTCGTGTGCGATAAGACCGGTGACTTCGGGAGAAGTGATGACCTCATATTCTCCGGGTTCAATAGGTTCAGCGGTAAGAAGTTCTTCCGCATTTTTTACCACAACGGGAAGGTACTCTTCCAACTCATCAAACATCTCGGGGCCTTTGATTCCCGAGATACTCTTGTAATCCTCATCGACCTTGTCATCTTTTCTGACGATGACCGCAAGCATTCCTTCACTGTATACATAAGACTGTCTGAGGTCTCTGTTTTTGGTGAGGAACATCTTGCTGATATGGGTCGACTGCGCATTGGCCATACACTCGATAACATTCTCACCCATCTTCATTCCCTTATCGGAAATGGCTATGAGTTTGTCTGCAAGTGCCTTGATATCTGCCTTTTCGGGAAGAGATCCGGTTTCTTTTTCACCGAAAAAGGTAAGAGGTTCGTCATCAAGTACATCCGTCTCGAAGATCTCCGAACCGGTCTTTGCAAGAAGTGCATCCTGCATGGCAAATTCTTCACGGATCCTTTTGATTATAGCCCGGGTATCATCCCAATCTGCATTGTTTACCGCATACTCACAGTACTTTTTATTCTTGCAGACTCTGAAGACCACTCCTCTTTCCGTAGTCATGGTCTTGTTAGATATGCTCCTTGCCCTGCTGCCGATCCTGATGACAAGGCCTTTTGAATCGGTACAGAGTGCGCTTACGTAATCGTGGTCTTTATTCAGATCATCGATGACTTCTTTGACATGAGGAGCTATGGATGTCAAATACTCTGAAAATGGTGCTTTCAATTTCTTTCATTCCTTTCCGTATATTTTGTCGAGAAGGATCTTTTTCTCGGGATCCTCGTCGTAAATATCACTTATATAATAAGCGGGCATGAAGCCCTTCATATCGGGATTCTTTATGATGTAATCCCTTACCCATCTTTCCTGTTTTTTGTAGTAGGGGTAATCATGTGGAGAGACATTGCGGGGTTCCATGTAACGGATGCCGTAATTTCTCTTAAGGATCTCATCGTATCCTGCGGGGATGGGTATCGAGCCGGATTCGAAGGGGGCCTCAATGGTTTTGGCAAAAGCTTCCTTGGGAAAGATCATATTCCTGTGGTTAAGAGCCATATGCGCCATGCATGCGACTTCATCCGAATCTTTTCCCTTTGTATATGATGAGATCATCACGGCCAGTTCGTTGAGCTGTTTTAAAATATCACCGTTTTTATCAATTCTATATCCAGTCACCTGGAAAATGGATTCATATGCCTCATCCAGGTTGATGTTAGAGAAATTTCCGTCCACAACCTTATAATTGGTCCAGTTCAGACTCTTGTATCTGAATGCCACATTGATCAGATAAGAGAAGATCTGAATGTTGATATCATACTCCTGCTTATTTCGCGGAATATAATCCAAAGGATAGACATCAAGTCCTACCGTATAGGGAAACAGGCAGTGGGCCTTCAGATAATCGGGATCAAAATCGGCAAGATTGTTATTGTTGATACGGGTTATGCCCATATAGTCTACATATCTTCCCTCTTCGGGAATAATCCGGTCAAAATGATCGATCTGATATCCGGGCATTTCTTGTGAAGCATATCGCAGGAACATGGTGTAATCCGAACGCATCATGCACACATCCATGTCATCATCCCAGGGAATAAATCCCTTGTGTCTGACAGCGCCGAGAAGTGTTCCGCAAAATGCATACCACTTTAATCCATGCTTTGAACATACCCTGTCGAAATCCTGCAAGACCTGAAGCTGAGCACCCCAGCATCTTTTCATCAGGGAATTAACCTTAAAACCGGATCTTTCTTCATCTGTGAAAAAATCTTCAGTCAGTTCAAAACCCAACATAAACCTTCTCCTTAGAGATATTTACGGATCCATTCATCCGATACCGCATCAGGATGCTTTTCCAAAAACTTCCTCATAACCTTCTGATGGGAAGCATAATAAGGATATTCATGAGGTGAATGGATCACGGGAATCATATAACGGGAACCGTAATTTTGACTCAGCAAGGTATCATATCCCGCCGGTATATACACATATCCCGTTTCAAAAGGGACGGTAAGAAGATTTTCGAAACACTCCTTCGGAAACATCATCCTATCGCCTTCGAAAGTAATATGCCCTATATTTCCGATATATCTTCCGTCCTCTTCGGAATTCATCGAATCCGTCATGTCGATCAGGATATTAAGCTGTCTTATGATGTCTTTTTCAAGATCAAATTCATAACCTGTGACCATGGATATCTCCGCAAGAAGCTGTGATGGCTCCAGGCGGTTTCCGTCCTTATCGGTCAAAGGTCCCGCTCCGGCAATAATCTTCCTGCAAAGCTCCGTGGCCTGTTTTATTTTGTAATGAAGCTGCTTGTGAGCCTCTCTTTCTTCGGGATCTTCAACTATATAATCCAGCGGATACACATCAAGTCCCGCAGGATACGGAAATGAGCAAAACTCAGCCAGCTTTTCCTCTTCAAAGATAACGGTTCTGGTATTGTTAACTCTGGTAATACAATCATATTCATGATTGCCCTCATCATAATTGATGATCGCGTATCCGACCGGAAATTCCGAAGGAGCAATCTGAAGAAACTTTTCGTAATCTTCCCTGAGCATGGCTACATCCATGTCATCATCCCAGGGAATAAAACCCTTATGTCTCACGGAGCCCAAAAGAGTTCCGCAATATGCAAACCACTTAAGCCCATGCTTTTCACAGACCCGGTCAAATTCCTCCAGGACCTTCAGTTGGGCTCCCCAGCACCTTTTCATCAGTTCGGGGACAGTAAAACCGCTACGCTGTTCCTCGGCAAAAAAATTGTTATCCAATTCAAAATGAACGGACACTTCTACCTCCAGTCATATATTCGAATCCCGGGACATTTTTCCGAGATCTGCTGCTTTACCTGATCCTCCATCTGCGTTCTGACTTTCTCGGGATACTGATAATAACCGTCCTCACAGATATAGGGATATTGAATGACTTCCGATTCCGGAAATTTCTTTCTCATATTTTTGAGATACTGGTCGGATATCCTGAATGAGCCTACGCTGATATCCCTGACTTTGGTTAAGTCTATAGAGGAAGCAACCTTACGGATCATTTCGGTATAGGCTGTCTGACGGTTCCTGAAATAGATCATGGGGTCAAAACACAGTCTTACAGGAAATCCTGCTTTCACCGCCGCATTAACGGCAGATATCCTCTCATCAAGCCCCGGTGTTCCTTTTTCAAATCTTGATATAACCTCTTCCGGTGACAGGGTAAAAGCAAATATGGCTCTGTCACTTACAGGAAGCTTATCGAAAATGTCTGTTCGGGAACATTTTGTGCGGATCTCCACACTTATCTTCTCGTGCTCATATGCTTCCCTGCACCACTCTTCCACATATCCGGTAATACTCTCAAGAGCATTAAGATCTGTGTTGTATGATGCACATACATATACAGGGAATTGTTTTTCCAATTCCTCAAGTTCCTTAAAGGTCTCTCTTATATCCGTAAAAATGCATATATCCCGTCCGGGATACATGCCCTTCAGAAAACAGTATTCACAATCATAAATGCAGTTCATCACTCCCGGTGAGTAATAAAAATGCTCATTTCCGAAGCTCTGACACACCGGTGCGCCTTCATACAGATGCTTTCCGGGATTGCGGGCCAGAATAAGGGATCTGCCGGAAGAAGAATTCTCCTTCCTGAGATTAAAAACATCCTTGTAATGCGCTATATACTGCGGTTCATCGCAACCGATCCTCTCAAGGATCCTCACGGTTTCGGCATCCGATGCCGCATTCTTTTCGACATATATATTCTCAAAAAGAGCATGCGACATGATCATATATCTCCGATAAAGCCTTCTTGGATGAGTTTTTATCCCTGCAGGGAAGGACTCCCTCTTCGGTCAGTTTTACCCTTATCTCATCCATATCGATCCCGACCAGTGAAGCATAAATACAGATCTGGCGAAGCTGATTTTTCATCGACTCACTCAGCACCAGATCACAGGCAAGACCCTCCGGGATTTCGGTTTTGTTATCTGTTTCCATAATCCATTTAAGTATACCTTTTTTAAAAATGCCCTACAATACGGAAATTTCCTGTATAATATGCGTTGTGACCACGGTCACGAACCTTTATAACGGAGTATATTATGAAATTTGATATTTTAAAAAACAGGTATTACCTCTATATTACGGAATTCTTCGCCGGAATGGCCGTTATGGCTGTTGAGCTGGGAGCATCGAGACTCCTTGCACCCTATTTCTCATCCTCCCAGATCGTTTGGACCATCATCATCGGAACCATTATGATCGCCATGGCTCTCGGAAATGTAGCCGGCGGAAAATGGGCCGATAAAGATGCGGATCCCGCAAGACTCTTCAAAAGGATCCTTATTTCCGCCGTATGGATAGCATTTATTCCCGTCCTGGGAAAATACATCATTCTTGCCATAACAGGTATCATGATAGTCACCGTATCAACCGGCCTTCTGATATGGTCCTCCCTGATAGCCTGCATGGTCATATTCGTATTCCCCCTGTTCCTCCTCGGTACCGTAACCCCTTCGCTGATCAAATATACGATCTCCGACATAGAAGAAAGCGGATCCGTAGCAGGCCGCCTTGGTGCATGCAATACCATCGGATCCATAATCGGAACTTTTCTTCCCACCTTTGTTACGATTCCTTCCGTAGGAACCGGAATGACATTCCTTATCTTCTCCGGAATCCTGCTTATCATAGGCCTTCTCTTTTTCATCTCAAGGAAGACCAAGCTTATTCTTTCCGTAATATGCACGGTTCTTTATATCATCGCATGTATCTTCGGACACACCTCCCACTTTGCGTTCTGGATCTCAGATCTTACTTACGAGGGTGAATCCGTATACAACTATCTTCAGGTAACCGACACCGAACGTGCCACATCCCTTTCAACCAATGTTCTCTTCGGTGTCCAGTCCATCAAGATGAAAACCGGTAATCTTACCGGAATGTATTACGACTATGCGCTTGCGGCGCCTACAATGGCCCTCGGTTATGATGAAGAATCTGCGACCGTCTCGGATGCGGAAGGTATGGACATACTTATCCTCGGGATGGGAACCGGAACCTTCGCGGTTCAGTGTGAGAAATATTTTCCCGGATGCAATATAACCGGCGTGGAGATTGACGAGAAGATCACCGATCTTGCACATGAATATTTCGACCTTCCGGAAGACATTACGGTCTATACATATGACGGAAGAGCATTCCTCGAAGCAGATACCGGCAAATATGATGTCATCCTCGTAGATGCCTATCAGGACATCACCATCCCTTTTCAGATGAGTTCATCCGAATTTTTTACTCTTGTAAAAGATCATCTCAAATATAACGGAATAATGGTAATGAACATGAACATGCACGGAAACGGTGAAACCGATATCACCACATATCTCTCCGATACCGTTGCCTGCGTTTTTCCCAATGTTTCCACCGTCAATGTTCCCGGATCAACCAACAGGGAACTGTTCGCTTCCGTAAACACAGACCTTTTCAAAGCGTTGGAACAAAATGCCGGTTTTTCGGACGATGAAGGTTTTACATATCAGATCGGCAAAGCGCTTGAAGGAATGACTCCGTACAACGGAACCGGTCTCATCCTTACTGACGACAAAGCCCCGGTAGAACTTCTGGGAATGGAAGTAATAGACACACTTATAGGTGAGGAGATCGGATACTACAAAAAGATCTATCAGGAAGAAGGCTTAAGCGGTTTGATCGAAAGTTTATAGACCACGGGGAATAATAATGAAGATCAAAACAAAAACATTATCCTATGAAGAAGTAATAGCTCTCCCTCATGCGCATATTCGCAACCCGAGAAAACCAAGCCCCATACTTCGTGCCCTTATAAAGTTCCTTGCGTCGTCCGAACTTAAAAAGGCGGATTTTTCGGTAAATGTCGGGGATATGAAAGGCGTAGGCGAAAAACAGCCCGCTCTTTATCTCATGAACCACTCCTGCTTTACGGATCTTATGATAGCTTCACATGTCATAAAGGGCCCCTACAATATTGTTGCAACAACAGATGCATTTGTGGGAAAAGAATCCCTGATGAGAGCCATAGGGTGTATCTCCACACGGAAATTCAGGCCCGATATAAAGCTTATCAAGGATATCTCCTATGCCATTACCGAACTTAAAACATCTGTCCTGATGTTCCCGGAAGCAGGTTATTCCTTCGACGGAACAACTACCACCCTGCCGGATTCCCTGGGCAAGATGATCAAACTGTCAGGATACCCCGTAGTAATGATCCTTTCCCACGGTGCATTTCTCCACGATCCTCTCTACAATGGTCTGAGACTCAGAAAGTGCAAGATTACAGCAGATAAATACACTCTTTTTTCCACGGAGGAAATAAAAGAACTTACCGCAGATCAGATCAACGAAAAGATCCGCGAAGCATTTTCCTTTGATAACCTGAAGGAACAATTCGAGACAGGAACCTGCATTACCGAAAGCACAAGAGCCGAGGGATTATCACGTGTTCTCTACAAATGCCCCGTCTGCGGCAAAGAAGGCAGAATGCGCGCCTCAGGTACAGAGATCAAATGCGAAGAATGTGGCAGCACATGGGAACTTACCGAGCTGGGTAAAATGGAATTCAAGGGACAAATACCGGAAAAGACTGTTTCTCCGAAGCTTTTTGACCATATACCCGACTGGTTCGGATGGGAAAGATCCTGTGTAAGACAGGAATTGGAGGATGGAACCTATTCACTTGATGTTCCCGTACATATCTACATGATAGTGGATAATAAGGCATTCTACGAAGTGGGAGACGGAAGGCTCACTCATTCGGAAGAAGGCTTCCACCTGACAGGATGCGACGGAAAGCTCGATTTTATACAAAAACCCTTAGCTTCCTACAGCGTCAATTCCGATTACTTCTTCTATGAGATCGGAGATATGATCTCAATAGGTGATAATAATGAACTCTTCTACTGCTTCCCTCCCGAAGAATTCGATGTTGTTGCCAAAACAAGACTTGCTGCGGAAGAACTCTACAAGATAAAAAAGAATCACAGATAAAACAAAGGCAGGGCCTTCAGCGCCCTGCCTTCATTTCTTTCTTCATTTCATACATCCTTGCATCCGCGATCCTCAGACCGTCTCTGATATCCTTAGCTTCGTTATCAAGAGAATCGTAAGCTCCGAATGCGGTGCTCATCCTAAGACCGGAATGACCGGTATCCTTATTGGATAATATAACGTTCAGGTCTTTCAGCCTGTTCTGAACCCATCTCCTGTCGCCCTCGGCCTTTGGTGTCATTACATAGATAAATTCATCACCGCCGGTTCTGGCAATGTATCCTTTTCCTTCAAAAACACTTTTAAGCGTTTCCGCAAACAGCGCTATATACTTATCGCCCTCTTCATGCCCATATGTATCATTGGCTTTCTTCAGATCGTTTAAGTCAAATTGAACGGCTATATACTGTTCTCCGGAAGAATCGATACTATCGAAAAAAACCTCCGTTGCCTGTCTGTTGTTGAGACCGGTAAGAGAGTCCGTATAAGCCAGTTTAGAGATAAGCCCGATCCTCTCTTCCTCTCTTGCATCCATGATCGTTGTGGTCATGTAATCAAAAAACAGTGAGAGAACAAAGAAGATCATTACCACACAGGTTACGCTTATGGTAAATCCCGCACTTCCTCTCGGGGAGAAACGTGAGAAATAATTATATCTGATAATGTCGGTCAGAGCGGCTAAACCGGTCATGATCGTAGCATATGAAGAGATCTGATTATTGTTTTGCTTCCTGCACAGATCATAGATCCTGATAAACACCAGGAGCAAAATGACAAACGTGTCATAAATATGCGCTATCAGAAGATAAGCCCTGATACTTTCACCCAATACCCAGTGTCTGTAAAGTACGATAGCTATATAGATAAGTCCCACAAGCCACACTATACCGAAGAGAATATTTCTCCTCCTTGCCTGTCTGACTCCCTTTTCGTCCTTGAATCTTCCGCTTTCAAAATGAAAGCCTATAAAAAATATAGGGATAAAAAAGAATGCGAGATAATTTACTTCAACCTTGCTGATAATGTCACTAGTAAAAACCTCAGTGAGGTTCATACCGGTAAAAACCCATATTCCGAATACCATGGCAAGAAGCGCCAGGGAACAGAATCTTACCGAATCCGCAAAAGCAAAAGTGCCCCTGAATTCCTGAGCAAGAGCCATAATGATCATTGCCATTCCGACCACTATGAAAAAGAAAGAAAGAGCGATGTATAAAGCCTTTACCGCAGCATAGTCCTGATAAAACGTTGCAGCTCTCCAGATCTCTGGACTGCCAAGCGAAGAATACGCATTATCCTCGCCCGCTCTGAAAACCAGCTTGAGAACCTTTCCGCCGGATGCGGAAGGCAGCTCTATGGTATAAAAGCCGCTCCCGAGCCCCTGGCCTCTTTCATATCTGTCCGTATCGGCTTCAAAGAGTATTTCACCGTTTAGAAATGCATGAACATCATAATAGTGAATGGGAATCAGCAGTTCACTGCTGAAAGGTATGTTCTGGGGAAGAGTACATGTAAGTTCTACGGTATCTCCCCTCTTTATACTGTCAAAATAAAACGATCTGAGATCAACTCCGGAATACGACTGAGAGTTGTATTTCAGATCCCAGCCGTAGTTCAGGATATGTGTCGCACCCTTGTCCTTTCCCAGTCCGACCAGCAGGTTCCAGGAATAAAGGACACTGCAAACGCATATAAAGGATACGATAAGTATCCTGACTACGGATTGTTTTCTTTTTTTGACAGATTTGTCATTCATCTTACTGTATCATCATTGCAAGACCTGTTGCATCAGATACGTACACATGACCGAGAGCATCAGTTGCGGTGCCGCCTACCATAAGAGCGCCGCCCTGAAGAGGATCGAAGTAGAAACTCAGTCCGTCCACAGTAACAAGTCCCGTCTGAAGTTTACCGTTAATATCTGAATAATAAATTGATTTTCCGTCTGAGAACAATCCCTTCTGAAGGGTTCCGTCGGGTCCGAAGAAATATGTATTGATTCCGTCAAATACGAATCCACGGCTCATCTGACCGCCGGTAAGGGGATCGAAGTAATATGTTGCACCTCCGATATTCTGCATACCTGTCAGGATATGTCCCGCTGCATCGGCATAATAAGTTGCCGCACCCACATTGAAGAGTCCGGTCTGCATTGCTCCGGTCTCCGCCATGTAGTAGGTGTTTATTCCGTCGGAGATAAATCCTGTCTGCATAATACCGTTCACATCAAAGAAATACTTAAATCCCTGAACGTCTGCCCAGCCGACAACCATGTGTCCGTTCTCATCGAAGAATCTCATACCGTCTCCGAGAGCTACAAATCCGACCTGCATAAGTCCGGTAGGATCAAAGTAGTACACGAAATCGCCTACGGGATAAAGTGCTCCTGCAATAAGATGTCCGAAGGGATCCAGATAATACATTCCGCCGTTTACATTCGCAAATGTATTGGACTGTCTTCTGTAATTAACATAGTAATATGTAAAACCGTCCCTTGAGATGAAACCGTTTGGAACAAGATACTGTGAAAGGTCTTTAAACTGATAATCGATATCTACATGACCTCTGATACCGGGGATGGATCCGCTGTCGGTAGCCTGCCAGAACGCAGCTCCTTCATAGGTACAGGTGTTGTACCACTGAGCCACCCACTTATCATATGCGAAAGGTCCTATGGTAGAAGTGAGCATACTCTTACTGGAATAGACCATGGGATAATAACCCGCAGCTTCAACAGTCTGACAGAAGACCTGACAGATCATGGCATTGGTAAGAGGATCGAGAGCCTTCTGTCTGTAGTTTTCAAGATCGAGTACAACGGGCATATTTACGATGTAAGGTGCAATGGCATTGATGATCCACTGTGCCTCGATTATTCCGTCGTTAACGTTGGATGCGTATGAATATATATATACGCCCGTCTTGATACCGGCAGCCTGTGCTCCGGCCATATTCTGGGCAAATTTATCATCAAATCCGTAAATGGTTCCGCCGCATTTGATAAATGCGAACTGAACTCCGCTTGCCTTAACAGCATTCCAGTCAATATCTCCCTGCCATGCGGATACATCGATTCCCCATGCTATGGCAGATTCTGCGCCCTTTGCATGAACCTTATCGGTTCCGGCAGGCACTGCAACCCTCAGTGCAAGAATAAGTGCAAGTATGGTACATATAAAAATTTTAATTGTCTTCAATATCTTCATTCAATCTCCTTAAAAAATTAGGGATGGCTCAGCACCATCCCCCATATACTTTATAAGTATTAGCCTTTTTATGAACTTTGTCAACCTCCGAGGTACGCCTTCTTGACGGAGTCGTCATTCAGAAGATCCTTACCGGTTCCGGAATTAACTATTCTTCCGGTCTCCAGAACATAGGCTCTGTCTGCGATTGAAAGCGCCATCTGAGCATTCTGCTCTACGAGAAGTATTGTGGTTCCCGCTTTATTGAGAGCCTCAATAATCTCGAAGATCTGATCCACCAAAATGGGGGCAAGTCCCATAGAAGGCTCATCGAGCATCATCAGCCTGGGCTTACTCATAAGTGCTCTTCCCATAGCCAGCATCTGCTGCTCGCCGCCCGAAAGAGTTCCGGCCATCTGACCCTGACGCTCTTTTAATCTGGGAAAATGCTCATAGACCATCTCCAGGGTTTCGGGAATCTCGGAAGCAGGTCTGGTATAAGCACCCATTTCAAGGTTTTCTTTTACGGAAAGCTGAGCGAAAACTCTTCTTCCCTCGGGACAAAGAGCCATTCCTTCGCTTACTACCTTATGAGGAGCGACGCCGAGAATGCTCTTTCCTTCGAACTCGATGGAGCCTTCTCTGGGCTTAAGAAGTCCTCCGACGGTATTAAGCGTGGTGGATTTTCCGGCACCGTTTGCTCCGATGAGTGTAACGATCTCTCCTTCACCGACTTCAAAGGATACACCCTTTATCGCATGTATGCTGCCGTAATATACGTGCAGATTTTCACATTTAAGAACTGTTTTCATATAAGCTCCTTCAAACCGTTCATGCATGAGGCATTAGCGCTCAGCCTCTGTGTGTTCCGAGATATGCTTCGATAACCTGGGGATTTCCCTGAATCTGTGAAGGAGTTCCCTTTGCGATTATCCTTCCGAAGTTCAGAACAACAATACTCTCGCAAATACCCATGACCAGGTTCATATCATGCTCAATGAGAAGGACCGCGATCTGGAACTCATCTCTGATCTTGCGGATGTTGTTCATGAGTTCTTCGGTCTCCGAGGGGTTCATTCCCGCAGCCGGCTCGTCAAGGAGAAGAAGCTTGGGACCGGTAGCAAGTGCTCTTACGATCTCAAGTCTGCGCTGTGCTCCGTAAGGAAGTGAAT
Organism: Lachnospiraceae bacterium; assembly: GCA_017962825.1. Taxonomy (GTDB): domain Bacteria; phylum Bacillota; class Clostridia; order Lachnospirales; family Lachnospiraceae; genus AC2028. The sequence goes on along the minus strand of JAGCUO010000002.1, from coordinate 60,235 downwards.
CCGCAGTAACATTTGCAAGATCTGCCATACCGAAGATATCGAGAAGTTCGAGAGCCTTTTCATGATCTTTCTTTTCTTCCTTCCAATAATTGGGAAGTCTGAACACTCCGGCTAAGGTGTGATATCCGATATGATTGTGAAGACCGATCTTAACGTTTTCTTCAACGGTCAGTTTATCGAAAAGTCTGATATTCTGGAAAGTTCTTGCGATACCCATTTGATTTACCTGAGAAGGTGTCATATTGTGGGTATCCTTGCCGCCCAGCATTATGGTACCTCTTGTGGGCTCGTAAACCTTGGTAAGAAGGTTGAATATGGTAGTCTTGCCCGCACCGTTCGGACCGATGAGTCCGCATATCTCCGTTGCGCCGATTCCTATGTTGAATTCATCAACGGCTACAAGGCCTCCGAAATCAATTCCCAGATGAGCTGCCTCAAGAACCAGGGGCTTTCCGAGATCTTTTTCGGGAACAAAGTTGGGGCTGGGCACATTAACAAGCTTTACTTCAGGAGACTTACTCATTATTTTCTGCCTCCTTTCGAAATTTTCATTCTGAGTTTTTTGAAGAATGTATCGATCTTTCCTTTAAGTTTCTCGTTATTGGTAACCAGCATTACCAGAATAAGGACGATCGCATATACAAGCATTCTGTAATCGCTGAACTTTCTGAGAAGCTCGGGCAGTACTACCAGAACGCCTGCTGCCAGGAGCGATCCGGTCATGTTGCCGATACCGCCTAATACAACGAATACCAGAACAAGGATCGATGTGTTGAAATCAAATTTCTTGGGAACTAGCGTTGAGTAGTTAAGAGCATATACAGCTCCTGCCGCACCTGCCATAGCCGCGGAAACGGTAAAGGCAAGCATCTTGTACTTCATGGGTGAAAGACCCATACTCTCTGCTGCGATCCTGTTATCTCTGATCGCCATGATCGCACGTCCGGTTCTGGAGTTAACCAGATTCTGGATGATTATGAGAATGATGAGAAGGAGTATGATAGCAGCAGCAAATGTGGAGATCTTACGGATTCCGACCGCGCCCATGGGTCCGTTGATTATTACCTTACCCTCTGCGCTCATTGCAAGAGCTGCGGGATTGTTAAATGCAAAATGCACACCCTTTTCATCTATTCCTACATAGAGGCAATTAAGAATGTTCTTAATGATCTCGCCGAATGCAAGTGTAACGATCGCAAGGTAGTCACCGTTTAACCTGAGAACGGGGATACCGATAAGGAAACCTGCAATGGCTGCGATAAGAGCACCTACGATAATGCTGACGATAAGACTTCCTTTGTCGGAAGATCCGGCCATTGCACTGCTTACGATAACTGCGGTAAATGCACCCACTGACATGAATCCCGCATGACCCAGGGAAAGTTCTCCCGATATACCTACGACAAGGTTAAGGGACACCGCCATGATCATATAACAGGCTATGGGAATAAGCTGACCCTTAAGTGCACTGGTTATATTTCCTGTAGATACCAGAGACTGAAAGATCACAAAAAATGCGATTACAATTCCATAATTGAGAAATGCTTTTTTTGAAGCCGTGGAGGCTTTTGAAAATTTCTTCATCCCGTTCGCCTCCTTATACTTTCTCGTGAATCTGTTTGCCCAAAAGTCCGGTGGGTCTGAATATGAGTACTACGATCAAAACTCCGAATACGATCGCATCGGCAAGCTCGGATGATATATAAGCTCTTGCCAGGATCTCGATAACACCGAGGAGAATTCCTCCTATCATCGCTCCGGGAATGGATCCGATACCTCCGAATACCGCAGCGGTGAATGCCTTGATTCCGGGAAGTGATCCGGTGGTAGGCATCAGGGTAGGATATGCGGAGCAGAGAAGAACTCCTGCGACTGCCGCAAGTCCGGAACCGATAGCGAAAGTAAGTGAAATGGTGAAATTAACATTAATGCCCATGAGAGTTGCGGCACCCTTGTCTTCGGATACGGCCCTCATCGCCTTTCCCACCTTGGTACGTGTTGTGAAAAGAGTGAGGATGACCATTATCACGATATTTGCAAAGATGGCTACGAGAGCAACGGGAGAAATCTTAGCTCCAAAAAACTCTATAGCCTCCGCATTTTTGAACATGTCCGGGAATGCTTTGGGATTTGCTCCCCAAAGAAGAAGTGCCGAATTCTGGAGAAAATAAGACATTCCGATGGCGGTTATGAGAACCGCAAGGGAAGTAGCCGAGCGCAGGGGCTTATAAGCCAGGCGCTCTATTGTGATACCGAGTATCGTACATACGATTATTGCAAGGAGAAGCGCAAGTGGTGCCGGGAGGCCTGCACCTTCTGACATTGCAAAAAAGGCTACATATCCTCCGATCATAATGACATCACCGTGTGCAAAGTTAAGCATCTTGGCAATACCGTATACCATGGTATATCCGAGTGCGATTATCGCATATATACTTCCTAAGCTGATGCCGTTGATCAAATGTACAAGCATGATGCGTACTCCTTAAAATACATCGGGCGCTTTTGACGGCGCCCGGTGCTTATTTTTTTGTCAACGGATTGCTGCGCTGCTTCGCAGCTTTCGCAATCCTAAAATCATTCGCAATCGTACGAAATGATTACATACCTACATATACACCGTCTTTGATGACTACAGCCTTGGGCTCTTTGTTAACCTGGCCGTTAGCATCCCATACCATTCCGAGACCGGTAACACCGTCAGCGGAGAACTCGGGATCGGTAAATACTGAGATAAGGATCTCGCAAAGCTCTTCTGCGCTCATTCCGGTAACATCAAGTCCGCCGTTCTTTGCTGCATAGAACTCAAGAGCTGCCTTAATTGCATAAGCACAGTCATATCCGTCAGCTGCGAACTGAGAAGGAACCTCACCAAACTTCTCGGTGAACTTCTCTACGAAATTCTTGGTAAGATCATCGGTAGCATCAGCTGAGAAAGGAGTGAGGAGCATAACACCCTCAGCAAGAGAGGTGTCAAATCCCTCGATGGTAAGGATTCCGTCCATTCCGTCTACACCGAAGAACTTGGGAGCATAGCCGATGGAATCAGCCTGCTTAAGGATAAGTGAAGCAGGGGTGTAGTAAATAGGAAGGAATACAAGATCTGCACCGTTAGACTGAGCATCACCTACCTGAACAGAGAAATCGGTGGTGTCATCGGTGAAAGTGGTCTCTGAAACGATCTCAAGTCCGAGTTCCTCAGCCTTAGCCTTGAAGGTCTGATAGATTCCGGTTGAATAAGCATCTGCATTGTTGTAGATAACTGCAACCTTGGTAGCAAGCTGGTTATCGAAAATGTACTGAGCGGATGCGGAACCCTGGTTAGGATCTGCGAAGCAAAGCTGGAATACATTGTCCTTGCCATCGGTTACGGTAGTTGCTGAAGCTGAAGGGGTGAGCATGAATACTCTGTCAGCATTAGCCTCTGCTGAAACAGCAATACAGGGAGTGGTGGTAACGGTTCCTGCGATAGCCTGAACGCCCCAGTCCTGAAGCTGATGATAAGCGTTTACGGATTTCTCTGCGTCATGCTCATCATCCTGAGCCTGAAGCTCGATCTGGAAAGCACCGCCGAGAGCATTGATCTCGTCAACAGCGATCTGAGCGCCGTTTACTACTGCGTTTCCGTAGATAGCTGCGCCTCCGGTAAGGGGTCCGATAACTCCGAGCTTAAGGGTTCCGGTAAGAGCTCCGTCTCCGGCAGCTGCTGCAGCAGTTTCCTCGGTTCCGGCATTCTCGGTGGTTCCGACAGTTCCTGTCTCAGCACCGGTGTTGCCGCATCCTGCCATTGCCATGACCATGGCACCGGTCAGGATAAGTGAAAGCAATTTCTTTTTCATAATATTTCCTCCTGTTACATCAAAATATAACAAAACAGCCGAAGGTAAGTTTTTTGCCACCTTTGGCTATGAAAAGCATTTTATTGGAAAGAATTCATTTAGTCAATGATAAAATATACAAATATTCGTGTATACAATTTTATTTTTTAATCAATTCGCCTTTTGGGACTTATTTTATAAACAATATTCCCAAGGTTCCGGGACCGCAATGCGAAGAAATTACTCCTCCTGCCCTTGTCTCTATGACCTCCTTGAATACACCCAATGATTCCAGGTATTTCCTGACTTCGTCCACGATTGCTCTCTCCGACTCACGGACTGTGTGAGTTATAAATACCCTGTCATGATCCGCATCAAGAAGAGCCTCTTCCAGATCCGTGGCATATTTCATAACGGAATTTCCCAGACTTCCACGGTATTTTTTGCTGACTCCCATGGCTCCGTCCTTTACAACGATCTCCGGATGAAGCTTAAGGGTTCCCGCAAGAAGCGCCGTAACGGCAGAGCATCTTCCGCCTCTGGCAAGATATGTAAGGGTATCTACGACAAAACTTGCCCTGACTCTGGGAATAAGATCCCCGATCTCCTTAACGATCTCCTCCGCCGTATTTCCCTCCGCAGACATCTCTGCCGCCTTTATGACAAGCAGTCCTATACCGGTGGAAAGGTTTGCGGAATCGATAACATGCATATGACCGTTACCGTTATCTTCCGAATATATGGTAGCAAGGTTAAAGGTCGAACTCATTCCGGCCGAGATGGTAAACAGAATAATGTCATCGCCGGCTTCAAGAACCGGCTTTGTGGCCTGTTCAAGTCTTTCGGTGGTTATTGCCGCGGTCTTGGGGGTTGTTTTATTTTCATCCGCCCACTTAAAGATCTCTTTCTGTCCGAGACCTTCTCCGTCGTAATAACTCTTATCCCCCATGATGATGCAAAGCGGGATAATGGTTATCGAATACTTTTTTATAAGTTCTTCATTGAGATCGCAAGTTGAATCTGCAAAAATCTTTACTCCCATTTAATCCTCCAAGATCACTTTATATATATTCTGTAATACGTTGTTTCCACCACTTCGGATGCACCGTATTCATTTTCGAGATAATCGTAGAGCCATGATGAAGCGACCACCGAATCAAGCGAACCCTCATAGCACTCCACGGCTATCATATCAGGCTTTCTGTCAGGTCGAACGTTCCAGTAATCGGCATAGCTTTCATCGTACTCTTCAGTCATGATGGTTGTTCCGTGCCCTATCAGCGCATCGGTGTACAGATAAGTAACCGCATCTCCGGTTATCATGACATATCCGGCTCCGTTCAGGATCTCCGGCAATTCCTCATTATCGATACGTGCTTTGTTGGCATACATTCTTTCAAGGATCAGCCATCTTTGCGGTCCCGAGGGAACTCTTGCTTCCGCATCGAAAATATTGAGAAGGCGGTTTCTGGGATTTCCGTACTGGATTATATTGATCAGTATTACCAGAACCGTTCCCGTCGCAAAAAGAAACCGTTCGGTAAACGTATCCGCTTCTTCCTTATATGATAACGCTACCGTAACCGCAAAAAAGAGCGTCAGATATTTCGCGGATGAAAAAACACTTTGATTGCATGCAACCAGTACTGTCAGAAAAACGGCAAGGCTTCCTCCCGCATACAGCACAAGGAATTCTTTTTCCTCTGCGGAATAGGTTTTGTTTTTAATGCCGTATAAATAAGCAAGCGCAGAGACTATCAGGATACAACCGAAGGTATACTCAACGGGATACGTATCGTTTTTGAATAGTATATGGAGCGTCCGCCACATAAAAACAAAGACGAATGCGGAAGGCAGGAACAGTTCTTTCTTTTTAAAGACCTTCGATACCGCAAATGAGATCAGTCCGAAAACAGCGATAAATATGGCAAGTATCACCACATCGGAAAGGTATCCGGGTATCTTGGATAAGCCGCCGTCATGTGTCGAATCCCCGGAGAGCATCATCCGGATGCTTTCCATAAGCTCACTCACCGTCATGTATGAAAGGATACGGGCAAGATATAAGAGTCCCGATATCAGACATACGGATAAAACCGTAACGAATTCTCCGCGTCTGCCCTTTGATTTCACAAATACATATGCGAAGACAAATACCGCAAAGATCAGCGAAGGCGGATAAGACATTACGCATACCGACAAAAAGATGCCTGCGGCAAGTGCATACAAATATCTTTTCTTTTTATCTTCCTCGCTTTTTCCGAGATATAACCTGCCGAGACAGATAAGTGTGAGTACCGAAGTCAGATTTATCAGATTGGAAAACTCGGGTATGCTGATTGATTTGGGTGTAAGATTTGCAAACAGTACAGCAGCCAAAAAGGCTTTTAGCTCAGACATATGTCTTCTGAGTGCTCTGTATAAAACATAGGAAACAAGCAGGTGTAGTGCCATTCCGCATGCTCTTACAAATACCACTTCACCCTCTCCGGAATTTACAAATGCTTTGTATATCCGAAGCAAAAACTCTATAGCATAACCGGAAGTCTGGTGAAGCTCCCACATATCCTTGAAAAGGCGGTCACCCTGAAGCAGTCTGTTACCTATGGCAAAAGCATATCCTTCATCAATGACCCATCCGAAGAAGATCATTTTGAATGCTGATACCACAGTTAAAAAGATAAGTATAAGTTTTAATACAGAATACTTTTTCTTCATCTAATCAAGATCTATAACCGTATCGGAACCTTTTCTCTCTTCTTTTTCTTCGGGCTCCTGTGATTTTTCAGGTTTCTTTTTTCGGGAAAAAACCGGTATGACCATAACGGGAACCAGCATAAAGAAAGGATACATATACCTGAATGCCGATACGGGGCCGAGAAGGTATGTAGCCCAAAGTGCTCCCGATAATAAAACAGCTGCGGTAAAACCCTTATGCCTTGCTTTTACGGACATGTACAAAGCGACCATAAGCACGATAAAAGGGATGGAAAGCGAAAAGGGAAGTCCGGATACTGCTCTGCCCTGCTCGATCTCTTCGATGATCATATCATAGAATCCCTTCATTTCGGGGATCACCGGAGTACATGACACCGTATATTCATATACCAATACATTATCCGTTTCGATGTATTCTCTGGCGGAATACCTGTCGGTGACGGAAGCCCCCGGGTACCAGAGCTGAACATTCTGTGTCAGAAATGCGTCTATAAATTCATGCGGATACTTTCTGAGAAGATGAAGGTACAGATCCCAGAAAGCGGATCTGTCCGAATCATACAGCTCATCGTTAAAAGAAAACTTTACCGTATCCGCAAGCCTCGGATTATACGCTCCCGCAGACATATATCCTTCTATGATGAATTTCTCCGGAAGCGTAAGTTCAGAATATCTGTGAACATAGACTGCCGCGATCTGATTGATGGGAACGCTGAGAGACTCATGGGATTCGCTTCTTTCTACTCCGCATGCCGGATATACAAATGCCATGACGGACAAGGACACGATAACTCCCGCAAGCGATTCGATTAACGCCTTTCTCATCATTTTGTCTTTTCTCATGAAAAACAAAACGATCACAAGAACGCATCCCGCAGGAAGAAAATTATTTCTGAGAAGTGATGATAATACTGTAAAAAGGAAAATAAGGAAGGGATTCGCCTTCTCTCCTCTTCCGGCTTTCAAAAGATTCAGTATCAGAAGTATAACCGCACTTCCGAAAAGCACGTCCTTTGTCATCTGAACAGAAAAAACTCCGAATGCGGGATACAGTGCATAAAACAGAATCGTGATGACGGGAAGAAACCATCTGCATCCTTCCCTGATCTCACATCTGACTACAAACGCACATACCAGCGATACTATAAGGATCTGAAAAATACAGTAGATCACAAGCCCGTAAGGATGAGGAACACCCCACCACTCAAGCGCCACGAAAAAATTCCATATAAGAGTATGAAGAACGGGATGATGGTTGGATAAAGGAAGAATACCGAAAGCCTGAAGAGTCTGCCATTCGGAATCATATCCGAGTATTCCGGGAAAATACGAAAGAAGTGCAAGGGCTGACGATGCCGCCGTAAGAATAAAAGATATTACCGGAAATGCTTTGTAAATACCCGGAATCTCATCATTGGAAAAAACTTCTTTTTCTTCATTCTTATAAATTGCTTTTCCACAAAGTGCCAGAATCAGCAGTATAGGAAAAAACAAAAAGAGAAACACCGCTGCGTTTTCTTTGGGTGCCTTCAAAAGACCGGATACCGAATTGTAATTATATACGCTTCGCCCGACTGTTATTATACTTGCCAAACATAATGAGAAAAAAACTTCAGCAAATCCGATGAAATGTTTTTTCTTAACAGATACGTCCAATTTATCTCCCTGCCCGGGTCAGATCTTTTATTCCGTCATTTCCGTGAAACGATCAGCGGCCCGGAATTCATTCTTCCATACTATACTTCCGTAACTTCCACAAGACGTTCTTCTTCGCTCGTTCCTTCGTATCTGAGTACCATGTTGATCTTTTCTTTTCCGGCGAGAAGGGGCTGCAGGAAATATTTATCTCCTTCCCACATGGGAAGATCAAATACATCCTGAATGTCTATCCATTCAAGTCGTCCTTCATCGCAGGATGGTTTTATATCTCCTTCATATCCCGCAACACTGTAGAGATGCATTTCCTCATCATCCCACTTATCGGATACGAACAGGATAACTCCGTGATAGTGAAATTCTTTTACTGTCAGACCGGTTTCCTCAAGCACTTCCCTTTTCATGCATTCTTCGGGAGTTTCGCCTTCTTCCAGCTTTCCTCCCACACCGATCCATTTTCCTTCATTTGCATCGTTTTCTTTTTTGTTACGATACAGAAGAAGAACTTTTCCTTCTTTAATTATATAGCAAAGTGATGTTTGTCTCATATCCATTAAGTTTAGCCTTTTTGGCGGAAGTTATCAAGAATATCAAAACCCCTCTGCCGTATATAAGCAGAGGGGTGTGACAGATCGGATAATCAGGTCATGATGAAAGGTCTCTTTTATCATAACAGATATATGCGAAAACAATGCTAAGTATCGTCACTGTGATTCCGAAAGCTATGGCTTTTCCCTGTATTTCAGCTCCCGAAAATATATCCGAAGCATTCGAGTATGAAAAGGGACCTATAAACAGATATTGCTTAACATCCGGGACAACTCTTCCGATGATGTCATATGCATAACACATAAGGGAAGTTCCCAGCGCAAGTCCCGTCTTGGTTTTTGCAAATATGGAAGAAATCGCAAAACAAATCCCTGCAATCTCAAGGTCCATTATAAGCTGCATTCCCATATATGTAACAAATTCACCGGCAGGAAGCTTTTCACCCAGCAAAGCAAATCCGCATACATAAAGACCTGCAGATATAAGAGTAAATAATATGATCATCACAGCTATACATAAAGCCTTTGCGGAGATGATCTTTTTCCTGGATACCGGAAAGGAAAACAGAAATTCTCCGGTATGTAATTCCTCCTCTTTAGATAGCATTCCGACACCCATGAGTGCGGCAAACATGCTTCCGCCCAGTCCGTGCACCGCACCTACTTCGGTAGCAAAGAATCCCTTGATCGTTGCTATACTGAGGGTGCTCATTCCGAAAGCATCGGAAAAGCTTCCCATATGAGAGAAAGCTTCCGCCATCTCCTTCATATCACCTTCCATGGTCCTGTACAAAAGAATACAGGCAAGACCCATACCGCCTACCGAAAGGCTCCAGATAAGAAGGGCTTTAAGATTCATTTTTAATTCTTTTAGAAAAATCTTTCTCATGCTTCCTCCTCCGTATCTTCATAGAATTTCAAAAACTCATCGTCATCTATATCGGGGCTGTCCAGCATGGTAAGCCTTCCCTCACGCATTATTGCCGCGCTCCTGCAATATTTATTTACTTCCGATAAAACATGTGTTGAAAGAAGACATGTGGCACCTTTATCCACATATTCCGTGATAAGTTCAAAGAAACTTCTCTGCATCAGCGGATCGAGACCGCCGGTAGGTTCGTCAAAAATAAACAGCTTCGGTTTATGCTGCATTGCACAGACTATGCTTACCTTTTTCTTGTTTCCGTATGACAGTTCACGGATCTTTTTATTTGTATTTACTTTAAGTCGTTCGCATAGTTTTTCCGCTTCTTCCCTGCAATCAAGCCCTCTGATATCGGCAGCATATGCAATGACTTCTGATACCTTCATCGAATCATAAAACCATGCTTCCGAAGGCATATATCCGATATTTGCCATGATCTTCTCATGATCGTTTACGCTGTCCATACCGAGGATCCTGATGCTTCCGGAATCTGTTTTAAGAAATCCCATCATTGATCTTATGGTCGTGGACTTTCCCGCGCCGTTCGGTCCCAGGAATCCGAAAATATCCCCCGCCTTCACCTTGAGAGATACATCGATGATTCCTCTGTTTTTACCGTAGCTTTTGGTCAGATGTTCTATCTCTATAACGTTATTCATATGCATCCTCCTTCTCTTTGATCTACAAATATCAGAAATAAAAAACGGGAACAATATCTGTTCCCGTAAGGTGCATATTTTAGCCTCTATGATTCACTTTTTGTGTTCTGCCTGGAAGAGTTTCAGGTCTTCGTTAAGCGTTTTATCCTCTATCTTTCTCTTGATCCTGTATATCAGGAAGATGCAAATGTACACCACAAGAAGATACACGGCAAATCCGACAGTCACTCCTATTTTGCCGTCAAACCAATTACCGATAATGGTGATCAGTATATACAAAGCGGAACAAACAATTACGCCGGCGATTTCCTTTATACCCGGTTTTTCTGCTTCATCAAAGTTCCCGAACAGATATACCTGAATGTAGCATACGATATAGCACGTAATGATCATCTCTGCCATGTGAATGATGCCGGCATCAAATATTCCGCATATGATCCTGTACATGCAGTAATAAAACAGTATTGTAAAAAAATACAGACAGGCTTTAAATTCTATTCCGATCTCTCTTGTCAGAAATATTTCCCAGGGTGAAAGCTTTTTATCATTTTTCATCCTATCTGTCTCCTTTCAGCAGTCTTCTAAACTCAGATGCATATCTTCTGGAAATGATTATATGCTCTCCGCCTTCCATCGTGGCATCTATCCTGTTAGATGACAGACTCTTCAGCGCCTCCACTCTTCCGACGTTAATGATCATCGACTTACTGCATCTGAAGAAGCTCTCGTCGTTTATCGCTGCCATAAACGAATTGAGTGAACCGTCGATCTTCATGATCTTATCCGGAGTATATACAAACACTTTGTCATCCACAGACTCAAGATACAGAATATCATCCGGTGAAAAGAAAACATCTCCTTCATCCGTCTTTCCTCTGAGTCTGCTGTCGTCTCCGTTTAAGATATCTATTATTTTGTTGATCTTTGGAGAAGGATCCTTGTAACGTATTACTACGCTCTCTTCCCCCTCCGTTATCTGTCTGATATCAATCTTCATTATTCAGGCACCATGCAAAACCCTTGGCACATCTTCCGGCGGGATCATTAAAATGTCCGCCTTCATTCCATTCAAGTGTGCTGAAGATATCTTCCGCTTTTAATAAATCATACTGATATCTGATATTGTCTCCCACACTTGCCATTATCTTGTTTTTTGTTTTCTCTTCCTTGTTTCCGAGGCTTAAATACACCTTTTGGCACAAGGGCTTATTCTTTGATGCATAGTCCTTCCACCCTTCAAACCATACTGAAGGTGAGATTCCGCACACCGAATCAAATGCCGAAGAATTATATGCACTCCATAATGAAAACAATCCGGCAAGAGAATATCCGCCAAGGACAACCGGTATGGTATCGCTAAGCTTAAGTATCTTTTTGGCCGACGGGATCAGTTCATCTGTTACATGACGAAGTGTCTGCGATGCGCCATCACCAAAGGATTCTTTTCCGAACACGGGAGAAGCACACCATGGAGAAAGTTCTTTGTTCCAATCATCTATATGAAAAGAAACAAACGCAAAATCACGATTTGCAAGAGATGCAATACCGCTTATCTCCTCCTCCAGAAATTGTTCTTCATCACCGGATGATGGCTGAATCAACAAAACTGTCGGATTTACTGTAAAGTATGCTGCGCAAGTTTTCGTTTCTGTTTCAAATGATATCTTTTCCATTTCACTTCAGCATCTGTGTGCTGCTGATGATATTATATTTTCCGATTCTTTCATAACGGGATACATTTTTATTCAGCTCTTCGATCAGTTCATCCCAAACGCTCATATCGGAAGGAGCTTCGCTGTCTTTCACATATATATCCGTACAAAGAAGATCTCCTCTCATATATACCTTGACAGCGACTATACTTTCATGGATTTCCTTTACTCTTTCCTCAATCCTTTTTGTAGATATATTTTCTCCGTTTGAAAGAGTGATCCTTGTATCTATTCTTCCTTTAATGTAAACCTTGTTGTTTTTGATCATTCCTATATCGCCGGTAAGGAAATACCCTTCCTCATTAAATGCTTCTTTTGTAGCTTCTTCGTCCTTAAAGTATCCCAGGAAGACATTATCGCCTTTTATTGCAAGCTCTCCATAGCCTTCCTCATCCGGATCAAGAACGATCGCATCCACATCCTCAAAAAGAGTACCGACACTTTCCATATCCTCTTCTCCGGGATAATCTATGCTAAAGCCTGATGAAGTCTCTGAGAGAGCGTAGGCATTCATCATATACATTCCTTCATCCGCATATGCTCTGCGAATCTCCGGAGTAAGTTTGGCTCCGCCGCAGAAAAGATATTTCATCCTGCCGCCAAGGAGCATTCCCAGTCCGACACCCATTGCCTTAGACGCCTCATAAAATCTTGAAAATACAAGAGGGACTCCGGAAAAGATCGTCGGATGAACAGCCATCATTTCCTGCGCCATTTCCTTAATACTTCCTGCAAGATAAATCTCGTATCCGAATACAAGTGAATATATAAAATTATATATAGAACCGTAGGTATGATTGAGAGGAAGAAACAGATAGCAGACATCTTCCGGCCCAGCATCTATTCTTCTTCCGAGAGAACGCCACCCCGAGAAAACATTATTGATCGACAAGAGAACCGCCTTCGGAAAAGAAGTTGTGCCGCTTGTAAAAACGACTTTTGAAGGAACATTCCCGGGTCTTGCCTCAAGAGAAAACAAGTCCTTACAAATGTTTTTTCCTTCTTCTATACATTTCGGAAATTCATTCTGAACGGATATGTATATCAGATCCGGAAATTCTACCTTTATCTTATCCATGATCTCATTTTGTCTTTCATCATAAATAAGACAGGACAGTTCACTTTTATTGATCGAATAAACTACATTATCATAAGACCAATCCTTATTGAATCCTACGCCGCATCCCACATAACACATAATGGATATGTCACTGACCATCCATTCTATGCTGTTGGGTCCGTATATTCCGATATTCTTGCCTGACAATCCTTTGTCGATAAGATATGCGGCAAGGTAATTTACCTTCTCGATAAATTCCCCAAAAGTGATGGGAGTAAAATTCACTCCATCTTTTATTTCATAGAGATAATTTCTTGTTCCCCATTTTGAATAGTCTTCCTTAAGATATTCCTCAAGTACGTTTGCCATACCATCACCTCTTATAATCTTATAATTCATGTTTCAGAAGTACATATTCGTAAATATCGGTTTTTTCTTCGGATGCATAATCCTGAGTTACCTTACCGTCTCTTGCAAGTGCGCCGATACTGGGAAGCCCGCTTTGCATCAACTCCTTCATGATCGCATATACAAGTGCTTTTCCCAGACCCCTGTGATTTTGATCAACGCCCATATACAGCATTACATATCTGTCCGGATGTTTTCTGGTCCTGAGAATTCCGGGAATATCAAAAAGCCCCGCATGATATACCCTGTTTCCGTAATCCGGAATGCTTATATAGAATCCTACGGCTTTTCCCTCATAGTAAGCCATCTTGGTCATACTCATATTCATGATGGTCTTATAATCTTTGAAAACTTCATAAAAATCTTCTTTCGACAGATTTTTGTATATGGGAAAATCACTGTACAGTTCTGTTATTAGTCTGTATACTTCGTCAATGACCTTATCATAGTCTTCCGGTTTGGGACTTTCTATTACATAACCATGTGACAGGAATTCCTTGTACCTGCTTTCGAACTTTTCATTAACATAGTCTTCACCCACAGACCTGAAAGCACTCGATGTATAATGCTCGCAGACTTTATAACCGCTATCCTGAAACAAATCCAGATAGTAGTCCTTGTTATAGGGCTCCCCCGTATAGGGAAGAAGATTGAAATTGTTTATCTTTAATCTGTACTTCAACCAAAACGATGCATCAACCGGGCCCACAATTACCGTGCACTTTTTTTCTTTGGCGATTCTTTGGGCTTCGGTAAATAAGAATCCGGATATCTCCTTGTCATTAAGGGATTCGAAAAAACCCAGATATGCAGTGGTATCATCCGAGTATGTCGTTATTGCAAATCTTGCAACCGTATCTCCGTCTTTTATGATCAGATATGCATCCAGATCAAAATATTTCGACAGAGGATGAGTTCCCTCCAAAAGCGATCTCATCTGAGAAGGACTTTCCATATTGTCCTTTGCGGAATATATCTTCTTTGGAAGATTCACAAACTTTTTGATATTTTGTTTATCAAGTCCTACCTTAACAAGTTCCATCAGGCTCTCCCTATGATCTCTATTCGTCCCGTTCCTCCGTCCATCCGGATCATATCACCGGTTTTAACAGTATCCGTGAGCTTATCAACACCCACAACGGAGGGAATATTCAGTTCTCTCGATATGATAGCTGTATGTGATAAAAGCGATCCTTTTTCAGATATGACGCCTTTTGCGGTCGCAAGCAAAAACACCCATCCGGGATCGGTCATCTTGGTAACGAGTATCTTATCCTTTACATCGTGTGCATCACCCGGACCGGATATAACAAGAGCTTCACCTTCGGCAACGCTCCCCGAGCACGGTACTCCCTGCAGTACATTTTCGGAATTTTTCTTTTTATGCGAATTCACACAGGAATGTCTCTTGTCAAATTCGCTTTCTTCAAAGATCAGTCTTGTATATGGAGGAAGCATTTCATACAGAGAATATGCATCCTTCCTCTCAGCTATCACAGATTTCATATCCGCAGGTTCACTTACAAGCCGGAACGCTTCATCTACCGTAAGATAATAAATATCTTCCGCCTTATCTATAAGTCCTGCTTCCGCAAATCTTGAACCCATGGTATCAAAGATCAGTCTTACGATGCCGTAGATCCTGCTTCGATTAAGTCTGGATTTTTCTCTGCCCGCGATTCCTCTCGCACATCTCTTTCCGAGAAAACGTGTTATGGGATCTGTTTTGATCCGCAACGTTTCACTCTTATTGATATCTTCGTAAAGCTTTTTAAGTCTTTCCGGATCTTTTCTGTATTCGGCGATCCTTTCATCCAGAAGTGACGGTGTAGATCTGAATGTTCTTCTTTCCAGTTTCAGTTCTTCAAGATTTCTGTCACCGTATAGCCTTATGTATTCCGCTTTGGATTTTTTAAATTCCTCTTCTGACAGCTCATCTTTTTTATAAGCCAGTTCTATGAGAGCTTTAACGGGCTTCATGCTCTCTATATCTGTTATGCCCGATATGTATCTGTTGACGAAAGCATCATCCTGTCCGGACTTTTTACGCAACCTGCTTTTCACCAGCCCGGTATAGATGAATGCATACATATCATTGAGAAGAGTAACATCCCAAATACTTAAAAGCTTATCTTTTACTTCATCATAAAGTCCGATGAGTTCTTTCAGGTCCATTGCCGGATCATAACAGTCATAGAAGTGATCGTTTACTCTTACAAATTCTTCTTCCAGACTTCTCATATGTCTCGGAACGGAAACAAGTTCATAGAAAGAATTCACATAAGTCATGATACGGACAAATGGAGTAAGAACCACATCCTTATCGCTCACCGATTTATTTTTTACACCCAGCATTTCCTGCCAAACGGGAATGATCCTTTTATTAAAGGGAAGAAATTTCAGAACCGTATACCAGTTACTGATCTTGTAATACATTCTTCCGTTTGCATGACCCACCATGTTGTTGAAAACATCGGCATGTTTGTTTAATTCTTTATCATTTTTAAGAACCCTTCTGCTCACACCTCTGAACACACCGCTGTAAACCATGTGTACAAAAGAAATCGTAAGAGGAAGTGAAAGTCCCGGATAACTTTCCACAATATTACTGTTATCCAGTATCAGAGGATTCTCCGCTTTTATGGTTGTAATGGGTCTTCCCTGAAGTATATATAATCTGCCTTCCGAAAAAGCAAATTCAATATCGAGATATTCTCCAAACAGTTCTTTGATCTTCGTTGATACTTCGATCAGCTCATCTATCTCATCCGAAGAAAGCAGATCTTCTTTACCTTCGTAATAATACAGTTTATCCGTAAGATGATAATAATAGGTGGTCGTATCCGATGAACCTGACACAACCCCTTCACCTAGTCCTCTTCCGCAGGCAATGACCGATTCATTGAGCAGTCCCTGAGGATTTGCCGTAAACAATACTCCTGCTCTGTCGGCATTTACCATGTCCTGCACTATGACGCACATCTTAAGTGCATCAGGTTTGAGGCCGCGATTATCCATATATGCAAGTACGCTCTCGGCATTTACGGAATTTCTGCATTCTGCGATTTTTTCCGCAATCTCACCCGGTTTTACATTCAGATATGTTGCAAACTGTCCAGCAAAACTTTGATCTGCTCCGTCCTCGAGATTACAGCAACTGCGAACCGCAACATTCCTTGTATAGGCCTCAAATTTCTTTTCATCAAATTCTTCGCCGAATTCTATTATTTCAAAAGCAGGAACATTAATTCCTGCTTCTTTCATCTTAATAAGATTGTCAGCTTTACTTCCGTACATTCTAAATCCTTCCGAAGATCAGGAAAACAACTATTGTGAGGAGCATCGTAGATTCCTGCAGATAGGTATACCTTTCCACTTTTTCAACGATCACAAATTTATTCGGATCCTTGATGTACTGAATGAACTTCATGGTCATCCATGATACAAGCAGGAACAGTACTACGATTGAAATCTTATTCAGTCTGAATACCAGTATAAAATTCGTAATGATATCAACGATGGTAAGTATCATTACAAATTTTGTAGCTTTCTTATATCCGAACAGCTTCGAGTATGTCGTATAATCATTTTCGTCTTTGGGCGCCCTGATCTTACGCGATACCTCCCATATAAGTGCAGGGAAATATAAGGTCCATAAAGTCAAACATGTTGTGAGCGTCACCGCACGAAGATCATATTTAATAACAGTAAAGGAAATGATATAAAGATTTACAAACATCTGAACGGGATTGTGTGTGACAAGAGCAAGGGGAAGCGATGGCTGGATCTTTGCCTTCTGGAAGAACCACTTACTCATCAAATATCCGTAAAAATACAGAATGCAGAAAAACAGAATGTTGTTCATAAAGAGAATATTTAAAACAACAGCTATTGCTTCTGCAATGGCACACACGATGATAACGTCCTTCTTATAGACGCTTCCTCTTGCGAGAGGTCTGTCCGGAAATAACACTTTATCAGTCTCAAAATCTTTCAGATCATCCGCTATTCTGAGCCATAGCAAAAATGCAAATACCGTATATGCACCCACAAATTCCTGTATTCCGATGTCGAATTTGGTAACGCCTTCATTAAGAAGAATTATAAAATGTATTTCAAGGAAAACTATCAATCCCAATATCAGTCTCGGTATCAGGGGATATCTTTCCTTCATATATATATGGATTCGTTTTAACATACCGATCCGACTCCTTCCCCGAATAATACTTTTGTCTCTGTACTATCTAAACTTTGTTTTATGATATCTTCATCGATATTTACTGTATCCTTCTTGAAGAGCTGTACGATCGTTGATCCTCCCGGCTCAAAAAATCCTTTTTCCTCACCTTTTGTAAACTGATCTACTTCTCTGTTTACAATCTTTCCGACCAGAAGCGCTCCCACTTCGATGTTTATCATATCGCCGAAGTGTTTCGTAGAAAGAACGCTTACGACTCGATGATTTTCTTTATATATTTTATAGTCTTTCGATAAAGGACTGACGGTGTGTAATCTGCCTTTGATCACTCGTGTATCTTTCACCGATCCGTCATCCACAAAACAATATCTGTGGTAATCGTCCATGCACAAACGATAAACCAGACATTTTCCTCCGGAATAATCATTAAGGTCAGGTATTCCCGGTGCAATCTCATCCACGGAATATGTTCTGCCCTTTATATTCATCCTTAGCCCGTCCTCAATATCATAGACAAGGAGTTTGGCATCCGCAGGTGATATAAGCCTTTTTTCATCGGTATCGATCACCCTTGCTCCGTCGCGGAGTTTTCTTGTGAAGAAATCATTAAACGACTCGTATTCCCTGTCTTCGAAATCTTCGATCTTTATATTGTTTGATCTTATGAATTCCGGAATTTTCTTTTTACTTCCCCGTCCGGAATTAATCTTTCCGTAAAGCCGTGATGCAGCGGGTGAAACCGCTATCTTCAGAATTATTCTTCCGAAGATATTTCCATACAGAAATTTAAGTGCACCCTGTCCGTACTGAACAATTTCTTCGTATTCTTTTGTTTTCCTGTCGTATATTCTCATGCTGTAATGATAAAAAGTGCTATAACAGCTATTGCCAGAACTCCAAAGAATATGTATGCAAGGCCTCTTGGTTTTGCGATCTTTATCTTAAGAACTTCCAAGACAGTTACTGCGATCATTGAAAACGTATATACGATCACAAACACTTCCGGGCTGAGTATATTAATCGTCAGATACATTAAGGAAAAAACAAGTGCCGCATATGTAATGGGAAGTCCCGAGTAATATTTTACGGGGCCGTCTTCGTCAGCCGTGACTACATTGAAATATCCGAGTCTTGCGATTCCCGCAATGGAATAAAGTACATAAATTATCAGATGTAACGCAGAGTCGAATCCGATATTCATAAAAAGCGTCACAGGAAGCGCGATAAAACTCAATACATCAACAAGAGAGTCCAGCTCTATTCCGAATGCTTTTTCATCTTCACTTCTCTTGAATTTCTTGGCGATCACTCCGTCAAACAGATCGCAGATACCACACAGTACAAGACAGATAAATGCGAAATTTATCATATCCTTTACCGCGAGGTACATTCCGAGTATGGCAAAGCTCATACCGATATATGTGAGGATCACTGAAGGATTCCAAAACCCTACGATTTTTTTCATAACTGTTCTCCGATCACTTAACTATCGTAACGGTTCCGGTAGTTCCGTCTATGGTAACGGTCTGTCCGTCACGGATCTTCTGCATTGCATCCTTACAGCAAACAATCGCAGGTATACCGTACTCTCTAGATACGATTGCGGCATGGCAGAGGATACCGCCATATTCGGTTACGATCCCTGAAAGGATTGCAAACTTCGGGGTCCATCCTGTATCCGTAAATCTGGTAACAAGGATATCTCCTTCCTGAAGTCTGTCTATCTGTGAGAAATCCTCGATGACTCTTGCGATTCCCGTCACCTTTCCGTTATTTGCTCCGAGACCCTTTATAGCTGAATCTTTAGCCTTTACATCATCTCTGTGTTTTGAGAATATCGTTCCGATCTCGTTATCACTTATGTAGTTTCTGTAGCAATCGTAATAATATTTATTTCTTTTTATGATGCTTCGAAGATCATCCTTGGTTTTCTTTCCGTCAACATAATCCCACAGATCTCCGACTTTCAAAAACCATACATCTTCGTATCTTTCGAGAACCCCTTTGCCGGTCAGATACTTTGCATACTCTATCGTATATACTCTGAGCATGTAATAAAATCTGGTGGACACATCCCTGAACTCTTCTCTCCACCAAAGCATCTTTCTCATACCGGACACTTTCTTCTCAACCTTTCGAAATGTTCGGTCGGATACCTTAGCTCTTATCTTACCCAAAACCTCAGAATACATTCTGTGGCCGTTTTCTTTATCTTCAAGCGGAGAATATAAATCCTCCAACACCACCATATCCTTGATCATTGCTACGATGGTTTCAGGTTCTTCATAATAACAGGGATACGTGATATCCAGTTCTTTATCCGAATGATAACCGTATTTGTCTATGATCTCCTTTACCACAGGAACACAGTTCTTCGGAGAGGTAAGTTCTCCGGAGATTTCCTCCGCACTCTTTTCCTGCCAATATAAATAAGCCTTTTCATCCTTGCGTATCTGTCTCGTAACTTCCCACATCTCATAGAAAGGAAGCAGATGGGAAATATTATCTATGTTTCCGAGAAGTGACAGATACTCGCTTTCGGATACATACTTTAATAAACTGTCCTTATACAGAGACTGATGAATGGTGTTGATAAAGATCTGCCAGAAATATGTAGTCTCACTTCTGAGATATGTTTTCTTGGTGATCCTTACGAATTCCTTTTCAATATTCGTAATCTTTTTATTGTCGTATTTATCTTTATATCTGTAATACTGTTTCAGTAATTCGTCTTTATATCTCTGATTGTTTTCCCTGCGGCCCTTAAGGATACGGCTCTGATTGATCACAATACGGAGCATTCTCGAAACGGTTGATGGAGTGACTTTTGTAGTCTGTCCATCGCCCTCATAATCTCCGATGATACCATATTCGCTGTCAAATTCTCTTTCTTTATATCCGATGACCTGACTCATCGCTTTTTTGACCGCGGACATATTCCAGTAAGGACGACCATAGAACATCTCACCAAGCTTTTTGGGAAGTTCTTCATCTTTAAGGATTTCCGATCTTACTATAAAAGAGCGAAGCGAAAATTCCCAAATATACTCGTACAGACTCCACATGTAAGGGGTACATACCGTTGCGGATACACCACCGTCCTTGAAATCTGCGGTGGTCCACATATATTTGATCCCGTTATATCCGATCTTGGTTATCCTTCTGGCCTGAAGGATGTAAAGTTTGTCATCTGCGATTGCAAATTCGATATCACAGGGATATCCGAAGAAACGCTGAATATCCGAAAAGACCGATGCATATCTTTCGACCGCATCCTCATCCAGGAATTTATTTTTCTTTGCCCTACGTGTCTCCTTCTTGTAATACCAATTGTAAAAATACTGCTCGGGCGCCGTCTTTCCGCTTACGATATTTTCACCGAGACCCTCAGACACCTCGATCAACATTTCTTTGTCGTAACCGTTTACAGGATCTATGGTAAAACAGATTCCACTCATGTCTGCTGGAACCATCTCCTGTACAACTACGGACATTTTCATTGCAGGAGCATCGATCCTGTTATTTACCACATACTGCAGAAGAACTTCTCCGAACATGGATCTGTAACAATCGATAACCCTACGGCATATATCTTCTTTTTTTACATTCAGAAATGTATCGTACTGTCCCGCAAAAGAATACTCTTCCAGATCCTCCATATTTCCGCTGCTTCTTACGGCATAAAGAGTGTCTTCGGATGCAAGCTTATCAATTTGTGATGAGATATCAGACGGGATATTGATCTTATCAAGTAATGAATTGATCTCTTCAGAAACCTTTTTAACATTTTCATTATTTAATCCGTATAGCGAATCACTTATGGCATCACTTACAGAGTTTGCAGCCATAACTTCATCGTATATATCCGTATCAAGGATAAATCCGCCGGGGACGTTAAATCCCTTCTTCTTCATCTGAAGTAGAAATTTACCTTTGTTTCCAAGCTTGTCTTCTCTCTTTTCATCAAGTGCGAGTCTTACGATCATGTCTTTTCTCCATTATTAAAAAGGGTTTTTTCTGAGCCTGCATACATACAACAGCATGTTCACGATAATATGTGTCAAAGCACCTACCAGAACATAGAGAAGATATAATCCGATCCCCAGATCATAAAACAACCACACCACAAGGGCACATCCGAATATCGAATCTGCCTGATCAAGGAAAATAAAAAATACTTTCCATGCTCCCGATGTTGTCTTACCGGGTGTTATATCCAATCTTCTCTTAAGAAAGCTGTTGGGTAATTCAAAGAGTGCATATCCGAGTCCGAGGAGAAACCCCGTCATCAGATTGAAAAGAAATGTGTTCTCATGATGAACATAGAAATAATTCAGATGATCGATTCCGGTGCCATGGCAAACAGCGCCCCATATGACCGTAGAGACCGTACCAAAGATCAGATATCCGATAAATCCCTTCCAGGTTTTGTTATCACCGAATATCCTTTTTCCGTCGCGGAAATTTTTACCCATATCCATGGGTTTCATCGCCGATTTCATAAATCCCGTCTTACACCAGACCATGACAAGTATCCCGGCAATGATGGCAGGAAGCAAAGTGACATACATCTTCACGATCGTATCCGCCAAAACCTTTAAATTGCTCATTCTCGTTCTTCTCCGGATAAGGCTATATAAAAAGGCGTATGTGTTCCTAACGAAACATACGCCTCTATTTTACCATATTTACCGATTTTTCGCTTAAAACTTATATTGCATGAAATTTCCGTTTTTGACAAAGCCGAAATCTGTATACAAAAGCACACCCATATCCGATGCCGTTATCTGCACGCATCCGCATCCGTAATTTTTCGCTTCCTCCACAACTCTGGACAGCAGTTCCCTTGCTATGCCTTTTCTGCGATAATCCGGATCGGTGAACATGCTCGACAGCAGACCTATTTTTCCACTTGGGCAGCTGAAATAAGGAGGCTTTTCCACCATGGACATACCGCTTGTCCCCACTATTTTATCCCCGTCCATGGCAAGCCAGGATACGAACGTTCCATCGCTCATATGTCTGTGATAATAATCCTTAAGGTTAGGCACGAGGTCAAAGTCTTCTGTAGCACCTTCTTCACGGAGCTGCTTTATTCTCATTCCGATAAAAACATCCAGCCTGTCTTCGGTTAATCTGCAATAACTTATCCCCATACGATCACCTCCGTAAGAATTCAATAATTTTGATTATTCTACCTTATCAAACCGGAAATATCCATATACTGTTGTTATAATCTCCACGTATATTTCCGAAACCGATGCCCGGATCCGCTATGATCAAAAACCGGCAGAACATATCTCCATGTCTGCCGGTTAAAGGATTGATATAAAGAGAAAAATTAATTGCTTATTTTGTGCAACGACGGAACAGAGAACCGTAGGTATAAGTTATTTCTCCGTCCCTGCATATTACGTCTTCAAAAACTTTCAGAATCTTCTTACGGTTATCATTTAAGAATTTTTGCTGGCCGTTATATCTCGAACACATCCGATCAAACAGCTCTTCCGCCTCAGTAAAATGCCAGGTATTTTCGATGGTTATAAGATCGACCCTCTTAAAATACTTTCTGAGCATCTCATCGCATGCATCCTGCTCCGCTTGTTCTTCATTTATCATCTCATCGATAAATGTGGTATTCACTCCGGCTTTCTTAAGCATTTCCTTATAGAAATAATGCCATCCGCTTACGGCCTCCGCATTAAAAGAAAACACTCCGCCTTTACCCAGAACCTTGCTCACTCTTTCCACAAAAGTTTCGGAATCTTTCAGCTCATAGTTAATATAATGAGCTATGATAAGATCATATCCTTTGTTCTTTGATATCTTCTTCCAGGAGCTTTCTTCTTCCAGGTCATCAAAGGTAAGTGATATATCCACACCATCCGGGAATTTTTCTTTATTATCCGTCAGATATTTTGCGAAATCATCCGCCCAGCTTCCGTGAATATCATAAGCGAAGATCCTGGTATTCTCAGGAATATCGTCTCTGTTGTTTCTCCACAGCTTGGCATATCCGCATCCGAGATCAAGGATCTTCATTCCGGGATTAAGATCAAAGGATCTGAAGATCTTAACATACCAGTCCTCTTCCTGAGATGTATGTTTGAGAGCATCCCAATGCCTTTCATCCGCCGACTGATCCAGACTGATGCTTTTTATCATCTCGGCAACATCATCCCAGTCAAGTTCCTTGGTCTTTCTGTCAAAACTTCGATTTATCGCGGCAATGACTTTTTCAATACGGTATTTTTTCTCCTCCATGTTCTTAAGCTGGATTCTAAGTGCTTCCTCTACATTCGATGCATCTCCCTGAACCAGATTATCTCTGATCTCCTCAAGAGAAAAACCGATCTGCTTAAGTGCAACGATCTTTTCAAGAACCTGAAGTGCCGCTTTATCATAAAGGCGATAGTTTCCTTCGGAATAATCTGAAGGTTTAAGAAGTCCTTTTTCGTCATACAGACGAACTGCCTTCTGTGATACCCCCGCCTTCTTTGCTATTTCCCCCGATGTCATTTTCTTGTTCATATGGAAACCTCCTTACTTATAATACACCTTAAGGGGTTCCCTAGGGGGAGGGTCAACATCTTTTTAAATTAATATCCGAGAATTTCGGAAGCTTCTTTCATAAGTTCGATAATAGGCAGGTGCTGAGGACATACCCTTTCACACTGACCGCATCCTATGCAATCCGAAGCCTTTCCGGATCTTTGAGTTAATCCGGAATAGAAATTCTTGCTTCTCCAATCATCCGGATATCTTCTAAGTGTATTGATGGTTCTGAACACATCGGGAATACTTATCTTCATGGGACATCCGTCGCAGCAGTACTTACATGCGGTGCATCCGATCTGAGGAATACGAAGGATTTCGTCGGTAACCTTATTTACGATATTAAATTCTTCATCGGATAAAGGTTCGAAGTTTTTGAATGTTCCGATGTTATCATTCATCTGCTCCTCATTGGACATTCCCGAAAGAATAGTCATAACTCCCGGAAGGGATCCGACAAATCGAAGTGCCCATGATGCAACTGAACTTTCAGGTCTTTTCTGTTTAAATATCTCTTCGATCTCGGGAGCCATCGAAGCAAGTGCGCCGCCTCGAACCGGTTCCATTACGATAATGGGAATATTTCTCTCATGAAGTATTTCATAAAGTTCCTGGGAACGTACTACAGGATTGGTTCTGTCGAGATAATTGAGCTGGATCTGAACAAATTCAACTTCGGGATGCTTATCGAGGATCTCTGTCAGAAGTTCGGGACTTCCATGAAAAGAAAAACCGAAATGCCTTATCTTTCCTTCTGCCTTTTTCTTCATTCCCCATTCGAAACAATCATACTTCACATATACGTCGTAATTGTTTCCTTCCTCGATGGAATGCAGAAGATAGAAATCAAAATAATCAACGCCCAGTCTTTCCTGCTGCTCTTTGAAGATTCTTTCCACATCCTCTTCTTTTTTGATCTCCCACGCAGGAAGCTTTGTTGCCACCATGAAATCTTCTCTGGGATAACGCTTTACAAGCGCTTCTCTGGCTGCTACTTCCGACTTTCCTCCGTGATATACATATGCCGTATCAAAATAATTCATTCCGGCTTCCATGTATTTATCAACCATTCTGCACACATGCTCATGATCGATAACTCCGTCTTTTTCAGGAAGTCTCATAAGTCCGAAACCGAGTTTCGGCATTTTGCTCAGATCAATACTCATACATTTTCCCCATTAATTTGTTTTGATAATTCCCTTTGCGCCCGGATCATCCATGATAACCTCGCCTACTTCAGGTACGTTTATGGTTCCGGAAGCAGGATTTTTGATACTTATCACGGGAGTGGTGATAGTAGCCTCCACTTCCGATTTTTCAAATGCAAGATCTGCATCAAGCATCTTACAATTGATAAGCTTAAGATTCTTGCAATAACAAAGAGGCTGGGTTCCGCTGATGGTACAATTTTCAAAAGTCACATTTTCGCAGTACCAGGCAAGGTACTCTCCGTTAACGATCGAATCTCTTACAACCACATTTTTCGCGTGCCAGAACGCATCCTTGGTATTGAAATTACAGTTTTCAAATACGGAATCGGTTATGTACTGGAAGGAATACTTTCCCTTTAATGATACGTTTTCGAACTTAAGATTGTTTGAGCGCATCATGAAATATTCGCTTTCGGCACTTGAATCTTTCATCTCGATACCGTTAACCGACCAGCCGAATTCCGGAGATATGATATCGCAATCCTTTATCCGGATATCCGAACACTCTCTGAGAGCTTTGATGCCGTGAAGTTTAGAATCGGTGATGGTAGCATTTTGGGTATACCACAATGCGGCTCTGCATTTATCGGTCATCTCACAGTCAGAGATCGTAAGGTTATCATCATGCCAGAAGGGATATCTGAGATTAAAATAACTGTTCTTAACCTCTATATTTTTACCTTCTTTAAATGCGCTTTCTCCGTCGGCGGGACCGTCGAATCTGCAATCCTCAACCACGATCCCGTCGCTTCCGTAAAGAGCTCTTTCTTCATCAAATGTTTGTCCGCTAATGATCATTTTTTTCCTCTGATTAAACCATCATCTTATAGATCTTTGCGCACTCTTCTTCATTCAGTGTGATAAATCCTGAGATGGTTCCCTTTCTTCCGTCGCCGTTGCAAAGAACATCAACCAGCTTGGGGATATCCTATTCCTTTGCACCGAGTTCTTCGAAATTCTTAGGCATTCCGATAGAGATGAGGAAGTTTCTGAAAGCCTCAATACCTGCCTTTGCAGTAACCTCGGGATGAGCAAAATCCATCTGACATCCCCATACCCTTACGGCAACCTGAGCAAATCTCATTACATTGTGGCTCATTTCGTAAGTAAATACCGCAGGCATGGTAACCGCAAGTCCCGCACCGTGTGCGCAATCATAAAGAGCGGAAAGCTCATGCTCAATAGTGTGGCTGAGCCAATCCTGACTTCTTCCTACACCGACTGCATTGGTGTGAGCCATTGTTCCTGCCCACATGATATTAGCTCTTGCTTCATAATTATTGGGATCGGCGATGACTCTGGGTCCTTCATGAACCATGGTAAGGAGAAGAGCTTCGATAAGTCTGTCGGTAACCTCAACCTCCTCTGAATTTGTAAGATATCTCTCATAGAGATGAGCCATGATATCGGTGATTCCCGCTGCAGTCTGATATGCGGGAAGAGTCTGGGTAAGGGCGGGATTGAGGATACTGAACTTGGGTCTGATGGCATCGGATCCTGCTCCGCGCTTGAACATTCCCTCCTCCTTGGTAATAACGGAATCACCGCTTCCTTCACTTCCTGCAGCAGCAATGGTGAGAACGGTTCCTACGGGAAGAGCGGTTTCAATCCTCTTTCCCTGATAGAAATCCCAGAAATCCCCGTCATAAGGTACGCCTGCTGCTATTGCCTTGGAAGAGTCAATTGCACTTCCGCCGCCTACAGCGAGGATGAAATCAACTTTTTCTTTTCTGCAAAGGTCGATTCCTTCATATACAAGTCCGCTTCTGGGATTGGGCTTAACCCCTCCGAGCTCTACATATTCAACGCCTGCTTTCTCAAGAGACTGCTTTACTCTGTCCAGAAGTCCCGAGCGGACTACGCTTCCGCCGCCGTAATGAATGAGAACCTTACTTCCGCCGAATCTTTTAACGCACGCTCCGGCCTTTTCCTCAGAATCTTTTCCGAATATAAAACAAGTGGGTGAATAGAATGAAAAATTTTCCATTAATCTTTCCTTTCTGCCGACTATGGCCATTCAATAGTATATATTAAGGATAACATTGCCTCCGACCATTCTCTAACGGGATTTTGTATAAAAAGGACCGCTTTTTGTTCTTAAGTCGGCCCTTTTTTTAGGTTAATATCTTCTATTTAAGTACTTTTCTGATCTGACCCTCATCAGCATCCGGCAGGATCTTCTTAAAATGAGTGACGATCCTTTCCAGCGATTCCTCGGGGCTTCTTTTGTATACCTTATCGGTAAATTTCTTGCCCATGAACTTTTCGGGAGTGGTATATTCCGCTATTCCCCAACCGTATTCATTGCCGAACCTGTCCTTGGAATGGGTAAAATCACTTGTGATCACATAACATTGCTTCTGGAGACGGGTTATGGATGAATCAAATCCCTTTTTTCCGCCTTTTTTATAATTGCCTATCTCCTTAAGCTTCTTGGAGAGGATCGGAGCATTTTCATCCAGAAGTTCGTAAAGAATCTTATCATTATAGGAAGCAAGTCCGTCATCATACCTTGCGTCAAAGTCATATCCGTCGCGCCTGTAGTTGGCAAAATCCGGAAACCACTCTTTGCTGATATATACAGCCTTGTTTGCCAGAAATTTTCCGTATGCGCACCCGGTTTTCCTGATAACCGGCCCCTTCCATTCCCAGGCTTCCCATGGATCGGAGTCCATATACCAGCATCCGTCCGCTATGTGCTCCTCCAGAGAAAAGCCCTCTATATCTCCCGCAAAAAAGGGAACAAATCCGAACTCTTTTACGGCGGATGCCAGCTCTTCCATGGAACCTATCTCAAAATTGTCGCTGTAAGTTCTGCTCATAATATCAGTAATTTATAGTATGATCTCATCGCCCGAATGAACGTAGATGAGTTTGTCTCCCATCACTGCCTTCATAATATCAAATGCTTCAAGGCCGGTACAATGACAAGTGTAGAAAACAGTGGGATATTCATTAAGCTCACGGGCGATATCCTCGATCTCTTTTATCTGGTCTTCCCGGTAGGGCGTTTTCTTCATCAGGTGGAAACCGCTTATTACGACATCCGGGGCTTTCCCGTATTTTTCCCTATAAGCATCCATGATACTTAAGATACCGTTATGGGCACATCCGCCCATAAGCACTCTTTTTTCTCCTTCTGTCAAAACAAGGAAATGCTCGTGCTTAAAGTCATCTCTTACAAGCTCCCCCTCTGCCTTCATCAGGAGTCTTTTGTTGGTAAAGGGAAGCGAATGTGTTCGATTCTTAACCGTAAACAGCTCAATTCCGTCTTCGATAGCAAAATCCCCGTCCAGTTTCCTTACTTGAGGCAGATCGCAGATCCTTTTATCTATACCGATATATCTGAACCTTTCTTCGCCCGCATCCGCTCCGTCATCCGCATAGTAGTCCTCACCTGCTAAGCGCTGCATATATATGTCCGCATTAAAGCCCGCATCTATATAAGGAAGGATCCCTCCCGAATGATCGTAATGACCATGACTTAAAATGACCGCATCTACGGATTTCAGATCAATTCCCAGACTTTCGGCATTTTTCAGGGTGTCATCGGAAGGACCGAGATCCATCAATAACTTCCTGTCACCCTTTTCTATATAGAAAGATAATCCGTGAGCAAAGATGCAACCCGCCTTACCTTCCGTATTTTCGATCAAGTTAACTATTCTCATCCGTTTCTTCCCAGCCTTTGCAAACATCGCACCATCCGAGTGCGTCCGAAGCCTTTTCCAGTTCCTCGGGAGTCAGTTTAACGGAGGTAAATTCATTTCCTCCGGCAGGATGAACATATTCAAATCGCTTCATCGATATATCGAGCCATACAGGAATATCTTCATTGACTCCGAAGGGACACACTCCTCCCGGCAAAAATCCGATCAGTTCTTCCACTTGATCCCTTGGTACCATTGACGGCTTGGTATGAAATTTAGCTTTAAATTTGGAACTGTTTACTCTTCCGTCTCCGGCCATCACCACGATCACCGGCTTTTCATCTACGATAAAAGAAAGAGTTTTGGCAATTTCCGCTTCCGTACAACCTATCTGCTGTGCCGCGTGCTCCACCGTATCTATCGTTTCATCATGATCCGTTATACGATCTTCAAAGCCTTTGTTCTTAAGATACTCGGCAACTTTTTCGTTTCTCATTACTTCTGACTTTCTTCCTAATAAATATTACAGGTTTACCTGCAACGTATATTATACCAGATGACAAAGGGGACGCTTCATTTTTGTCACCTTTTATATGACTAAAATGAAACGTCCCCGACTGTAATCAATTATTCATATCACTGTGGTACTTTGGGAAGCTTGGCAACAGATGCAGCAATCTCTTCATCGGTAGGAATGTAATCGCTCATCTCTCCGTCGTTGAACTTCTGATATGCAACAAGATCAAAGTATCCTGTACCGGTAAGACCAAATACGATGGTCTTCTCTTCGCCGGTCTCTTTACACTTAAGAGCCTCATCGATAGCAGCTCTGATCGCATGTGAGCTTTCGGGCGCAGGAAGGATGCCCTCCACTCTTGCGAACATCTCAGCAGCTTCAAATACGGAAGTCTGCTCTACGCTGGTCGCTTCCATGTATCCGTCATGATACAGCTGGGAGAGAGTTGAGCTCATGCCGTGGAAACGAAGTCCGCCGGCGTGGTTTGCGGAAGGAATGAAGCTGCTTCCGAGTGTGTACATCTTGGCAAGAGGACATATCATTCCGGTATCGCAGAAATCATATGCGAAAGTTCCTCTTGTAAAGCTGGGACATGATGCGGGCTCTACGGCAATAATACGGTAATCTGCTTCTCCGCGGAGCTTCTCGCCCATGAAAGGAGCAATAAGTCCTCCCAGATTCGATCCGCCGCCTGCACATCCGATGATGATGTCGGGCTTTATTCCGTATTTATCCAGTGCGGTCTTGGTCTCAAGTCCGATAACTGACTGATGAAGAAGAACCTGATTGAGAACGCTTCCGAGAACGTAGCGATATCCGGGATTCTTGGTAGCCACTTCAACCGCTTCGGAAATAGCGCATCCGAGACTTCCGGTGGTTCCGGGAAACTCTGCAAGGATTTTTCTTCCGATCTCGGTTGTCTCTGAAGGTGAAGGAACCACAGATGCTCCGTAGGTACGCATTACTTCGCGGCGGAAAGGCTTCTGTTCATAAGAAACCTTAACCATGTATACCTTACAATCAAGTCCGAAATATGAACAAGCCATGGAAAGAGCGGTTCCCCACTGACCTGCACCGGTCTCCGTGGTTACACCCTTAAGCCCCTGCCTCTTTGCATAATATGCCTGAGCAATGGCGGAATTAAGCTTGTGGCTTCCGCTGGTGTTGTTTCCCTCGAACTTATAATAGATCTTGGCAGGAGTTCCCAGCTTCTCCTCAAGGCAGTATGCTCTGACAAGAGGTGAAGGTCTGAACATCTTATAAAAGTTTCTGATTTCTTCGGGAATCTCGATAAAAGGAGTGGTGTCGTCCAGTTCCTGTGCAACAAGCTCCTCACAGAATATGGGAGAAAGTTCCTCTGCGGTAAGAGGCTTTCCTGTTCCGGGATTAAGAAGAGGAGCGGGTTTGTTTTTCATGTCTGCTCTGAGGTTATACCATGCCTTGGGCATATCCTCTTCGGACAGATAGATCTTGTAGGGAATTGTCTTGTCAGCCATATTTTTCTCCTTTCCTGGCTTGGAACCTGTCGGTTCCATTTCGGGACAGGGATAAAAAAATACCTGTCCCACAGTAATAGTTACTGCTGGGACAGGTAGAATAGTTTACCTGCGGTGCCACCCGGCTTGGTGTGAACTCACACCCACTTAGCGCATACGACCATATGCCGAATTTGTTAACGGAGATTCACCTCCGTCTCTCATACTCCGCAACGCGTTTCTGATTGCCCTCAGAAGTCCATTCGGTTAAAACACTTTTGCTCCGATCACACCATCCGAAGCTCTCTCTTAAAAGGAGGTCTTAACTTACTTACTCTTCCTCAACGGTTTATCTGAATGTATCATAGGAAAAATTATATTGTCAAGAATAGGTTAGAATCTATTAGAGTTCTTATAGTTAAGACCTTAGTCTTCGTATCTGTATTCAAATGGCGTTCCATCCGGGAATTCATGACAATAGACAATATTATTCTCGGTATCAAGACTGTCAAAGGCACACGGCCACAGTTCAGAGTATTTCTCATCATCAGCGGGAAAATCCGTCTCATTATAACTGTAGTCATAATCATAAAACAGGAATGCACCTATCTGATAGGGATGAATCCCCTCCTCAGCCCTGTATTCCGACGTCGTCATAAAATCCCAAAGAAACAGATCTTCACCCTCATCTCTCAATGCCCATGTAGGATCGCAGTGATATCCCTGTCCGTCTAAAATGACGTATGTCCAGGAATGACCATCCTCCGATGAGTCAGTCGTTAATGCATCCACTCCGCACTGAAGAAGAAGATATGCGTATATTGAAGCGATTTCATTGCATATTCCACACCTTTTGGAAAATGCGCTGTAGACTCCTCCCTCATCAAGATCAATTCTGCCTGTTTCATATTTTTCATAATCGTACGTAAAATTATCTGCGATGTAAGTATACAGAGAGAGACACTTCTCAAAATCGGAATAATCGGTTCTGACACATTCATGAAGAATAGCCGTTATCTCCTCCTCAAATTTTAAACGCTTTTTATCAAACTCTTCTTTGGGTATGGCATAATATATATAACCCCTGCCATTTTCATAGAACAGTCCATCTCCATAGTAGGGACTGATGTTCACACAGGCAACAGGATATAGATTATTTAATGTATAAGGATCAATAACCTGCCAATATGTCTCCTCATCGGGACACTCAAAAGAATCTTCCCCGGCGCGAATCGCATCTAGCATATTATAGAAAGCCTGCCAGAATTTCTCATCACGGATCTCCGAAAGTTTTTCGGAATATACATAAGGGGTAAAAGAATAGTACTCGGATACAGCGTCTGTTTCTTCTTCTGTCTCTGTGATATCGGACTCATCAATCTTGGGATTGTCACCGCCTTTATCATCCTCGTCCTCTTCAATTTCCTCAGTAACTATTCGATCATTTTCAGTACTTTCTTCGGGATATCCTGTACCTCCTTTTGTCGCACAACCGGAAACCATGATTGCCGCTGCCAGAACAGCAGCTAAAGACTTGTAGAACTTCATCAATAAAACCATCCTTTTTTCATAATATGTACCCCTGTGCACCGATGCATAATATCACCGGTGCACATTTACATACAACAAATATTTCTTTAAGGTTTTATTGAGATTGAGGTTATCTCATTTATTCAAAACATAGTCTATAAGTGTCATTTTATCGTTCACCGGCTTTTCCTCACCTACTCTTACAAATCCGCATTTCTCATACAGATGACAATTAGCAGGCTCCTGAAGGATAGTTTCCAGCTTCCAAGTTTTTACATCCGGTAAAAGTTCAAATACTTTTTGGATTGCTACATACCCTATTCCGCGGTTCTGATATTCCGGAAGAACGAAGAGCGGACTGATAAAAGAAACCTCATGCTCATCGGGATCATTATGACCTATATTGATAACTCCGACTCTTGCTCCATCCAACAGGATAAAATAGTACTTTCTGTTTGCGACGGTAAATCTTCTTCTGATCCTCTCGATAGGTTCAATCGCAGGAGACCCTTCATCATGATATTTCTCATAAAGAGGCATAAAACTCTTTACCTGCATTTCATGAAGAATATCTATCTCGTGCTCTTTTACTTCATCCAGTTTTATCCTGTTTACCAGATCTGCATTACCTTTATCCGGAAGATTAAATCTTTCCTTGATCATCCGTGCAACTACATCAGGTTCAAGATTTGTATTATCTATCTTGATATAATTCTCAAAAGGAATTTCTCCCTCATTAGAGACGATACGATATTTCGTTTCCTCCCTGAGCATCCTTCCCTCAGACGCAGCGATATCCCGCTTTGAAGCCTTATTCTTTAATCGGTTCTCGGATCTGTTACGCTCAAGTCTCACAGCTCTGTCCGCTACAAGTTCCACATAATATACAGTCCCGCCGGTCTTCTCGAATTTCTCCGCAACGGATTTAACGTAATCCCAATCTTCCCTCATATCGAAAGCCCACATATAGGTAAAGATCATGCCTTGGTAATTTGTCTTCATAAATTCTTCAAAGACAACATCACGAAGTCTGCTGACTGCATCTCCGTCAAATTTCCCGAAGATTTCAAGCACAGGCTCGATCATCATATGATTGTGAAAGAGCCTGAAGTCCGTGATCTTCATGAGTTCCTGCCCCACCGTCATCTTCCCAACCGCACCGCTTCCGATTATCAGTATCAGATCCATATACATACCTCCTTAATAAAATAACCGCCCATCCTGCAGGATAAGCGGTTATCATCTACATTTTGATATTGGAAAACTGCTCTTATCTGCTACCCGGATATTTACATACACCATTAAGACCATATACAGCGTACATGGAAATAATAGAAATGTATGAATATCTCATAGCGTTATTTTTCAAGAGTCTATCTCCTTAAATTATTATGTTGATTCTATATCCGAACTGAAAAGACGTCAAGCATTTATTAATATACATGTTGCGTCTCAGATATCATACTTGATCTCATACTTTTCATCCGTAAAAAAGTCCGTACAGAATAAAGTATTGTTTTCACTGTCTATACTGTCATATGTACTGCTCCAGGCAGATGAGAATGTATCATCATCAGCAGGGAAAGAAATATTTTCAGGAAAATGTAAATTTACATCCAGATACAACGGTACATCCAATGTAGTCATATCAAATCCTTCATTTGTTCTGGCTTGTTCCGTTTCCATAAAATACCAGAGTCTTATGGGATCACCTTTTTCCGTAAGTCCCCATGTCGGATCACAATGGTATCCCTCACCGTTTATAGTTACATATGTCCATGCATGATATATGTCATCATTACTCTGAATTTCCAATGCATCTACACCGCACTGAAGAAGCAGATATGCATATGCGGATCCGAGTTCACAGCATATTCCGGTTCTATCCTTGATCGTATGATAGGTTGATCCTTCATTGTCACCCATCGGATTTTCTTCATATTCATATGTGAAGTTGTAACACATATATTCATAAAGAGCCATGCACTTTTCAAAATCGGAATAGTCGGTTCTGACAGTCTGTCTCAATATTTCTTCAATGTCCTCTTCAAATTTTATCTTTCTATCCTCGAATTCTTCCTTTGATATGGCATACTCAATTCTACCAATGCCGTTTTCAAAAGCAGGTTTGTCATCTCCGCTATACTCTGTTATGAACATGCATGCGATCGGATAGAGATGATTCATGGTTATGCCATCTAACAGAAGATGATATGTCTCTTCGTCACAGCATTCAAAAGTATCTTCTCCGCTTCGAACCGCATCTATGAGATTATATAATGATGTCCAATAGTTATCATCGCGGATCTCGGATAACTTTTCTGAATATACATGAGGTTCAAAGGAATAGTATTCCGAAACCATTTCCGTAACAGTCTCTTCAGGATCTTCACCGGATTGCTTTTCATCCGCAACTACATAACCGGATTCAGGTCCTGTCAAAATTTCTTCGCCTTTAAGATGAGCATCAAATTCGTGTGGTTGTGTTTTGATGCTTTCCGTTTTGGCGCAATCGGTTAGCAAAACCGCCGCCGTTAAAAAGATTGATACTGCTTTGTAGAACTTCATAAAAATATACCTTCCTTACAAATAAATAGCGAAGAATACCGGTGTATTCTTCGCTATACCACCAATACCTGTGCATGGTATCAGTTACTCTGTTTAATTACAATTGAGGCTTGTTTAAGATTTCTTTATCATTCTTCTGAGACTTCCGGAATCTCTATATCCGGCAGTTCACCTCCATATTCAGTATTATCGGCCACCTCCTGAGGATCAGGATATTCGGGTTTTTCTTCATCATCCCAAAGCGATTTATGCTTTTCATGCTCCTTTTCCATTTGCTGAGCCAAGGTTTGCATATTCTTGGCCATTTGATACATTTTATCATCATATTCCATCAACTTCTTCTCATCGGTTAACGGAACAATATCACCCTTGGCCATCCTTCTGAAAACCGTCATGATCTTGCCCATATTTTCCATCTCTTCAGCCATGGCATCGCCCTGCTGTTTTGAGACTTCCATATTAAATACAGCCACTTCCTGCTCTACAAGCGAATCAAGAACCTTTTGATTTTCCTCGAATGCTTTTTGCGTTGCTTCAAGTGACAGTTCCAGAGATGCCGCCTGTTCGGAGAATTTTTTATCACCCGTCGCCTTGAATGAATTTTCTGCTTTTTCTTTGCGGGCGAAAAGATCACGTGTCTGATCTACCAGCTCACGTCTGTTGGCATAGTATATGGGTTTGGCCTCACCTATCTTCATATGATACCTCCGTGTATCAACCGGGAATTCCGTTTCTAAGGTTTCTGACGCCGGGGACGTACACCACTGTCAGGAGGTTCTTCCTGACAGTGGTGTACGTCCCCGGTGTCAGAATTCACCTTGTCATCTTATATATCGACATACTTTACTGTTTTTATTACATTCCGAGAAGATTATTTACTTCTTCAAGCGTGGGCGGATTTAAGGGAAGCGGAAAACGTGATATTGCTATAGCCGAACAAGCACTTGCAAATCTTACCGTCTCTTCATCGCTCATCCCATGTAAAAGCGCATATACGCATCCTGCCTTGAATGTATCGCCGGCGCCGAGTGTGGATTTCACTTCCACATCAAAGGGTTTCATATAGTGAATCTCTTCACCCTTTCTGGCATAAAGCATTTCCGAGCCACCACGGGTAATAATGGTAAGGCCTTCTGCTTCACTCTGCATAAGCCTCATAATCTCCTCGGAATCCTCACCCTTATAGTCGCCTTCCGTACATTCTTTGGAAACTACATTTATGGCTGCATGTTTATGAAGGTATGAATCATGTCTCGAGTCAATGGTTACATATGGAATTCCGTGTTTAACACAAAGCTCCGCAGCAAGGAGGGTTTCATCCCCGAAGAATGGATCAATGGCAACTACTTTGCTTGCAGTTATATCTTCCTCCTTAGGAATACTCCACCAACGCTTACCTTCTGAAAAAAGTGTTTGGAATCTGCCCAGGGGAGAACGTACAAGTCCGGCTATAACAACATAATCCATTACTCCGGGATCCTCTTCCCATATATGAACCGATGACAGATCTACCTTTTTATCCGCATAGAATTCCTTAAGCATGGGAGCGACTTCTCTGCCCAGCCATGTTCCGTCCATTTTTACGGTGACCCCGAGAGAATCAAGCACCGTTGCCGCAGTTCCGGTTTCTCCTCCCGGGAGAAAATACTGTGCTCCTATTTCCGAATACTCATCCGGTTTTAAAAATCCGTCTTTTAACAGAAAAGAATGAGTTCCGAGAATCTGACCAAATAAATATGCTTCCGATCTGTTTTCCATAAACGTCTTCCTTTCCGGTCAGGTTGTTATTTCATACCATGAATCTTGTTAATTGCTTCTTTGCCTTCCTTATCAGAGATTTCCGAATCGGAATCAAAAAGTATTAATCCGTTCGAATATTCATGTTCCTTCATTATTCCTCTCAGGTAAACCTGAGCAATATGATTCGCACATACTCTGCAATCATACAGATCTTTTAAAACCGATGCATTTGTAATATTCTCCTCATCTCTGACATCTAAAACTTTTTGCATATACAGATGAAGAATTCTTGCAGCATCTTTACGAAGAAGCCGTATCTCCGTATGTTTTGATTCATACCTGTCTATGATTCCCGATAGGCGTGCCTCTTCAATTCCGTCGGAACCTTTATCTCCATATAAAATATTCACAAATCTTCCAAGTGTCACTGAGGATATATCCTCCATACAACCGTATCGCACGCTTTCAATTCAGGTACTTCGAATCTTCCGCTTTCATTTACAAAAACATCTCCGCTCCATAGATCCTTTACCGAATATGATGATGCTTTTTCAAATGCCTCCGGATTTCGCATCTTGCTTCGAAGTAATTTACAGATGAGACTTTTATCAACACAGATTTTCTCATGAGAACTTTCCGTGTCGAGATTTATAAATCCCACAGCCACGCTTCCGTCAGAGAGAGGCTTGGCAAGTACATCAATACGTTTGTTATCACGCAGATATACTTTATCGGGATTTACGCTTTCAAGCGTCGAATAGATTCTCTTTGCCTGAACCCCAAGAGCATCCTGATTAAGATCTATCAGTTCTTTATTGGAGATGATCTTATGTATCGGATCTCCTTTCTCAACTCGTCTCAGATCAAGTCCAAGCATAAGCGGAGAATTGAGCAGACACCACATGGCCATGTGACTCTTACACATGGTTTCATCCATTCCGTTCATTCCGATCATCATCATATCCGGATCGTTCCAGCCCTTTGAAAGACCTGCAAACTCGTCCATGATGACTGCTTTGTTATACTGGTTTGTAACTCCCGTTGTATAATCACCGGACCAATTGGCATGTCCCGGATCTCCGTCCGAACCTACCTGGAAAGTAATATCATTAAGTATCCTCCAGGAATCTCCCACCTTGTAACCCCAGTTCTGTGGCTGAGTCTTTCCCCATTCGCAGATGGACAGTAATATGTCTTTTCTCGGAGAACCGTTCCTGAAAGCTTCTTCAAACCCCTTGACCAGTTCCGCGTATGAGTAAAGAGTATTCTCCTGTCGTCTGTGATTCATAAGACGTAAAATATTTTTTCCCTTATTCAGTTTAATCTTTATTGCAGGAGACTCTATAAAAGTTGTTTTGTTTTCAGATTCGGGAAGAAGATCGTCATAGAAATACTCCGCATTTTCCCCCTCACCGATTGCTACCTGAAGCCAGCATCCCGTTTCAGGTTCTCTGCCGGTTGCATACATTAGTGTCAGATCCGCTTCACCTGCTTCATCTGCGGATATATCAAACCTGAGTTCACCGCTTAAGATTCCTACTGGCGTATTATCCGGACCGGTTCCGTCGTATGTTCCTATTCCCTTTACGAACTTCACTCCGGCCTCTTCTGTAACCACAGCTCCGTTTCCGAACACTATACCGTCATCACAGGCATCATATAAAAGATCCAAACCGCATCCTTTTACGCAGATACTTTTGATGGCCGAAGCATATGTATATTTCGCGTTTTCCGAATTTGAAAAAGTAGCATTGTCCCAGAGATAATAGCAATTATCGACTTTGATAAAATCAATATCCCAATCTATATATGTCTGTGCATCTTCCATCTCGTGACCGCATGTTCCGACTGCAGCACCTGCACAAAGATTTGTTCCTATATCATTATACATTCCGAACTTAAGTCCCATTGAATGAAGGTGATCTGCAAGAGCTTTAAATCCTGAAGGAAATTTCTCCTCTTCGTTTGACAAAAGGCCGTTTACTCTTTCAGGCTTATAGCATCCGTCATCCAACACAATGTATTTGTATCCGAGCTTATCAAGACCCAGTTCAACTATTTTTTTCGCCATCTCTTTGGTAAGCGCTTCCGTATTTCCGCTTCCGAAAGCATTCCAACTGTTCCAGCCCATTGCAGGAAGCCTTCCTGTAATCTTGCCGGAAACCACCGCTCCGTCCGTAAATGAATCATAGCGGAATGCCTTGTCCGTAATTTCCATAGGTCTTTCAGATAATTTCATGATCATACCCCCATATATATAAACCGCTTACCCATATCGG
Source organism: Lachnospiraceae bacterium (assembly GCA_017962825.1). Lineage (GTDB taxonomy): Bacteria > Bacillota > Clostridia > Lachnospirales > Lachnospiraceae > AC2028. The sequence continues at coordinate 21,008 of JAGCUO010000002.1, read as the reverse complement.
ATAAGCGGTTTTGATTATCTTGATGCAGTAAGGTTTATGGCCTTTGTTACCGCTTCATATCGTTTCATCATCAGTTCGTGTTTTCCCCTGATGGTCTCTGCATCGGAATTTTTAGCCGCTTCTTCAATCCTGAGAGCCAGTTCGGATAATTCCATTGCACCTATCATCTTAGAGGTACTCTTAAGAGCATGTACATATATTCCGTACTCTTTCCAATCCTCTTTTGAATAATACTCATTTATCTTACCGGATTTTTCCTCATAACTTGATGCGTATTCATTAAGCATAGAGAGGTAAAATCCCTCATCATTATTGGTATACTTAAGACCTTCGGAAGGGTTTACTCCTGCGGCCCTGAGAGCATCATATGAATCCGCTGCTTTTTCCTCAGAGATCTCCTCTTTTTTTTCATCATTTACTAATTCTACCTTTGAAGAAGGAAGATACTTTTTCAGCATTTTCTCAAGGGCAAAACTATCGATGGGTTTGGTCAGATAATCCGAAAAACCTTCCGAAAGATATCTTTCCTTGGCTCCTATAACAGCATCGGCGGTAAGGCATATAACAGGTACCTTTGAGCTCTTTCCGCCCGATGTTTCGCGTATCTTATGAAGTGCCTCTGTCCCATCCATCTCCGGCATTCGCTGATCCATAAGGATCAGATCGTAAGCTGTATCTTCCGCTTTTTTCACCGCTTCCGCACCGGACAGTGCCGTATCTATTCTCATGAGAGTACTCTTTAAGAGATTGGCCACAACAGCAAGATTTATTCTTGTATCATCGACAACAAGTATCCTGGCATTGGGAGCACGGAACGATTCCTTATAAGTTCCGCCCTCTTTCATATTTTTTTCAAAACGTTCCTGGAAATTGCCGACTGATACATTGGATACGATTCTCTGAGGAATGGTTACGGTAAATACCGAGCCTTTGCCGTATTCACTCTCGACCGAGATCGTTCCTCCCATCATATCGAGAAGACGCCGTGTGATAACTAGTCCGAGACCTGTTCCTTCAACCGTGCTGTTTCTTTCCATTTCAAGACGCTGGAACTTGGTAAACAGTTTTTCTTTGTCCTCGGGACGGATGCCGATTCCCGTGTCGGAAATCTTGGCTTTAAGCAGGATAGTTCCATCCCCCTGTTCCTCTCCGCGAAGCGTAAGTCTTACGGAACCCTTTTCGGTATACTTGACTGCGTTACCCAAAATATTAGTCAGAATCTGACGGACTCTTACCTCATCTCCATAGAGATCATCGGGCAGGGTGCGATCCACATCGATATTAAAATCAAGCTTCTTATCCTGAGCCTTGAACAATATCATATTGTTAAGATCGTTCAGAAGCGAACTGAGCTGGTAAGGTGCTTCAGTAATATCCATCTTACCTGCCTCGATCTTGGAGAAATCAAGGATATCATTTACGATCGCAAGAAGATTATGTCCTGCGCTCTTAACGTCATTGGCATATACATTGATGTTTTTTAGGGTCTCGATCATGTCCACGGAATCATCTTTAGCAAGCTCCTGTGCACGATGATCTTCCCTAAGTATCATCTCATTCATCCCAAGGACTGCGTTGATGGGCGTTCTGATCTCATGGGACATGTTTGCCAGGAAGTCACTCTTGGCATGATTCGCACTCTCAGCACGAACCTTCTCCTCCAGAAGTTCACCCTGTGCCCGAACGAAGGGCCTGACGGTAATGAGGGAAAGTCCCGCAGCAACCAGAAGTGAAAACAATAAGATCACCCCCTAGCTGATCATTGTCGATCTTGTCTGCGCCGAAAGCTGATGTTCAAACCAGTCAACGGAAAAATCCGCTGCAACTATTCCGGCAACATTTCCGGAAGAATCAAAAACCGGGCTGTATGCGCTGTAGAAAACGCCCCATGAATCCGAGTAGGGCACCTCATCAACAGCTGCCGTTCCTCTGCCTGCACTGGCAAGTGCCTCCGTGTATTCGACACTGTCACCATAAGAAGCAGGTCTGACCTGATCCAGGTCCATCGTGAAAATAAAATCTTTTTCACCTACTTTTTTGATGGTATATACGTATTCCAGTTCTACATTGTCTCTGAATACCGCAAGTCTGCTGTACAGATCGTTGTATTCGGGACCGCCGATATTGGATTCATCCAAAGCCCCCAGAATGTCTCCGTCAACCGATCCTGCCGCACAATTGGAAATATCCAGCATTCTCTGCTGGATTGCTTTCCTTATACCGACTCTGGCTCTGTATAGTGAAACCGTGCAAAACAGTGTACTGGTGATCAATATGATAAATTCAACCAGAAATATGATCTTGGTAAACAGTTTATTCTTGGGTGCCGAGTATCTCATCCCGTTAATCCCTCATAACATGCTCAATCACGTGTAGACCAGGTAACAAATCTCCAGAAGGCACTCCAAACCACTCGCCACAGGATATATAAAACGACTCCTGCGATCGGTGCGATCCATAAAGGCTTGTGAAGCAGCCAGACAACAGGAAGTGCCAGAACAGATGCTATCAATATGAATTTTATCGCAAAGAAGATCCAGGCTATACCCATTACGGCTTTTCCGAGATTTTCCTCTGCTTTTTCCTGTCTTTTTCTATCTTCCTCAGACATATCGTTTCCTCTGACCGGTCGTAAAATACGGTATTTTCCTTAATACTTCCTCTAAATGATTATTTTATCAAAAACAGCCACCCTACAACAATAGAAAAAAGAACCGGCTCAGCGGTTCTTTTTTGCCTGTGAAATATCATATTGAAAGAGCCCGTCGCGATTACAGTAGTAAAATGTTTCTTTACGCCCCTGATCTTAAATCCGGCCCCGGATGCTCACGTTAACTATCTACTTAAAGCAGAGACGGCTTTTAAGGTATAAGTATTTTCCCAGTTGCCTAATACTTCCACAGATTCAAAGCCTGCGGCAAGAAGAGCTTCTTTTTCATGCTCCACGGTAAGAGGAGTATCGTAATGATAGAAAACCCCGTCCGGAAGATTCTCTTCTTTTCTGATCCTTAAGAGCTCCCTCCTAAAAAAATCCTCCTGCTCATCCAGCTGCGCAAAATAATCCGTAAGTATAAAATATCCGCCGGGTTTAAGCGCTTTATTCAGCTTGGTGTAGAGGGGTATCTTCTCTTCCTTTGAGAAGTGATGTAAAGATTCCACTGATACGGCGGCGTCAAATTTCTCTTCTCCGAAAGGGACATCAAAATAGGAATCGCAGATAAGAGTCAGTTCCTTATCCGGAAATTTAGCTTCCAATGCATCAAGCATAGCCCTTGTCATATCTATTCCGGTAACCTTGGCGGAGAGGTTTACTTTAAAGTATTCTTCAAGCTCAAGTCCTGTTCCGCATCCAAGATCCAGTATACCGGCCCCGTCTTCCTTCGGTAATAAAGAAGCGGTAAATTCATAGAATGCATCATCACCTTCCACATTTTCCCTCATATGTTCATCATAACCCTGACAACGGGTCGTAAAAAAATCATCCATTCTTTCCAGCATTTTTGTATCTCCATATAAAAACAGGACAGGCCATGCAGACCTGTCCGAGTTAATTAAATTCAGCTTTATTCTTTTTCAAAAAATCAATATTTCTGCCGTATTCAAAGGCAGTATCCTCATCGTTAGACTGAAATGCATCAAAGAGTTCCTCCGGAATCTTTCCCGGCCTTGTCCTTTCATAGATTGTAAGGTTCCAGGAATGTTTACATTTCTTACACCGGTAGATCAGCCACACGTCAACGTTTTTCCCGTTTGCGTTTACGCGAAATCTCCCGGAGTTTATAAATTCCTGTTTCTTCCTGCAACCTCCGCAGCGCCTGAATACCCTGACGCAAGGTGTTTCGGTCTGAGCCGTCACGACATTTAAGCCGTTTTCAGATCACGCAGAATCCTCTGTATGCTTTTTTCAGACAAAGAAAAACTCAGGGCAAGTTCTCCGTTAGATAAACCCTGCAGATGACCCGCGTAGATCTTTTCGTTTCTTTCACGAAAAAAAGTTTTTGCGGATGTGGAAGATCCCCACTCCTGTTTTTCTTTACTCGGTATATAAATTGACTTTCCTTCTACATATTGCTGAATCGTTTCAATTAATTCTTTGGGCAGGATGTCTTCTGCCTTTATATAGCTCATATTTATCCTCCTAAGCAGATCTGCCGGGATTCATCTGAGCTTACGATTCATTTATTTAAGCTCAGACTACTGAGCCATTACTACACGAATCCTCATAAAAACTCCTTTCAAAAACAAAACAACACTTATCATCTATGATTGTAGATTCAGATATTATCCATTGCAACCTCAAGAATGTTTCTAAACAAACTTGAGTCTTATGCAACATTTTCTCTTGTAATATTCCTGATCCATCCGCCCTTGAGATAATGACGAACCGCAAACGGCATCTTGGCAAATTCATCGGTACACATAAGTATATACACAATAAGTGGCGGCAGCTTAAGTACAAACGCACTGATAAGTCCAAGAGGGACGGCAAAACACCACATGCATATGATATCCAGAAACATTCCATATTTGGAATTACCACCGCACCTGAATATTGACGCGATAAGTACGGTATTGACGATCTGGCCCATCTGGTAAGCTATATTGATATAAAGCATTATCTTAAGATAGCTGACCGCTGTTTCGGATATCTCCACAAGGCCCGGAACAAACGGACTTATTATCAGGAGAACAAATCCGGCAATTATACCCGAAAAGACCGTGACTCTTACGATTGATGATGCATCCTTCTTGGCCACATCAAGGCGGTTTTCACCGATCTCTTTACCGAGCATGATGGAAGCCGCTGCCGATATACCGAAGCCCACTACTGTTATAAGATCTCTTACGGAAGATACGACCGCATTGGCAGCAACGATGTCAGTTCCGAGATGACCCATGATGATCGAGTTGACCGTAAATGCAAGTCCCCACATGATATCGTTGATAAATGCAGGAAGAGAATACTTGAAGAAATCCCCTATGAGTGCACGCGGAATCTTAAACATGATCACGGGATTTCTGGGCAATACTTTCTGCCTGAGGAAATCGATCAGACAAATAAGTGCACCGGACCCGCATGAGATTGATGTAGCGACCGCCGCTCCGGTTATTCCGAGTTCGGGAAACGGTCCGTGTCCGAATATCAGCAGATAATTGAATAATACATTGATAATTAGCGCCGCAGTTGAAACCACCGTAGAGAAAACAACTCTCTCACAGCTTTTAAGTATGGTCAGATACGGCTGGAACAATCCCAGGAAAATATATGACGGTGCAACATATCTTAGATATATGGCTCCCGCAGCGATCAGTTCCGGATCATCGGTCCATATCCACATTACATGTCTCGGAATGAAAAAGGCAGCTGCCGAAAAAGAAACCGTTACGACCATCGCGATTATCAATCCAATTCCAAGAATCTTGGATATAACCTTTACATTCTTTTTTCCCCAATACTGGGAAGCCAATATGGTAAGCGCTGAGTTAAGTCCGAAGAACATGACGTTTATCAAAAACATCAACTGTCCCGCAAGTCCCGAGGCGGAAAGAGATGTCTGATCCACATTTCCCAGCATCAGAGTATCAGCAACGCTGACCGATGAAGCTATCAGATTTTGTATTACTATGGGAATTACCAGAACAAACAGTTCTCTGTAAAAGCCTTTTCTGGCAGATAAAAAATTCTTCATGTATTATCTTATTTCTTTTTCTTTCCGATAACACCGAATACTATACGGCATACAGAACCCAGAGCCGTCACACATATTCCGGTTTTAACCAAAGTCTCACCTATGCCCAAGTTAATAGCATACTGTATCTGTAATTCCGTTGGAGCATCCTGATATGGCAGACCGGCTTTTATTATCCAATAATATAATCCGATCAGTAGTATTATTGTGCCTGCAATGATCAATGAATCAAAAATCTCTTTGAATACTTTCATATATCAGTTTTTCCTTTACGCATAGGATTTAACGATACCGCAAACAATCTTAACCACCGAATCCATACCCTCTGCAGTTATATGTTCAAAAGGTCCGTGGAAAGCATAACCGCCGGTTCCAAGATTCGGGCAGGGAAGTCCTCTGAATGAAAGCTGTGCTCCGTCCGTACCTCCTCTGATAGGAACATCCTTTACCTCAAGGCCCTGCTCGACTATGCATTTCTTGGCCGTCTCAACAATATGAATGTGAGGTCTTATCTTCTCTATCATATTGCGATACTGTTCCGTTACGGATAAGGTTACGGTTCCTTCGCCATACTTCTCATTAAGGATTTTCTCTATCTTACGGAGGGTTTCGAGTTTTGCATTAAACAATGATGCATCATGATCTCTTATGATATATTCGATCTTTGCATTTTCAACATCGCCGTTTATATCGGTAAGATGGTAAAAACCTTCGCGATCTTCCGTATGTGCCGGAGTCTCGGCAGAAGGAAGCATTGAAGAAATCTCACATGCTACAAGCGCTGCATTGATCATTCGGTTCTTTGCATCACCGGGATGCACGCTTACACCTCTTACCTTAAATACCGCTTTTGCCGCATTAAAGTTCTCATATTCGATCTCATTTTCCGGACCGCCATCGACCGTATATCCAAAGTCAGCATCAAACTTTTCCAGATCAAGGAGTGATGCGCCGTGTCCTATTTCTTCATCGGGAGTAAATGCAATACATATTTTACCGTGAGGAATATCCTGTTTTTTCAGTTCTTCCACCATAGTCATGATCTCAGCGATTCCGGATTTATCATCCGCACCGAGAAGAGTGGTTCCGTCGGTGGTAATAAGTGTTCTTCCCTTAAGATCCTTTAAATGAGGAAATAATTCGGTAGTAAGGATACGTCCGTTTCCAAGATCCACATCATTACCGTCATAGTTTTCATGAAGTATGGGATGAACATTTTCTCCCGAACTGTCAGGTGCCGTATCCAGATGAGCTATAAATCCGATCTTGGGCGCGTTCTCACAACCTTCTGTGGCGGGAACATGTCCCATGACATAACAATTGTCGTCCGCCGATGCATCCTCTATACCCAGATCTTTCATCTCCTTAACAAGAAGATCAGCAAGATCAAACTGTCTCTTTGTCGAAGGAACAGTTTCTGAATTTTCATCACTTGTCGTATGGATCACAACATAATTTAACAGTCTTTCATATGCTCTCATAATTTATTACATTCCTTCTTTCGTCAGTAACCTGACCATTTTCCATCCGAACCTGTCTCTTTCGATACTGTCTTCGTCCGGTCTGAAGCCAAGATCATGATATATTTTACACGCAAGCCATGTATTTGTCTGCGTATGAATCTTAGTGCTATTATATCCCAGATTCCGCATAACGCCCAGTGTATATGTTATCAAAGGCTTCGACAGGCCTTTTCCCTGAGCCTCCTTTTTAATACCCACCCAGTGGAGCCGGCCCTCTCCCGGTAAAGAGTTTCCATGGATATCATAAAAAGCCGTGGCGGTAGCAACCTTTTCTCCATTCCGGTTTTCTATAAAGATCATCCGCTCCGTAAGTTCGTCCTCACAGGATCCGTAATATCTCTGCCAGCATTCTTCGCCATGTTTTTTATCAAGAATTTCGCCCGCTGACAATTCTATATCAATCCAGGCTTTTTTATCGCCGTCACTATAATTTACAAAGCGGTATCCGTTAGGGAGTTCTGCGACCGGTTTATCCGTTATGTCACCTTTAAACGTTAAATCTATATAGCAGAGACTGTCATCATGAGTATCATACTTTTCCGGATCGGGAGAAGGGAGATCGCCGAGAACTCTGCATACATCTTTTTCAATCGAGTTCAAATAACGTATCCGGTTTATTGTATTTTTGACTTCATCCGTTCCAAGAGCGATGGTTTCCCCATTACTTCCTTCCATCCCCAAGGCGCGTCTTATATTGTACTCAAGCCATTCAACCCATATGTATGCGGTTCCGAACAGCTCGTCATAAGATCTGAATCCGTTGTCATAAGATTTCAGATAACCTTCATAAAACGCTTTGAGATTTTCCTCACTATATTTTCCGTTTACAGTTCCGGCCCACTGAAGAGACAGATTAAGACATGAGGATATAGGATTACCGTAGTCCAGACACTCAAGATCTATTACGTAAGGAATCCCTTCATTCCACATGATGTTTTTAGGATCCATATCGGAATCGTCAACTGCCCTCATTGCCGGAAGCATCTTTTCGGCAACGTTAAGCTTCCTTTGTGCCTCTTCCAGAAGAGTCAGATTCTCATTTAAACAAACTGCTATCTCGGAGTTTTTCTCTTCGGCGATTTTCTTATATTCCGCAAAATCAATATCTCTTATCTCCGGTTCCGGTTTTTCCGCATTATGTGCATCAAGACCGTGTATCTTTCCCAGAATTTCACCTGCCTTAAAGCACTGATCCCTGGATATGGAATTCCAATCGGTAATACTGCCTTCCAGCCAGTTAAAAATATAGAAGTACTTCCCTTCGCATTCGATCATTTTCTTTCCGTCAAAGACAAGCGAAGAAACAATCCTGATCCCGGCTTTATCCAGACGATCTTCAAGCTCTTCAGCCCGTCTGTAATTTTCAAACACTCCCTGGCGTTTCATTATCTCCGGATTGAGTATCTTCACAGCATATGTGCCTTTTTCCGTTCTTACCTTATACATCTTATGCAACAGTCCGCCGGATACTTTCTGCGGCGCATCAAGCATCCTGCCCAATTCACATTTTGATATAAGTTCGGATAAGCATTTTATTAAGTCTTCCATAGTCATCTCCTTAATAAAGATTATTTAATCCGTTGAATTTTTTTCTGGCTTTCGAATATTTTGATATTTCCTTTTTTTTCGCATAATTGCGCGTGTTTTCTCTTCCGAGACTCTTATACAGTTCATAACGCTCATGAGATAACTCTCCGCTTTCAAGTGCAGCCTTGATCGCACAGCCCGGCTCCGTATCATGTCTGCAGTTGCTGAATTTACATCTGCACTCAAGCTCCACGATATCCGAAAACGTATCATCGATCCCATCCTGCACGTTCGCCATACCGACTTCTCTCATTCCCGGAGTATCTATGATCGTGACCCCGTCAGGCAGTTCGATCAGTTTTCTGTAGGTGGTAGTATGTCTTCCCTTATCATCATCTTCTCTGATCCCGGAAGTCTTCATGGTATCTTCACCGATAATGGCATTAATGAGTGTTGATTTGCCTGCGCCCGAAGACCCCATAAGACATATGGTGGTTCCGGGTATCATATATTCCTTCAGTTCATCAAGTCCGATCTCGTATATAGCAGAAATTGCATGCACGCGTACCTTTTCGGAGATTCCCTCAACTTCTCTTATATATTTTCCGGGATTAGAGCAAAGGTCCGATTTAGTAAGGATCACAACAGGTGTTGTATTTCCCTGAAGCGCAATGCTTACATACCTTGCGATACGATTGTAATTGTAGTCTTCGTTTAGTGATGTGACTATAAAGAGCTGATCAACATTTGCGACCATATATTGCATCACGGCTGTCTTCGCCTGATCAGGTCTTTGCAGAAAGCTTTTCCTCTCGCAGACCGAAAGAATTGTTGATTCACCCTGACCGTTTAATAAAAATGTCACATAGTCACCGACTACCGGAAGCTTCTCGGCATCCTCTTCATAAAAGCTTCCTTTTAATTTCGCAGGTATTTCCCTCTCCCAGAATTTTATCTTATAGCAGTTTTTGTTAACCTCCGATATCCTTCCGAGTTTCCGGGCATGAAGCCACTGACATGAAAGCTTAAGCGGTTTGTAATACGGGAAGCCCTTGGTGAATTCTCTTATCGCCTCTTCATCCTCGCACTCCTCAAAAATCGGTGCCTCATAAAAGAGTCCGTGAATATCCTCAAACCCATCGTTAAGAGGAAGCGCCATAAATGCATCTGAATTTCCGAATGCAGGATGGTGGATATCAAAATGATCGCAGGTAGTAAAGCCGTGCCTCGGATAATAACCGGGTTCGCCGCAGATCACGATCCCTTTATATCCGGCCTCCTTAGCCAGTGGCAGTGTTTCCTTCAGAAGAAGCGAACCTATCCCTGAGTTACAGCAAGTCGGCTCCACTGCTAAAGGGCCGAATGTCAGCACTTCATTTACTTTGTCACCACCCACTACTATAGCCTTGGAATAAAAGATCGCACCAACGATCCTACCGTCACGCTCCGCTACACGACTGAGCTTGGGCAGATATTCTCCTGCCCCTCTGAGCTTATTTACCAGAAGATGCTCATTACATCCCGGACCATTCAGGTTCCAGAATGCTCTCATGGTCATAAGTTCGGTTGCGTGATAGTCTTCTTTGGTTTCTTTTCTAATGATTATATTATTCAATTTTTGTCTCCTTATACTATGATCATTACGATTCGATCATGGCATGGAGACCTCTTTGCCGGTTGATTGCCCGATCCGGGCAAGAAAAAACCGTGACTAAGGAGCCACGGTCAATAAAACAATCTATAAATCATAAACAGATCAAACGATATAAGCCGAGGTCACCATACCATATTCATTTACAAACTCTGTTCTGTTTACAAACATTTATGATTACCTCGCTTTCTCTGAATTTCGGGTTTTGTTCCCTACTCAAGCAAATATATCAGATATGAAATCCTTCGTCAATCATTTTTTCGGGTAGTTTGCTTGACATTTTATATTGTGCGCAATATAATTTTGTAAAAGCGAATCAATCTTTTACCCTTCTATGGAGGATGTATATATGGCCAGAATAATAGCTCTCCTGATCGTTATATTTGAGCTGATAGCAATAGGCGGCTCATATAAAAAGCGTGGAATAGGAATATGTACTTATTATACACAGCTTTCAAATATGGTATGCCTGATATCATCTCTTTTACTTCTTATCTTCGGACAAAAATATCCGGTATCCGTCATCAGATATTTAAGTGTATGTATGCTTGTCATGACATTTTTTGTAACCACTTGTATTCTGATACCAATGGGAAAATCCGCTAAAGAAATGCTCTTTACCGGAAGAAGTTTTATTTTGCATCTCCTCTGTCCCATCCTGTCTACCTTATCCTATATTTTTGCGGAAAATCATGTCAGGATGATCTGGACTCTTCTTCCCGTATGTGTAACTCTTTTTTACGGCCTCCTTATGGTATATCTGAATCATCTCGGTAAAGTAGACGGTCCTTACCCGTTTTTCAGGATTCAAAATCTCGGTGGAAAAGCGACTGCCCTCTGGATGGCCGGTCTTCTCGCTTTTTCGACAGTTATATCAGTAATAGTCGGATACAGGCCGGCGCCCAAGACGGATATCAAATATATCTTTGTACACGGATTGGCCGGTTGGGGCAGCTACGATACTCAGAATGAATTCTTCCCTTATTGGGGATTGTCCGGTGGAGACGTGATCAGATATCTCACCAACCACGGTTACGACAGTTACGCTGCATCAGTTGATCCTACCGGAAGCGCATGGGACAGAGCCTGCGAACTGTATGCGCAGCTCTACGGAACCAGAGTCGATTATGGCGAAGAGCACAGCACAAGATGCGGTCATGACAGATACGGTGAGGATTTCACCGGAAGAGCCCTTGTGGAGAACTTCGGTGAATCCGAATTTGTGCTTATAGGTCATTCATTCGGCGGTGCCACAATTAGACTTTTCTCACAGATCCTCAAGGAAGGATTTCCCGAAGAGATTGCATATACAGATGCGGATGACATTTCCGATTTTTTTAAAGGCGGTAACGGAGATCACCTTTTGGCACTGGTAACACTTGCCGCTCCCACTAACGGAACCACCGCCTATGATCTCTATGAGGATCCGAATTTTGATGTTTCAGAAATCTCCATACCCGAAGAATATGAGAAAAACAGTGATGCCGTATCAAACGGTACCAGATCAGAAGATGACGGCAGAGTATCTTACGATCATGCGGCATACGATATGCATATAGATAATGCACTTGCTCTTAATTCCACGATCAAAACTTTTGATGATGTATATTATTTTGCAGCACCTTTCGCATCAACCGTTACTGACGCAAACGGAAACGTTATTGCAGATCCCGATCATACGGAACAGATCTTTATGAAGGGATCCATCATAATGTCTGAGTATACCGGATCTACCGCAGGAGGATTTATTCTGGATGAATCCTGGCAGGCAAATGACGGCCTCGTAAATACGATATCTGCAGGCGCCCCTTTCGGAGAACCATCCGAAAACTATAAAGAGGGTTCCGCGCTAAGCCCCGGAATCTGGTATGTATTCGATACATTCAGGGGGGATCACATGTCCCCCCAGGGAGGTCTTACCAAAAGGGTCAATGTAAAGCCTTATTACCTTCAGTTATGCGAGTTACTTGCTTCTTTATAATATTTAAGCCGGAGGAATAATCCTCCGGCTTATTATGACTCTCCTGAGCGTGCTGATGTATCTGAGGATCACTTAAAGAATATCGATATATTCTCCATTCAACGCCTTATTCATACTTCTGACCGCACAGAACTTACCGCACATGGAGCAGGTATCATCGTGTTCGGGCTTACGATCGTCACGAATACTTTTTGCAGTTTCCGGGTCCAGAGCACATTCCCACTGGGCATCCCAGTCAAGTACTCTGCGCGCATCACCCATCTTGTCATCAATATCTCTTGCATGAGGGATCTTCTTGGCAATGTCCGCAGCATGAGCCGCGATCTTAGAGGCGATGATTCCCTGTTTTACATCATCCAGATTAGGAAGTGCCAGGTGCTCGGCGGGAGTTACATAGCAAAGGAATGCAGCACCGCTTGCCGCAGCTATAGCTCCGCCTATTGCAGATGTTATATGGTCATATCCCGGAGCGATATCCGTAACAAGAGGTCCCAGTACATAAAAAGGTGCTCCCATACAGATGGTCTGCTGCAGCTTCATATTGGCCTCGATCTGATCCATGGGCATATGTCCGGGGCCCTCTATCATTACCTGAACATCCTTTTCCCATGCTCTTTTAGTAAGCTCTCCGAGTCTGACCAGTTCTTCGATCTGACAGACATCACTTGCATCCGCAAGACATCCGGGGCGGCATGCATCTCCCAGCGATATGGTCACGTCATACTCACGGCAGATTTCAAGGATTTCATCATAATACTCGTAAAACGGATTTTCTTCTCCCGTCATACACATCCATGCAAAGACAAGAGATCCTCCGCGGGACACGATATTCATTTTTCTCTTATGCTTTTTGATCTGTTCGATGGTTTTGCGAGTGATGCCGCAATGAAGAGTAACGAAATCGACTCCGTCCTGAGCATGAAGGCGGACCACGTCGATAAAGTCTTTTGCCGTAAGAGTTGCCAGATCCCTCTGATAATGAATGACACTGTCATACACAGGTACCGTTCCGATCATGGCAGGACACTCTGATGTCAGCTTTTGTCTGAAGGGCTGAGTGTTTCCGTGGGAGGAAAGATCCATTATGGCCTCTGCACCCATATTAACGGCAGCCATTACCTTTTCCATTTCAACATCATAATCCTTGCAATCCTTAGATACTCCCAGGTTTACATTAATCTTTGTACGAAGCATTGATCCTACACCGTTCGGATCGATACAGGTGTGAAGTTTATTTGCGCAAATGGCAATCTGTCCCTTTGCCACAAGATCCCTAATCTCCTCCTCCGTTCTGTACTCTTTTTTTGCAACAGCTTTCATTTCCGGAGTGATGATACCCTGTCTTGCGGCATCCATTTGTGTGGTGTAATTTCTCATTATTTATTTCCTTTCAAGCACGATTATTTTGAAAACTTACCTGTAAGATCAAAGGCATGGTTCATAGGTCCGGAGCCCTCTCCAAGATCCAGCATATAGCCCAGCGCCCCCGAGATATAATCTTTTGCCCTCTGTACGGATGTATCAAGGTCACAGCCTTTTGCGAGATTAGCTGCTATCGCACTGGAAAGTGTGCATCCGGTACCGTGAGTATTGGGATTATCGATCCGCTTTCCTTTGAACCATTTATACGAACTGTCACGGTATAAGAGATCATTTGCATCATTTATGCTGTGACCGCCTTTTAACAATACGGCGCAGCCAAATGTCTTACCGATCTTTTCGGCAGCGCAGAGCATATCTTCTTCGCTTTGAATGGTCATACCCGCCAGAACCTGCGCTTCCGGAATGTTGGGAGTGATCACTGAAGCTATCGGGATCAGATACTCCTTAAGCGTATCAACAGCAGACTCACTGATAAGCCTTGCTCCGCTGGTTGCTACCATTACCGTATCCAAAACGATATTTTCTGCATTGTAATCTCTTAATCTCTCGGAAATGACCTTTATAAGATCACTTGAACTTACCATTCCGATCTTTACAGCATCGGGACGGATATCTTCAAATACCGCATCTATCTGCTGTCCCAAAAAATCAGGAGTAACTTCCAATACTCCTCTTACACCGGTAGTGTTTTGCGCAGTCAGTGCAGTTATCGCACTCATGGCATAAACACCATTCATCGTCATTGTTTTCAAATCTGCTTGAATTCCGGCGCCTCCACTGCAGTCGCTTCCCGCAATGGTCAATGCTGTTTTCATTTTCATAAAAACTCTCCTTTCACTCAGCATCGTTTTATATAGCGGCATAAGGTGGTGCCCCCGGTCTGCCGCGCTTTTTTTCAGGCTTTGATCATTTCTTCAGACAGCTTACGAAGTTGCCTGCATTCACCTTCAATATCTTCGGATGCAAAGATCGCACTTACCAAAGCAACGCCATTCGCTCCGCATCCCGAAAGCTCCGAAATGTTTGATTTATTTATACCGCCTATCGCCACCACGGGTATATCAACGGCGGCGCATATATCACGAAGCGTCTCTTTCGGAAGTATGTCCACATCCTTTTTCGTAGAAGTAGAAAACATAGAACCTACTCCGAGACAATCCGCTCCGTTTTTAACTGCATCGAGTGCTTCAGCAACGGAGTGGACCGAAACCCCGATCATCATTTCATCTCCAACTCTTTCACGAACCTTGTTTGCCTGCATATCTTCCTGTCCGACATGGATTCCGTCCGCATGGCACTTAATGGCAATCTCCACATTATCATTAATGAAAAAAGGAACCTCATAGCGCTTGCACAATTCACATATTTCTATCGCTTCTTTCAGAAATGATTCTTCATCAAGTTCTTTTTCCCTTAACTGAACACATGTCACTCCGCCTTTAAGTGCAGACTCAACCTGCTCATACAGGCTTTGTTTTCCCGTCCATGCTCTGTCAGTCACGGCATAAAGCAGCATTGTTTTTTTATCGCACTTCATATATAGCACCTTTCTCCAGCTTCTCCGGAGTCATATTGTAAATCGCATCAATGATGTAATTTCTGTATGAAGAATTTCCATCCATCTTATCCATTCTTCCAAATGCAACTTCTCCCGCATATCCCATGGCAGCGACAGCAGCTGCCGCAGCTTCCAAAGGATGATCGGGATTTGCTGTCACAAATGCCGCGGTCATAGCTGAAAGCTGACAACCCGTTCCGGTGACAGAAGACATCATCGGATGACCGTTTCGTATACAAAATGCTTTTTTTGAATCCGCTACGATATCGATAACTCCGGTGATTGCAATAACAGCCTCGCTTTTTTCGGAAAAAGCTTTTGCAAATGCTACCACATCATCAAGATTTTCCTCTGTCACTTTATCGGCAACATCCGCATCCACACCTTTTGTTGAAGAACTTCCTGAAGCAAGAGCTTTGATCTCCGAGATATTTCCTCTGATGACCGTAAACTTTACTTCCTCAAGAAGTCGTAAAGCTGTTTCAGTTCTGAGTTTTGACGCACCTGCTCCGACAGGATCAAGAACTACTGGATGATTTAATTCGTTTGCCTTTTTCCCGGCAATCAGCATTGACTGAATCGTGCGGCTGTTAAGAGTTCCGATATTGATATTTAATCCGCTGCATATGGACGTAATATCCGCTACTTCATCTTTGTCATCCGCCATGATGGGAGATGCTCCGCATGCGATCACAATATTTGCACAATCATTAACAGTTACATAATTAGTAATATTGTGTATGAGCGGATTCTTACTTCTTACATTCTCAAACATTTCCCGAAACATTTCTTTACCCCCCCATCTTATTTATTCAAAGATTCCTGCATATTTTGAAGAATTCCTGATTTCTTAAGACTGAATATCAAAACCGCCGAAATGATCGCCCCTCCGGCAGTTGAGATCAGGAATGGAATTATATAAATATAAAATGCGAGTTCCGCCGCATTCTTTCCCATTAGGAAAATCGCAACGGGATAAGCACATAACCCTCCGAGAATCGCTGTTCCGAATACTTCGCCTATAAGTGTCACAGGTATATTCTTTGTTTTGTTATAAGCAATTCCGCAAAGTAATGCGCCGAACATACTGCCGGGAAAAGCCATCAGGCTGCCAAGGCCGAGCAGATTACGGATCAGTGATGCGGCAAATGCAACGGCAACTCCGTAAAAAGGTCCGAGAGTAACCGCACAAAGTATATTTACCATGTGCTGAACGGGAGCACATTTACTTCCCAACACAGGAAAAGAAAACAGACTTCCCACAACGGCTACAGCGCAGTAAACACCGGCAATTGCCAGTTTCTTAGTATTTGTTTTTTTCATGACTTGATTTCTCCTTTGAGTAAACAGGGTTTACCACACAGTGGTTCGGTCGATGCTTACTGGCATCCTCTCACGCCGGAACACGGCTTCCCATCGCATATTTACAAGACTCAGGGCGCTCCCCCTCAGTCCGCCACGTATGTGGTATGTTCCCTCCTTTCCCATGAGATAAAAAAACAGGAGAATACCCTTTGGGCATCCTCCTGTAAAAAATCCTTGTGTATGACTTCCTACGACGGCATTATCCGCATCAGGTTAAAGGGTCGAAGTTTGATTACTTCCTCTCAGCCTGCTACACAAGCTCCCCTGACTTTATTCCTTAATTCTTATACCCTTTATCAGGCAAAATTGCAAGGGCTTTTTAAATATTCTTCGGTATATCTCCTATTGATTGCCCGCTACACGTACTTAACTATTTGCTGCTTCTTACGGGGATACAGATCTCACTTACATAATCGGGAGATGAAGGATCACCCGGAAGGTAATTTTCTATATCATAATCTGGTATCAACTCGTACTCGGAAACAGGAAGCCACTCTTTATAGATACGGTCCCACATTTTCTGAATGGCATCAGGTGAAGGACCTTTGCACTTAAAAACAGCCCATGTATATTCCGGAATTCGAACTATCTCAAATCCGGCCGGTACCCCATTAAAATCCGATGCCTTACATCCGATTCCATACTTAAACTCATCTCCGCCTGTTTTCTGCTGCGTGCATACACCCAGGTAGCAAGGCACCTTCCTGCATTCCTCGTCTGCCAGGTACTCATCCCAGAATTTCGGGATTTCAGTCTCGCTTGTCTCTGCATGAAATGTCTTAGAACGAACAAGCAATTCAATAGCTTCCATTTTTTCAATCTTGTATTCCATAATCTGTCCTCCTTCAATCGCAATTTTTACTGTATACCTGCTCATGAATTGAATCGGACTTCCCTTTTTGGCCTGCATGGGTGATATGCCATGGAATCTTGTGAAAGCTTTGGAAAAACTCTCCGGTGTTTCGTAACCGTACTTAAGTGCAATATCGATTACCTTTTCATCTCCGTTTACAAGTTCCGCACCCGCCTGCGAAAGGCGCCTTTTACGCAGATAATCTGCGGGTGACATTTCGGTAAACATCGTAAACGCTCTGTGAAAATGAAACACCGAAAGATTTACATGTGCGGCAATATCGCCAACCGTTACCTGATCGGTAAGATGATCCTCCATATATCCTATGGCATTATTTACAGTCTTTATCCAATCCATCGGTATCCCTCCTTTCACAAAGAATTATATGTTCATACAAGATCTGAAACCTGTCCTTACTTGCTTTGTTTTGTCAGATAGAGTTATTTTCTTAAACCATTATATAATTTCCCAGTATCAACGATGGAATACTCATATGTTTCGCTCCTTCTGATCAACGAAAAGGCTATTCATTCTCTTTATTCCGTGCGTTATTTTCCTAAGATCTTTTCTACACTTGTCGGAAGATGCATCATATGGTGCGATGTCATGGGTGTGAGTATCATGCCGCCTATAGTGAGTCTGCCCCAGAACACCAGTAGCCATACTGAGCGGAAATCGGTTGTTACACCGCCTTCCTCCAATATTCTCATTACCCATTCTTCGGGAACCATGGACTTGATCTGTTCAAGTGTAAGCTCAGACAGGATCCGTCTGGTATTCTTACCAACCGTGATCATGTAGTTCTTGAGTTCTTCTGCATTTATTTCTTTGCCCCACGCAAACACTTCATCATACTCAAGAGCATTACCCGTGTCGGTTATGGAAGAATTTATTCTTTTCTGCCAATCATCATTAAAGATCTGATTTCCATTCTCCATAAGAATATTGCTGACCAAATCTTCTATTCTATATGTATGCCAGAACTGCCAGCATATAGGAACTGTCTTTGTACCCGCATAATGAAGATCCGTATCCCAAGTCTCTCTCGGAACCTCTTCATTATGATGCCCTTCCAGCATATAATCCAGGACAAGATCTGCAATAGTTTTTTCTTTTCTACCTGATATCTCTGCAGGATGAACCAACGCGTGAAGTTCCAAAGTCAGTTCTCTGATCTTCGTCAGATCATCTCCCTCAAGAGCTGACTTTAATTCTTCAAATTTCTCATCGATTTCCTTGTACATTGCTTCTTTGTTCATTTTGTTCCTCCATTCATATACTTACTCGTAATGTCGGAAGTGATTTTGGTAATCTTCTCTCTGATCCTCTCCGGTTCGATTACAGTTACTTGATCTGCAAAAGAAAGAAGCCAGGAAATCAGCCATTCATCATCCGGATAATCATGTTCGAACAGCAGCTTTCCGTCAGGAAGTTCAGTGTATGAATTTACCCCGTAATCTTCTATGAGCCTCCATTTTAATGAAGAATCAAAGATCACTTTCACTTTTCCGGTTGTCGGGTATATTTTTTCCCCGTCCATATCCGGATAAGGAACCTCCGTTTTCTTTTCAAAGAGATCTTCAAGGGTAATCTTATCCATTCGATTCAGTTTAAATATTCTGAAATCCTTACGTAATCTGCAGAATCCGTAAACATACCAACTGGACCATTTAAAAATAAGATAATAAGGCTCAATTTCCCTTTCTGTCTCTCCCTTTGGAGAATAATAGTAAAATCTTAACTTCCTGCTTAGTTCTATCGCATCCTGTATAATCTCTATTTTCGGAGCCAGAGTATCTCGATACCAAGAAGACAGATCGATCAAAATAGAATCTCTTCCGCTTACTATTCCGGAAGAGCCCAACTGGATCTTCTCCATAAGCCGTCCGTAGTACCTGCTTCCACTTACGCTGTCAAGACTTCGAAGCCCTGCCAGTATCATCTGCATATCCTTGGAAGTAAGAATGGTTCTATCCATTCGATATCCGTTCATTATGCAGATTCCGCCACCCGAACCCTGAGTTGTCCTAATCGGTATCCCGGCATTGCTAAGAGCTTCTATATCCCTGTTGATCGTTCGCCTGGATACTTCAAAGTGCTCGGCAAGTTCAGGAGCCGTAGTCATCTCTTTTTGAAGAAGAATTGAAAGTATTCCGATAAGTCTGTCTATCCTCATTCCGCATACTCCGCATATATCCTATCAAGACGAACGTGCCATCTGTATGTCATGTTTATTATATTATTTATCCCTCACAGTTACTATGTCAATATTTCAGATATCTTTAATATCGTTTTCGCTCCCGTATAGGCTGACGCTAAAACTCCGGGTTCCGACCACCTTAATGGCCGAAACCCGGAGTAAATGTTCATATTCTTTCATCATAATGATCCCTATGGATCACGGAGACATGTGTGATCCTGTTTGCCTCGTCGTCTCGGCATCCGACATTATTTCATATAAAGCATCAAAATCATCCGGTGTATACTCCCTTAGCAGGAGTCTTTCTGTTTCTATAATCATAAACTATTCTTTTCTTTGTATTCCTACATTCCCACTTCGATATCCAGGCTTTCCTGCATATCTATCCATGATACCTGAGGCACTTCATGTATGCTGTCTCCATCCCTGTAATTTCCGATCAAAAACGGGGAAGCCGGATTATGTAATCTGTTCTGTGAATAGATCACTTCCGGCTCAGCATTAGCATAGCAATATCTGCAGAGATGAAGACAGGTGTTGTATGCGCCTATATCACAGGACAGATAGCAGGCACATTCAGCTCTGGCACCTTTCTTCTTTGGTGCTGCAAGTCTTTTTCCGATAGCCTTTTCATAATCGCTGATCTTCATACAGCCGCTGCAATCAGCTCCGTACTCCGCCAGTTCATTTCCTTCCGCACACGGTTTGACGGTCATGCCGCATTCCGTCGCGATCTTTATGATCTCTTTTCCCAGCCTTAATCTGTCAGCCTGCGAAACTGCCCTTGCCTCCGGAAAATTCCTTCTGACTTTCGGATACAGATCGATAAAACTGATAACCACCGTCTCAGTATATCCTTTCAAACTTTCCGCGATCTGCCGGAAAGCATGTAAATGGTACTCAGCAGTATATCTGTCCGATATTAGAATTGGATCATACCTCCATCCAATGGATTTCACGCCTACCATATCCGACAGTTTCTTGAAATCATCTATCAGGCGGTGTTTATCCGGTACATTCGGCTCGATATCCCGTCCATACGGCGTGATCGTCACAAACCAGTACTGGCCGAAATCCTTTATCAGATCCATATACGGAAACATAGGTGCAGGATTCTTTGTACAGAACCCTATCACATCGACTACTGACGGATCCAGCCTGTACTTGCTCACCTGATTCGGATTATACGGATTTCGGACACAGACAAAGCCTTCTTTTATTCTGCCCGCAAACCACTCTGCATAAAAAGCCGGTATATCTGTTCTTTGTCCTGTATT
>JAGCUO010000044.1 GCA_017962825.1 Lachnospiraceae bacterium | reverse complement strand
GAGGTTGGAAAGAGGCTCGTCCATAAGGAATACCTTAGGGTTACGAACGATAGCACGTCCCATTGCAACACGCTGTCTCTGTCCACCGGAAAGAGCCTTAGGTCTACGGTCGAGAAGAGAGGTGAGGTCGAGGATACGAGCTGCCTCTTTTACCATCTTGTCAATCTGATCCTTGGGAACCTTACGAAGCTTAAGGCCGAATGCCATGTTATCGTAAACGGTCATGTGAGGATACAGAGCGTAATTCTGGAATACCATCGCGATATCACGATCCTTGGGCTCAACATCGTTCATGAGCTTGTCGCCGATGTAAAGCTCACCGCCGGAGATATCTTCAAGACCTGCGATCATACGAAGGGTAGTTGACTTACCGCATCCGGAAGGTCCTACGAAGATGATGAACTCCTGGTCATTGATCTCCAGGTTAAAGTCCTTAACTGCTTCGAAGCCGTTGGGATAAACCTTGGTGATATGCTTAAGTGAAAGACTTGCCATATTTTTTAATACTCCTTTCAGAATACCTGTTAAAGACGGTCTCGCCGCCCAATACATGTATGAAGTATACTATCCGCGATTATCCTTGCAAATAACCGAGATAAACAAACTTTTGTCAAAGGTTTGGTCATTTTGCCATGGAAAATTAAAAAACTCTAAATATATAGGCAATTTGTCCAAGCCTTACACTAAGGCTTTCGTCGTTTTGACAGTAGTCAAAAAGACTTAATTAGTATCTCTTTTCATTGCTTCCTGCATTGCTTCCTCAACGGGATCCGTCTCGGGAGCAAGCTCGGGGTGCTCTTCGTAGAACTTGTTTTCAACCTGTTCAAATGCTTTTCTGTAGAGCATTGCAGAGATATATCCGGGGGCACTGATACCGAACATGATGACCACCGGGATCGAGGCGAACCAATGCAGGCCCACATAAGGCGGAATTACGTACAAAATACCCATGAGAAGGGCCTTGGGAAGGATTGCGACCGTCATATGAAGGCCGCTTCTTATGGTTCCCTTTACGGTATTGTCGAATCTCGCCAGTACCGGGAAGATCATTATGCATGCAACATATACGAAAAATGCAACGGCGTAGATAATGGCGCGTATGACATTACTTCCCGTTCCCGTAAGTCCGATGGCAAATAATACATCAATTCCGATGAAAACTATTACCACCAGCATAAGAAGCCAGATAATGGTCGCCTGCCTGAAATTCTGCTTAAATGAATGGAAAAAGCCCTTGGTTATGCCGGCTTCCTCGTTTTTAAGGAGCTTATAGCACATATAATCCTTGGCTGTCAGTGCCGCTCCGGCAGTAATCACAGGGATACACATGATCAGAGTCAGGATGTTGAGCCACATAAGGTCGGCTATCTTGGTCAATATGACCATTACTTTTGAATCCGGATTTAAAAAACGCACGTTTTACCTCTTCTAAAAGACCAGTTCCATAGACGTAACCCTGATACCGGATATGTTTTTCTCCGGCTCAAGGGGCATAAAACCGATCTTTTTATAAAATTCCACGGCATAAGGCGCCGCTTTTACTATCATACAGTCTTCGTGACAGACATCCCGCAAATACCTGCACAATCTGTCTATCAACTCCGATCCGATGCCGTTTCTGTGAAAGTCCTTGGCAACAAACAGCAGGGAAAGACGATTTCCGCTTCGAACGGATCCGACTCCCACTATTCTGCCATCCAGTCTGGCTACCAGAACGGGATATGCACCTCTCAGGAAAGCCCTGTGAAGGTCGTCGTCCGTGATGAATTCAAAAAAATGACCGACCCCTTCTTCGCCGTAATCCTGAGCTTCAAATTCCATGAAGGTTGTCCATACCAAAGACATGGCTTCGGTCCAATCTTCGGGACCTGCCCATTCATAACTGATTCGGGATGTTAATGAAGCCTTGCCGTTATCCATTCAAGGATATCCTCTTTAACGGTTTGTTTATCATCCTCATTGAGGATCTCATGTCTGTCGCCGGGATAGAGCTTAACGGTAATGTCTCTTACGCCTGCTGCCTTATAGGTCTCCGAAGCAGCTTTTACACCCTCACCGTATTCACCCACCGGATCTTCTTCGCCGGATACGAACAAAAGAGGAAGATCCTTGGGAACGGCGTCGATATTTACCTCTTTCTCCATCCTCTTTATCAGTTCGAACATCCCCAGATATCCGCCTGCGGTAAAACCAAATCCGCAATCGGGATCCGCGATATAATCATCAACGTTCTTTTCGTTTACGCTGAGCCAGTCATACGGAGTTCTGGGATTCGGTATTCTGGCCGTATAACCACCGAAGCTGATCTTGGTCACCATGGCGGGGATGCATTTGGCCCCTTTAAACAGAGCAGTCAGCTTGGCAAGTGCAACTCCCGCATTTACGGCTCCCAGGCCCGGCTGACCGGTACCCATTATTATGGCCATCTGAATACCGGTTCCGTAGCGGTAAATATAATTTCTTGTGATAAAAGAACCCATACTGTGACCCATCAGGATCATGGGAAGACCCGGGAATTTTTCCTGGGTTATCTTTTTAAGTCTGTGAACATCCCTGACTAAAACGGTTGCGGGATCCTGCTCGCAAAAGTATCCCTTGGTCTGGCCTTCGGCAACGCTTCCGCCGTGTCCGAGATGATCCTCTCCGGTTACAATGAATCCGTTTGAAGTCATAAACTCGGCGAAACCTTCATACCTGCCCACGTATTCTTCCATTCCGTGGACGATCTGAATTATACCCTTTGCCCCGGCTTCGCCTTTGTCAGGCATCCACCTTACTCCATGTATACTCGATTTTCCGTCCCTTGAATCAAAATAGAATTCTTCTTTTTTCATGGAAGTTCTCCTTCCGTAATCATCCTATTTCCGCACCGGCAGGCATATCCTTGTCTATGCCGAGAAGAGAAAGTTCTCCTTCGGCATTCTCCGCGCAAAGGAGCATTCCTTCGCTTGTAAGACCTGCAATCTGGCGGGGTGCAAGGTTGGTGAGTACGACAACCTTCTTTCCGACCATCTCTTCAGCCGAATAACCCGACTTGATGCCGGAAAGGATCTGTCTTGTCTTACTTCCGATCTTAACCTGTGAGCAAAGGAGCTTCTTGGACCCCCGAACCTCTTCGCAGGAGATGATCTGTCCGACCTGAAGCTGGAGCTTTGCAAAATCGTCATAACTGATCTCCGGCTTGGGTTCAAGATCGATACCGTCACCGGCCTCTTCGGAATTCTCTTCGGAAGCGATTCCGTTTTCTCTTTCATACTCCGCTCTCTGAGCTGCACGAATCTCCTCTACCTTCTTCATTATATCCTCAAGATTAAGGCGTGCAAAGAGCGTCTCGGGATCTGCGGTAACCTTCTTTCCCGACTCGAAAAGGCCGAACTTATCAAGATCCTCATAATCTCTCAGATCATTTTCACCGATCTGTGCAAGGATGGCCTTTGCGGTCTCGGGCATAAAGGAATAAAGGAGATTTGCTCCCACGGCGATGGACTCGGTAAGGTTATACATAACCTCCGCAAGTCTGTCCTTACCCGCTTCATCCTTGGCAAGAGTCCAGGGCTCGGTCTCATCGATATATTTATTGGAACGTTTGAAGATCGCAAATACTTCGTCGATGGCGTCGGCAATCCTGAGATCATCCATCTTCGCTGCGACCTTATCCCTTGCGGCGGTAACGACTGCCTTAAGATCAGCATCTGCATCACCTTCGGCACCTGTCTTTGTTACAACACCGTCAAAGTACTTATTGGTCATGGAGATCGTTCTCTTAACGAGATTTCCGAGGATGTTCGCTAGATCGGAATTGTATCTCTCGGTCATGAGCTCCCATGTGATGGTTCCGTCATTTTCGTAAGGCATCTCGTGGAGTACATAGTAACGGACCGCATCCACGCCGTAGAGTGAGATAAGATCGTCGGCATAGATAACATTGCCTCTGGATTTACTCATCTTCTCGCCGCCCTGAAGAAGCCAGGGATGTCCGAATACCTTCTTGGGAAGGGGCTCTTCAAGAGACATAAGGAATATGGGCCAGTAGATCGTATGGAAACGGATGATGTCCTTTCCTATAAGATGAAGATCTGCGGGCCAGAACTTTTTGTACATATCGGAGCTGTTGCCGTCTGCATCGTATCCGATACCGGTGATATAGTTGCTGAGAGCATCAAGCCATACATACACCACATGCTTCTCATCAAAAGTAACGGGGATACCCCATTTAAACGAGGTTCTGGATACACAAAGATCCTGAAGTCCGGGCTTTAAGAAATTGTTGACCATCTCGTTCTTGCGGGATACGGGCTGGATGAACTCGGGATGCTCGTCATAATACTTCATGAGTCTGTCGGCATACTTGCTCATCTTGAAAAAGTATGCCTCTTCCTTGGCGGGCTTTACTTCACGTCCGCAGTCGGGGCACTTTCCGTCGACGAGCTGGCTCTCCGTCCAGAATGATTCACAGGGAGTGCAATACATTCCCTCGTAAGCTCCCTTATAGATATCGCCCTTGTCATACATCTTCTTAAAGATCTTCTGTATCTGGGCTTCATGATCCGCATCTGTGGTGCGGATGAATTTGTCGTAAGAAACATCCAGGTTGTCGCAGATGCCCCTGATGATGCCGGCTATACGGTCGACGAACTCCTTGGGGGAGATGCCCTCGGCCTCAGCCTTTTCCTCTATCTTCTGGCCGTGCTCATCGGTTCCAGTCTGGAAAAAGACTTCAAATCCCTGCTGTCTTTTATGTCTGGCGATTGCATCAGCCATAACTATTTCATAAGAATTTCCTATATGTGGTTTGCCTGATGTGTAGGCTATTGCCGTTGTAATGTAATAAGGTCCTTTATTCTGCATACCTATCACCTTCCTTTTCGGCGTCGCGTAACGAACGTCTTTCTTTTCAAATATAATAGACTAATCTACCACAAATGGCATTATTCGTCCATTAATCGGTTGTACTCATCGCATATGGCATTGAAGATCGCTTCCGAGCCGTTTCCGTTGTCGGGATGATAAACTTTGCAAAGATCCCTGTATCTTCTTTTTATCGCTTCAGGAGATTTGCATCCTTCAAAGAAACCGGTTGGAAGCTCCGGCATTCGTTCTTTTTCCTCTATATAATCATCATCGTCATATTCTTCATCGTAACCGGATGATTCAATGCGTTCTCTTTCATACCAGTCTATGGTCTCATTTCTTCCGCGGGAATATCCTCTCTCGTATCCCGCATCATAGCCTTCATCATATCCGTGCACGTTGTCGTAGATATCATCAATCTTATCCTTATATTCCTCGGACTCTTCTATGACTTCCCGCTTCATGTTTCTGTATCTGACGAATCTCAGAAGATCCAAAACCGGTCCGCCGAATATCATGATTCCCCAAAATATGTTCCGTATGTTTCCGGTAAAATTGCCCTTTATGGTGTAAAGCGCATATGCCACCGCGGCAGCTACCAGAATTCCGATCAGGTAATTATGGAAGATCTTTATAAAAAAATACAGATAGGAAAGAACGCCGTAGATTACCAAGAACCTTACGACGGCATAGGCGGGGTTATCCGATATCTTAGCAAAAGTCTTTTCAAGGTCGGTATCCCAGAACAATACGCCGACAGCCAGAACCGCCAGCAAAAGCTTGGCAGGTATGGCTGCAAGTTTAGCTCTGAGCTCTGCAACTTTTACTACCTTTAATCCGTTCATCTGTCCTCCGATTTATCCGGTATAACAGCCCACGCCCCAAACCCCAGGACCAGTGCAAGCTGTGATACATTAACCGCAGTTTGAAAACTGAAAATATTATTGATTATATACGCGAGAATACATAATGAGCAAGCAAGAGAGGTTACCTTCTTTTTACGGAAGCCTTTGATCATCACGCATATCATCAGTCCGTAAAAAGAAACCGTTCCCGCAATACCCGTATTTATTAGCATTGTCAAAAGTTCGCAGTGCGTGTTGGTAAGTCTTGCCCCGCCAAAATACTCGTTGCATTTTGCCAGAGTTTCGGGAAATCTTCCGCTCGTCAGGAATGAGTAAAATGTATCCGGCCCCTTGCCGAATAACATCTCAAAAGGACTCATTCCTTTGAAGACTTCCATGCCTATGCTTAATGTGGCTCCTCTTGAGCTTCCCCAATGATAATCAAACCAAAACAGCGAACCTTCTTTACCGAGATATCCCACTCCGCTTCCGGTGTTTGCGATAAGAAGAAGTGTAAATACCAATGCCGCGCAAAGTGTCATGACGGTGAGTATTATACCTATGTTTACTTTGATCTCCTTACCTTTTCGTGCAAAATATCCGGTCCCTGCATACACTACCGCAGTCAGTATAAGCAGCAATACCGCAACGACAGGCTTTTCGATAAATCTTCCTATAGGATCGTTGGGTCTGCTCACACCGCCAAAAGCGACATATATTGCATGAATCAGATTACTTACGGCGCATAACAGCATCAGACCGAGAACCCTCTGAAGAACCCCCGGATTCCTTCCTGAAATTATCATAAGAGCAAGCAGGACAGCCCATAAAGCAAGATATGCCGACGCGGATCCCTGTGCGATCATCATATAAAATACGACAAGCAGATAAACCGTAAGTATCGTTTCTGTGCGGCCTTTCTTGCTCCTGTTTCTTTTGCGGGTAAGGAAATATGCGGAAACTCCGGTAAACATTACGGTCATCAGATATCCGGCGAACCAGTTTGCATTTCCTATGGTGGATACCTTATCCGCACTCCATCCGTCAAAACCGAACACATTTCCCGCAAAATCCTGGATGATGCCGATCACACAGACTATAAATGATGCGGCCATGATAATCGGTAAGAAAGGATTTTTTGCCCTGCCGAGTCTGGGAATCACCAAAACTCCGATTCCGACAGACAGATAAGCGATCAGACCGATATACCAGCCTCTTTCCCCGTACAGAGCGATCTGTTTTTCATCGGACAAGGCATAAGAAACCGTAACGGATATGAGGAAAAGTACAGCCGGGATATCTGCGGGATAAAGCACAGGCTTCTTAAGCACTCCATCCCTTATAAAGCTGACGATAAGATACAGAACGTAAACCGCTATGGGAACAAGAAGCGCCTTACCTGATATCAAAAGGAGCTTTATCCAGAACTGTCCTCTTTCCGTTCCAAGCATCTCATAACCGGGAAGGTACAAAGGCAGCACTGCGCCCGTTACCGTCAAATAAAAAAAGACTGCAAACCAAAGGAGAATATCTGCCGCGTATTTCAAGGCGCAGGCTACTCCCCGGTTGTTTGCATCTTTTTCTATTCCGGTTATTTTACTGATTGCGTTAAAGATCATATATATCAAATGCCGTATTTTGAGGAACCGTGTCAAACTTCCTGATATTTTTGGAATCAGGATCCGTATATTCCAAATGATCGGCACAAAGGGCAACCGTCCTTATTCCCTTCTCGGAAGATACGCGCCTGCTCTCTTCACTGCCGTATTTAAGATCTCCCAGAATGGGATAACCGAGATGTGAAAGCTGCGCCCTAATCTGGTGGAATCGTCCCGTGCCTATCTTCACATTAAGAAGTGTCGTTCCGTCCTTGGAAGAAACGGGCTCATATGAAAGCTCCGCTCTTTTATAATCATCTCCCTCTCCTATCTCACATTCCGAGGAAGCATTTTTCCTCATGTAACATATATCCGTTCCGCCCTCTTTAATCTCTCCCAGCACAACAGCCTTGTAGGATTTCTTAAGTCTGCCGCTCTGAAGCTGCTCTGTAAGGGCCGCCGCGGTCTTTTTATTTTTGGCAAAAACAAGAAGCCCTTCAACAGGCTGATCAAGCCTGTGAACCACCCCAAGGTATCCCCCCTTAAGATGATTCTTAAGCTTACTGCAAACATCTTCCTCGGAGGTCCTTGCAGTCTGTACGCTTATTCCCGCAGGTTTATATACGACTATGCAGCCGCTATCTTCATAAATTATTTTGATGTCAGGTTTCATCCGACAATCCTCAATCCCTTCGGATAATGATTCTTAATCCTTCCTCCGGAGGCTTTCCCCCATCCAAGAGAATAACCGCATACTCCCACAAGACACCATCCGCTTCCTTCTCCTTCAAGTGTCATTCCGCGTACGTATGTCTCCGCCGTTTCTTCATCCTTATCCGCAAACAGCTTAACGTCTTCTTTTCCCAGGACGAGCGCAAGGGCGTGGGCAGGTTCGAATCTGTCCTTTTTAAACGTGCCTATGCAAAGTCCGCATCTTAAGACCTTGAGTCCCGAAAGCGAAGGAGTATCTTCCGGCATGATATACAGGTTATCGCCAAAAAGTCTGAATCTGTCTTTTGCCTTAAGTATCTTCCCCGCAGCTTCTTCCGTCAGAGTCTCTTTAAGGAAACTTTCGAGAGGTTTCATATCCTTTATCTTGGATGCATTTTCGAATCCGCCGAAAGGAAATGCATTTTCCGAATCACCGTCTTTGGAAAGCAGCGCGGAAAACTGTCCCTCTCCTTTAAATCCGGGGGGCATAAGTCTCATGGATTTTTCACATGGTGCCACACCATCAGAGCATCCCGGAGCTTTTTCCTTGATATAAGAGATGTCTTCGAGCTTCATGTCGGGATGGGAACTCATAAGATACTCCACCCTGTCCTCGTTTTCATCTTTTTCGAAGGTGCATGTCGAATAAAGAAGGATTCCTCCGGGCTTAAGCATTCTGTACGCATTCTCCAGAATACCTTTTTGCCTAGCAGCACAGATTTCAACATTTTCTGAACTCCACTGGGCTATGGCTTCCGGATCTTTTCTGAACATGCCTTCACCCGAGCAGGGAGCATCCACAACCACCGCATCGAAATATCCTTCGAATCTGTCCGCAAGTTTATCCGTCGATTCGTTTAATACCACGGCGTTTGTGATACCCATTCTTTCTATATTGCCCGCAAGTACCTCAGCACGTGACCTGTTTATCTCATTGGAAACAAGAAGCCCTTTTCCCGCCATTGCCTGAGCGATCTGGGTGGATTTTCCTCCCGGGGAAGCACACAGATCTATAACCTTCAGACCGTTTTTGCTTTCGCTCAGTTTTTTGAAAAATTGACTCTGAGTAAGAACCGCACCGGGAACCATTGCACCGGGATCCTGGATATAATACACTCCTGCATCATGGAAGGGTCTTCTGCCCGGTGTTTTCTCCGGATCGAAGTAATATCCGCTTTCTTCAAAAGGTATTTTTTGCAGATTTAAAAGTGAACTGATATCGGCCGCTTCTTCAGATCCTTTTTTCAAAGGATTGATCCTAAGTGCCTGAACCGGTTCTTCGGAATATGACTCTTCAAGGAGACGATATTTTTCTTCTCCCAGTAACGCTTTCATATTCCCTATGAATTCTTCAGGCAGTACGCTCATCATTCCTTAAAATATTTCCTTATCACTTCCAACAGTTTTCTGTCGGACCCTACATTCTTAAAAAGAATATCCTCCCTGCACTCCGGATCCGACTCCGATATACCGCCGCACACGTCGGCACCTATAAGAACTCTGTCTCTAAGACACATATCTATAAGGGTCGTCAGTTCCGGAAGAGATAATGTGCCCTGATCCCAATTGGTGATACATTCTCCGGTATCAAGTATGTCCTTATCAACAGAAAGATATACCGGATGCACTCCGCTCTCATATCCTTTGCCGCGGTACAGCCTTCCGGTAATGCTTTTCCCGCATACGGAAACATCACATATCTCACCTTCCGCTTCGTATACTGCGGGGCCGTACACATAGAGAGAACTCAGATTTTCGTCTTTTTCCAGAACATCCAAAGCCCAGCTTCCGCAGCTGAGTATATCCCCAAATCCCGCTCTTTGCATATCGTTATGATTATCCATGAGTATCAGGTCGTATTTGATATCCGCAAACGAAGTAAAAATACGGGACATATAATGGTAATTTCCGGTATCGATAAAATGAATCCCCGAATACGGATAAAGGTACCCGGACAGCCTGCTCCTTATCTCGGCATAGGCTTCATCCGTGCAATACATGTTCCTGCCGGAAATATCTTTACAGGAAACTCTGATGCATTCATCTCTTTCGGACAATCCCAGAATTCCGGGCATTTCATCCGGATAAGTTTCATTCAGGTCGGTGATGATTATTCTGATACCGGTAACCTCCGTTTTTTCCTGCGGGTAAACACCAGGATGACCGCTTCTATTGATACAAGGCTTAAGAGTTCGGCAAAGCGCCATAAAAAAGGCTCTTTAAATCCCAGCTTCAGTTCTCCGGAAAAGCCCTGAGGAAGTTCAACCAGGATACGTCCGTCGGGTGATTGAAGAGTCTTTAATCTATCACCCGACTCCGATACCGTGACATAGCCTTTATAGTACACTACGGGAAATGTCAGAGTCGCATTCTCCGCCGTTTCACTTACACTTACGATCCAATCTCCTCCGTTTCTTGCATATGAATCAACATTACAGCCGGAGGCTTCGGGGATTTCCGGATATTCCGCATCCCTGTTCCAAGAGACGGGGAAATATAGTTCATCACTTACTATTCCTATCTCCTCGCCCTTTTTTATCACCGCATGACCATTTTCGGACATGGCACGTATCTGTAGGATAACAGCCGGGACAATTGCCAGGATCATGATCATAGCCATAAACCATCCCGAGAGAGTTTTTGACGATGCTTTGAGGTCACTTATAAGGTAAGAAGCGAGAACACAAGCGCAGACCGTAGCAGGCCCTATATACCTCCATGAAAACTGAACACTGCAAAATACGGATCTCAATAAGCCTCCGCTCTGCTCTATAAATGTCCATGGAAAATACTTACTTGATATGAACAGACAGTTTCCTGTGACCGCAAACAGGATCACCTCAGCGGGAAACGAACGGGGAAATACCTTTTTCATATCTCCGGATCTCTTTCCCTTTATAAAAAGGATAAATGTTCTTACAACCCAGGCGGTAAGGATCGCGGTTATGGCAGGTCCTATGGCTGTGGGCATTTTTATATCAAATGCGATACCCGATCCGCTTCCGGAGGGGATGATCTCCAGAAGATCTCTCCATCCCGGGTAAAAGCCCCTCATGATATTTGAAGATTCGCTTACAAGGTATGTATCGGATACCATGTAGTCTATCATCGGTACCAGAACATAGCCAGTAAGCCCCAGGAATATCAAAACGGAAAAGACAAGGGTTAATATCACATTCTTCCTGAAGGTCTTTTTGAAAAGAATTATCGCACATACCGAAAGCATTCCCGCCGCCATCATTGTGGTGAGAACATGTGATACCGTAAGAAGAGCCATTGACAGGCCCAGAAGTGAAGCATTTTTTAATATTTCGGTAAAACCATCACGTTTATCTTCCCTGTAGACCCTTATGAAACACCAAATCACAAAAGGAAGAAATGCCATGGCCGTATATTCGCCGGCCGCATCCCTTATATACACATCCGTCAGTCTGTAAACCGAAAGCACATATACAAAAGAGACCACCGCGGAAACAATCTTTTCTCCCTTAAGTATTCCCCTTACGGAAAAGTATGTAACCACTCCCGTTACCGCATTGAACAGGATCACATAAAAGTTATAAGAAATGCCCAGGGGAACACCCACATTTACCAGAAAAGCAGGAAGATACAGAAAAAGATCGGGATAAAAAACAGGCATCGCATACCCGGTGCCCTGATTCATCACAAAATATATCCTTACGGGGAAATAACCTGATTTAAGAGTCTGCGCAAGAGCTGCCAGTCTTCGAAGATGGAACAGTTTGTCGTGATAATCCGGAAGAATATCCCCACCGAATACGGCAGTCAGACACGAAAGCACAATCCCGGTAAGGACGATCATACATGCGATCGCCGAACGGGATCTGTTTTCCCCGGTCTTTTTTCTGTCAGCGCCGGTATCCGTCACTTGGATTCCTCCGTTTCTTTACCATAGTTCTTTTTTTCCGACAGGACGAAAGCCGTCATGATGGGAAGCGAGACTATGAACGGATATACATATCTGAAGTTGACCGTAGGGCCAAGCAGCATCGTGCAGAAATATAACAAGGGATATGCAAATACAGCCATACTGTATTTACTGCGCTTATAAAGAGCCGCAAAAATGGAAAGTATGAAAAGCCACATATAAAATGCGGGTCTCATCAGATATGAAATAACCGGCCATTTATAATATGAATTTCCGTTTACTATCTCGGAATACATTCTCTCAACTCCGGGGAGATAGGAATGTGATGCTATGCCTTCGGGAATATTTTCATTGAAGGAAGCATTAAAGGTATAGAGCAGTCCCATGTCTGAATCCGGCCCGTAATCAAGCATCTCGCAATGACTCTTGTCATCGATGAACCAATAGCCCAGAGTAAGTCCCAAAAAGGCATCAAGGTAATCATTGGGATATGCTTTTCCAAGGATAATATAATCCTTTAACAGAGCTTTGTAGTCACCTGTCCATGCCTCTTCGTTGTAGAGAGACACCTGTCCCTTGGGTCCGTCGGCAATATAGGGATTGTAAGTTCCCCATACAAAATCGGTGATGTATTTCATAAGGATGGTGTATTGCTCTTCGGTCAGATTTTCTCTCTGATATTTAATAACCCTGGTCATCTGAACAATGGGAACGCTGAACATCTCCGTCTTGGAACCGGGTATTGCACTCATCGTGGTTCTGATAAGAGTCTTGCTTCCCAGTCCGCAGATGATCGTAACAATGACCATAAGTGACATAAGAAGTTTTTTCAAAATTCCTTTTTCGACGAGCATAAATGCGGGAACCAGGAAGATCATCGCATAGGGGGCATTGTTTCTGAACAGGATATTAACTATTCCGCAGATAAAAAAGAGTACGCAGGAAAGACCCCTTACTCCGTCTTTCATATTGCAGACAAGTAAGATCACGAACGCAAAGAATGCGGAAAATATGATATCCTTGGTCATACTTATTGCAAGTACGGGATTAAAAGGAAGAAGTGCAAAAAGAACCAGCCAGAAAAGGGCAGGTTTTTTGCCTGATTTTTTATAGACATAAACAATTCCCGCAGAGATTGATGACGAAAGGATCATACTCTGGAAAAATGCAAGCACCGCCATTCCCTTAGCAAGGTCTCCCATCTTCAGCCCCAGCAGATATGCCATTCTTATGAGGAATGTATGAGAAAGCGGCTGATACTCGAAGAAAAAGAGATATCCTCTTACTGCCTCCCAAAACTGTCTGTTGAAATCATAACTCATGATGGCGGGATAATAAGCAAGGAAAGCCGGAAGCCAGAAAAGCTGGAGAACGATCAGACATATGAAAAATGCCTTGCCGGGCTTTATCTTCTTTTCCTCTTTAACGGTAAGTGAAGGATACAGTCCTTCAACGAATCTGAATATCCTGTAGGTTGCGGGAAGAAATGCAGCAGACAAAAACAGGCCCGTAACGAAAATAATGAACTTACCCTTAAGTCCGGGAAGGGTCATTTCGGTGCGTGCAAACTGATATCCGGCATCTGTAGCAATTCCGAACAGAGTACCGAATACAAACGCATACTTTGCGATCCTCTTTGATACGCTTCCGTCCTTTTGCATAAGGGAATACAAATTACTTTCCGCTATGAAAAGAAAACCCAATACCAATATGGAATAAAGGGTCCAAAACATATCCTGTCCATATCCGGAATCTTTAAGCAAAATACACAGACCGGTAAATCCGGCTGCGGTGAGCGAAAGTACAGGTATAAGTTCAGATTTTTTTTCAAATTTAATGTTTAGACGCATAGACAGATTATAGCATACAGGGTGCGGTAATTATATATGATAGGTGGACAGTACCATTATCAGACGCCATATTCCGCACAGGCAAAAAAGTGTTCCGGGAAGAATTCTTATATACAACACATTCTTATCATCCCTTTCGGAAACCAGGTATCCGAGGTACGGGATAAGAGCAGTGTAGCCTGCCGCAAACCTTGTTACTTCGGATAATCCGGGCAAACAGATACCAAGAACGATCAAACATGCGGCCTGCCCAAAGTACAAATACATCTTCGGAGCGGACAAAGCTATGGTAAATGCAACTATCAAAAACAGTCCGGGAAGAAATGATAAAAGCGCATATAAGGCATCCGATCTTTCAACGGACGAGCCCGTAAAAAGAGACAGTAATCTGTCAGGCCTGATATATGTATTTAACGCAGCGTTAGCCAGGAAAAACAAAAACGCATCCGTGAGCTTTCCCTTAAGGATGATCACGGGGATCAGGGTAAGTGCGATCACGGTAAGTACAAGCAGGGCATCCACCGCAAGATCCCAGAAAGTTCTGCCGAGAACATTAAACTTAAGCAGAAACCAGTATCCCGTTCCCGTTGCGGTATTGGTATCATGAATCGTCAAAACGGCCATTGCAAATACCGCAAGAGCCTCGGCAATCAGTATAATTCCCGTATTCTTTTTGGATGATAAGAATTTATCCATTATCACTAGACCAAAACGTATAACAATACTAAGACGGACGAAAGAAGCATCATTATCGTTACCGCTTCAAACCTGTTCCCTTTCTCATTCGAAAGGGCTCTCACCATCAGTGCACCCGATGCAGCTTCTATCAATACACATGTACCGAATGCAGCGCGGTCGGGGTAATGTGGCGACATGATCATTGCTCCGTATGATAAAAGTGCACCCAGGAGCAGATATAATACAAATGCAGGTATCTTGTCTTTTACGTTCGATTTATAAATTATGATTGAAAAAACAAGTATCACGAGAGCAGGGAACAGATAATCACCTATGCCCTTAAGCATCTGAAGAAGTCTCTCGGGAAATGTCAGTGCCAGATCATCCACGCTGTCGAGAGTTCTGACGGAATTACCGGGAGCAAGTATGCAGATTGCAGAGCCTGCCAGTGAGGCTATGACGCCTTCGATCATCCATACGAGCTTCATACCTTTTGCGGTGCCCTTTTTAAACATCATAAAGGTGATAAGACCCGCTACCGCACATGCTGAGGGGCCCATATTTTCGGTACTCCATCCCGTTATAAGCCCCAGAGGCAGCAAAAATATTACTGCCATGGGAAGATCCTTTTTATCAGGATCAAGCGCTCTTATATAGACGATGTAAAATGCAAGTATCCACACCGATGAATATACATAGTTTGCGCATCCCGCCTGCCAAAGCATGCTCATCCTGAGATTCGGACACAAGGCAATCAACATTCCAAACATCAAAGCGTACAGCACCGGTTTCTTTTTACCGTATGAATTACCGGCAAGAATGCCCATCTCTAAGACCAGCACTAAGGTCATGATCGTATTGATCACATCCGCAGCTCTTTCACCGCTCATAAGGGAGAGCTGGAGAAAAGCATGGGTTATGGATCTTCCGCCCCAGTTGAGATAATGCCAGACCTGGGATCTGATAATATCCGAGAGGCCGGACAAAGGCTCTCCCGTCGTAAGATCGGTGGAATACCAGAAATCGTCCATCATAAAAGGGACGATGATATTTGCTGCAAACAGCATACAAACAGCCGCGACCGACAATAAGCATATTGCGATCGCGGCTGCTGACTTATGATCTTTTGTTACGGCTATATCTTTCATATCCTACGTTTTCCGCAAATATCTGTATGCAGAAATATTATAAGATATCACCACAAAAAGTCAAAAACAGAAAGGTCAATAACCATCGTAGTATCCGTACTCATAATAATCCCATTCATTAAGTGAATCAGGATCGTACTTATAATCCTGAAGCCCCAGTTCCTCAAGAACTGCGATGGTACGTACATCAAGATCGGTTACATAAAGGTTCAGTGTGTATGTCCAGTAAGCGTCATCTCCTGCACGGGGAGATTTCACATAGTACTGACATTCCAGACAATAAGCCTCTACGCTGTTTTTCATTTCCAGATAATCAAGGGAGTAATTAGCCCTGAAATCCTCGATAGTCGCATCAAAAAGATCATGCATCTTATCTTCGGGAATTTGTATCTCATGGCTCATTCCGTTGTTTGATATCCAGATTGTTATGGGATACCCGAGTTCTCCTGCCCTGAAGGGATAGGCAGCTTCCATAAATCCGGGAAGTGAGACAACATCTGCCATAACATCCCTGTCAAATATCTGATAGCTTCTCCTGAATTCGCTTCCGGATTTTTTATCGATTATAATATCGAAATACTCAGTGGTATGATCCAATGCGGAATCGGGAAGGATCTCCGATCTGCCGTTGAGAGGATTGTATAAATACCTCTCTCCGTATCTCCAGAAAAGCCTCTCGGCTGTCATCAGTTCATATGCGGCTTCCGCAGGAATCTCTATGTAAGAAGCTCTTTCATCATATCCGGACAGCATATATTCTTCGTAGAGGACTCCATCGTTTTCCGGATCTTTGACATACCCCGATCCGTCCGAGCCCATTGCGTAAATATATGAATCAATCAGTGCGGTCTCAATATTGTTTTCGGAAACGATACGCTTATCAAATCCCGTCAGATCGAATATAAAGGTAACTAATATGGCTACGGTTACCCCGACAATCACGATCATCTGCTTCCAGTTTTTAAAGAACTCTCTGGCAGATCTTGTGTGAACCATATCGATAAGGCCGAAAACAAGTACACAGAAAACAGCCGCAAAAATAAACTGCCATACTATCAATGCTTTTTCGTCTATATAAAAGATTTCTTCGATCAGCATAGCCGCAAACAAACCTGCGAGAACGGAATTGAAAAAGCGGATGCACATTCTGTACGGCTTATTGGATACGCCGTTTTCGGATTCTTCGCTCTTTCTTTTGGTATACAGACTGTAAGCAAGGATCAGATTAACTATGGCAACGATTATGGTTGCGATAAGCACCAGCCAGAAAGAAGATTCCGTTCCGAAGCTTTGGATCGCATCATTATATTTATTTCCCGAAAGTCCGGTGGAAATGATCGCACCGAGGTACCCGCCCGATAAAGGTGCGGATAACCAGCATATATCAGGTATAGAGACCGGAAGACCGGCATAGGTGGTAAAACAGACTGAGCACAGTCCCCTTAAAATGTAGAAAGCAACTATACAGTCAAATCCGATAAACGCCACATTCAAAAGTGCATTGAATATGGTTCCGGATAAAGCCACCGCAAGGATCGTAAGATGCAACATGCAGGCGAAAGCAAGTGCAGAGCCGATCAAAACGAAAAATGCGCTTCTTAATATCGCAGGAGCCCAGCCGTAGGAAGCAGCCCTGATAAGCATGATAAATGTTGTCAGGATGGTTGAAACCAGCTGAGGTACAAACCAGATAAGCCAGTTATTGTAATAAATGCAGTCAAACTGCTTACCCCTGGTAACGGGAACAGAATTGACCATATCGGTCATTCTTCTGTTAAAAAGGTGTCTGTATCCGCCTATGCCCACTATCAGTGCTCCCACCACGGCAATAAAAGCCATCATAATGGGAAGGTACGACCGGGTCATTCTCTCCACGGCATACTGCACGGCTCTTTCTTTATTACGCAGGAAATCATCACCGTAGTAATAATATGACTGAGCCTCAAGATCGATAAAAGTCATAAGAGTCGCAACGGGACCGAAAATGAGCTGAACAAATGCGGAAAGAACAAGCATCCATCTGCGGTGCTTTAGATCTTCTCTCATCAGACCGAGTAAAGTGATTTTATTTTGTGATTTCTGCGAAGTCATAACCCAGCACCTCCGTTTCACTGATAAAGATTTCTTCAAGAGTAAGAGGCAGAACCTCGTAGAATATCGGAAGCTGTGATGTTATCACGGTTTCAACTTCTGTCCTTAGTCCCCTTATCGTAAGAGTGATAAGAGATCCCCTGTGTTCCTCGGCAATAACTTTACAATTGGCTCTGACTGTATCCAGTGATGCCTGATCCTTGAAAACAGCCTGAACTTTAAAGATCTCAAGCTTCATATCACCGAGATCCTTGGACAGGATAACCCCACCCTTGTGAAGAAGTCCGACGAATTCACAGATATCCTCAAGTTCTCTTAAGTTATGAGATGCGATGACAGGTGTGATACCGTATTCATCCATGTCATGGATAAACAGTCTCTTAACCGCCTGTCTTACAACCGGATCAAGTCCGTCAAAAGTTTCATCGCACAGTATGTATTTACATCCGGACGCAATTCCTAGAAGTATGGAGAGCTGCTTCTTCATTCCCTTTGAATAAGTCTGGATCTTGCGCTTTCTGTCCAGTGACAGTGCATTCATAAGCCTTCCGAATCTTTCCTTGGAGAAAGAGGCCGGATACATGGATGCATAGTAATTCATCATCTCATCCGGTGTGCTTCCGGGGAAATAATACTGATCATCCGATATAAAGAAGATCTTAGACTTGGCGATGGGATTCTCATAAACAGGTTCTCCGTCCACAAGGATCTCTCCCTCATCAGGCTTACAAACACCGCA
Organism: Lachnospiraceae bacterium; assembly: GCA_017962825.1. GTDB lineage: Bacteria > Bacillota > Clostridia > Lachnospirales > Lachnospiraceae > AC2028. Next base: position 20,395 of record JAGCUO010000044.1, on the reverse strand, counting down.
TATACATCTGAGCAATGTACTCTTACCCGCTCCGTTTGTTCCGACAAGTCCGAATACCTGACCCTCGGGCATGTCGAATGAAACATTGGAAAGAGCTTCTATATCGTCATATTTTTTGCTTATTCCTTTTATTTCGATCATTTTCAGTCCCTCTCGAATACTTCCCTGACGCAGGTTAGCGCCTCATCAAGCTTTATCCCTGCAGATTTCGCTTTTCCGATAACCGCCCTGACCTCAGTGAGCATTTCCGATTTGAGCCCCTCTTTCCAGTTTCTCTCTTCACTCACATAATTGCCTCTTCCGGTCACCGTGGTTATATAACCCTTCTCCTCAAGAGCAGAATAGGCTCTTTGAACGGTATTGGGATTAACGGAGAGGTCTACCGCAAGGTTTCTGACGCTTGGAAGCTTCTCTCCGGGACTTAAACCTCCCTGTGCGATCAGATTCATTATTTTTTCCGCAACCTGTTCATTCAGCGGACGTTTATCCCTGTAATCAAGTACGATCATATCTCCTCCGATCCGTAACTGTATTAAGACATTTAATACACTCATGACAATAAAATAACACGGCCGTCATGGCCGTGTCAACAAGTTACGAATCATTCAGGCCTTGTTCATTACAAATTCAACGAATTTTGCGGGAGTATTGATATCTTCCTTAGATACTTCCGAAGGAGAAATGGTTATGCCGAGTTTGTTCTCTATCTCCATGAGAAGCTCCAGATATGCAAGTGAATCAAGAAGTCCCGACTCGAACAGATCCACATCCTCTTCCTCTTTAACAACTTCATCCTCGCAAAGCTCGGCAAGGATCTCAAGTATATCTTCTTTCATAAATGACCTCCGACTGTTTTGATATCACAGACATTATCCGACTATTTTTTCAGAGATGCAAGAAGTGCTCTGCGATCTGCTTTTCCGTTATTTGTCATGGGAAGCTCTTCGAGGAAAACAAACTTCTTGGGAATCATATATTCGGGAAGGAATGACCTTGCCTCTGCTCTGAGTGCCTGTCCCGCTTTAAAACTGCTCTCGGGCATTTCCTCGGGAATGATAAATGCGGTAAGGCTGACTATTTTTCCCTCTTTTTCGATTGGGATGACAGCAGCTCTTTCCACACCATTAAGTTTCATCAGGTTATTTTCCACGTCCTCCAGTTCAATGCGGTATCCGTGAAGTTTTATCTGAAGGTCTATTCTACCCTGATAGAAAAGCTGTCCGTCTTTCAGATATCCCTTATCACCGGTCCTGTATCCCCTGATACCGTCCTCTTCAAAAAATGCTTTGGCGGTCTGTTCGGGAAGATTTCTGTAGCCGATACTTACCGAATCCCCCAAGATCACGATCTCTCCGCTTTCTCCCTCAGGCAGACTCTGTCCCTGCTCACCACGGATCAAAAGCCTGCTTCCGGGCTTGATACTTCCCACAGGAAGCGGATCGTATGTATCGCATACTTCGGGAGTACAGAGAATATCGGTTACGGCAACGGTGGATTCCGTGGGACCGTATGTATTGACAACCTCGGATCCGGGAAACCTTTCATGTAGTTTTCTTACAACGCTTACGGGAAGCGTCTCCCCGCAGAACAAGAATCTCTTCATCTCGGGAAGAAGGCTTCGGCCGAAGCTCTCGTCCGACAGACAAACCTCGGCAAAAGAAGGAGTGGATACCCATATATTCGCCCCGCTGACTTTAAGAGATTCCATAAGGTTCTTCATATCGCCCTGAACCTTCTTGGGCAGAACATGGAGCTTTCCTCCGCTGTACAAAGAAAGGTACAGATCCATAACGGACAGGTCAAAAGAAAAGGGAGCCTGGTTCAAAAACACTGGTCTTTCTTCTTCACCGATTCCGCTTCCGAGGGTCATTCCCCAATGAATGAAATTATCAAGGCAGTCCCCTGTTATCTGCACCCCTTTGGGAGTTCCGGTACTTCCAGAAGTATAGATGATGTAGCATACATCGTTTCCGGAAATACTCTTGTCTTCCGAAATGTTTTCTTTTCCGCCTGCGGTTATCTCAATAAGCTTTTTATATGATAAGCTCTTTTCCGATTCGTATTCCTCACCGGCACACACGATCAGTTCCGGTGAAAGATTGGCGATTATCCCCTTGACCCTGTCATCCGGAACCGAGATATCCACAGGGCAGTATCCCCTTCCCGACAAAAGAGAACCGATAAAGCTTACGATCATGATCGGGTCCTTATGTCCGTAGATGACAACCGGGGTCTTTGTCTTGAGATTTTCATCCATCCAGGATGCAAGCCTTACTGCCCCTCTCCACAGCTCTCCCCAGGTCAGCGAAACGCTCTCGCCCTCCCCATAGAAAACTTCATAGAAAACCGCATCGGGCTGCATAGTGGCATGCTGTTTTATTTTCTCCAGAAAATCTGTCATAAACTTACTCCAAGATAAAATTATATTCCTGTAATCCTTTTTCGGGATCGATATGAAGCCAGTCGGAATAATCTTCACGGCCTACTCCCGAAAGGGAAGGATCATAGGTTCCGTGTACATCTGCGAAATATTTCTTACATGTTTCCCTGATCCAGGCTTCCGAAGCCTCCACTCCCGTAAAAAGCTCCGATCCGTCTATAAATTCATATATTGCGGGATAGATGGCGGGAAGATAAACTTCTACTTCAACGCCTTCCTCGGTAAGATGCCTTATCAGTCCCTCCAGAAGCTCACAGTTTTCCGGAGAAAGTTCAGAGAACTCCTCACCCAAAGCATCAAGATGTCCGCTTTCTATCAGCCAGTTCGCGTCTCCGTCGATCTTGCCCTGAGAATCCTTGGTAAGACCTGTATGTCCGCCCGAAGGTAAGATACAGGGAAGACCAAGCGCTTCCTCTGCGCTCACACTTCTTACAAGTTCAGGGGAAGGGGTAAGACAATATCTGAATCCCCACTTGTGAATGTATTCCACGGATGACTGGAAATACGAGAAAGATAAAAACTCTTTCCAGGAATCATCTTTTCCGGATTCTTCCAAAACAGGAAGAGCTTCTTCACGGGATGAACCGGATATCATCAGTGCTTCGAATCTTCCGTACCCGGCGATGCTGTCGTGATGCCCCACACCCTGATCCTTTCTGAGAATCCACGGATCTATGCATATCACGATACGTTCGGGGAGATCCCCTTCCGCTTCAAGAAGTCCCACCGCGGCAAGATCATCCCACAGATACGCTCCCGAAAGACCTATAACCTGATAATCTTCATATTCCCAAGGAATATACAGAACCGAACTGGACCCGATTATCACGGTCTCCGGAGATTTCGCTTCCAATATGGTCTTCTGTAAAAGGCCTTCGTTGTAATCCCCGGGGCTTACGACGATCTCTCCGTCAAGAAGCCTGTCAGCCATTTCCATGACCATACCGTCGCCGCCTATATTGGCAGGATCCGCTATTAAATTTGTTCCCACTACGATCCCATACACAAATAAAGTAAGAAGACCGCATTTTACCAGAAACTTTTTCATGTCACCCGTTAAAAACCGAAATAGATAAATGAAGATACTCCGAATGCACCGAATCGGATTATCACGTACACCAAAAGGAAATACAAAACCCATCTTACAATAAGAGGTCGGCTCTTGATAAGTTCCGCATTACTCTTCTTAAGGATAAGCCTTCTGTCCAAAAAGAGCTGTATCAGAATTATTGCGGCAACCACTATCAAAACCGGAACTCCGCCAAAATTGTTCCACGCAAGATCCTTAAGTCTCTTTGCGGGTTCGATGGGATTTCCAAGCTTTACGATATTTGACAGGATCTTCAATCCCTGAGGATAATCCGCAGCCCTGAAAAACAGCATACCTATACTGAAGAATATATAAGTTCTTACAGTCTGGAAACAGATCCATACCGGATTTTCATCTTTGATATGAAGTGCTGCTTTCTGCTTTTTGAATGTTCCGGCAAATGCCTGTCCGATGACTATGACCAGCCAATACCACCATCCCTCGCCCAGAATATACTTCCAGGAATCTCCGTGCCACAGACCCATGACACTCCAAAGAATAAACAATGCGGGAAATGTGGAGATCCTTGCTCCGTCCTTACCGAACTTTTTCTTACAGGATTCCTTCAGCTTCTTAAAAGGAGCGGTCTTAAGGAGAGGGTACAGAATATAATCGTTGAGCCACGCACCCAACGTGATGTGCCATCTTTGCCAAAACTCCTGCAGAGTCCTGGAGAAAAACGGTGCCTTGAAATTCTCGGTAAGAGTGATACCGAAACACTCCGATATTCCAAGAACGATATCCATGCATCCCGAAAAATCGAAATAAAGCTGAACCGAGTAGATCATGGGCATAAGAAGCACCCAGATTCCGGTGAAGATATCCGGATTGGCAAACATGCTGTCCACCGGATACGACATCCTGTCCGCAACAACCAGTTTTTTGGCAAATCCCCAGCCGGCCCTTCGAAGTCCTGCGGTCACCCTGTCATAATCAAAACGATGCTCTTCAAACAGCTTTTTACCCAGATCCCTGTGTCTACTCATAGGGCCAGATACCATAAGAGGGAAATAGCAGGTAAAAAGAAGGAGTTTTAGAGGATTGTGCTCAACCTCTTTATATCCCTGATAACAGTCGATCAGATACGAAAGCAGGCTCATAGTGTAGAAACTGATAGCCAGAGGAGCCGCTATATGAATATCGGGAAAAATCCCGCCGCGTCCGAAAAGCGTGCTGAAGGTATTGTATGTATGAATTCCCAGATTGAGATATTTAAGAACTATCAGGAAGAAAACATTTGTGAGAAGCGCCGTCAAAAAGACGCACTTTTTAAGGCGTTTGTTATCCGGATTCTTCTCGAAGACCAAAGCAGCCGCGTAAACAAGCAGGACCGCAAGGATCATATATATGAACGTATAAGGTCTCGAATTGATAAAAAAGAAAGCAAGGCTTCCTGCAAGGAGAAGCATCCACTGAAATTTCTGAGGGAGGTTCCAATAAACGAGCAGCAAAACCGCCGTGAATATGAGAAATTTTACTGACGTGATCACCATGAACTCTATTTTACCAAATCATTTTTTCAATTCAACAATAAAATGATCCCGAAGCCGCACGCTTCGGGATCATGGAATATATATGCACTCCGGATCAGAGCTTAAATCTGTAGCCCACGCCCCAGATAGTCTCGATGTACTTGGAATCTCCGCTTACATCGCCAAGCTTCTCACGGATCTTCTTGATATGAACGGTAACAGTGGCGATATCACCCACAGACTCCATACCCCAGATGGTTCTGAAAAGATCATCCTTGGTATATACCTTGTTGGGATTCTCAGCGAGGAATGACAGAAGATCGAATTCCTTGGTGGTAAAGATCTTCTCTTCACCGTCCACAAATACTCTTCTTGCGGTCTTATCGATCTTGATTCCTCTTATCTCGATAAGATCGTTATCGCTCTTACGCTTTCCTGCGCCAACAAGTCTCTCATACTGTGCAAGATGAGCCTTTACTCTCGCAACCAATTCTCCGGGAGAAAAGGGCTTGGTCATATAATCGTCGGCACCCAGACCCAGTCCGCGGATCTTGTCGATGTCGTCCTTTTTGGCGGATACCATGATGATGGGTATATTCTTCTCTGCTCTTACCTTTCTGCAGATATCGAATCCGTCGGTTCCCGGAAGCATAAGATCAAGGACCACAAGGTCGTAATCATTGTTCATTGCCGCGTCAAGGCCGTCATCTCCGCGATCGAAGGTCTCGACTTCAAAACCGTTCATCTCCAGATAATCTTTCTCGAGATCGGCAATCTCCTTCTCATCTTCGATTATCAGAATCTTAGCCATAATTGTCCTCCTTGTATTTCCTGATCACGAAATGCATACAGGTAGATTCGTTCTCCTTGGATGTGGCCCAGATATGGCCTCCGTGATCCTCAATGATCTTCTTTACTATCGAAAGTCCTATTCCGCTTCCGCCCTGTGCAGTGCTTCTTGCGGCATCCGCACGGTAAAATCTTTCAAAAATCCTGGTGATATCGGCGGGGGCGATTCCCTTACCGTTATCCTCAATCTCGACGATGATGTCTTCACCGCCGTCGTAAACCCTCATGGATATGGTCTTAATGGGCTTATCCATGTATTTTACACTGTTTCCGACGATATTATTGATAACTTTTCTTAGCTGCTCGGGATCGGCGATTATCATGGTATCGGAAGGAAGGGTATTTTTATACTCAAAGGCTATACCCCTGGTTTCCATATCGAGACCCACTTCTTCGACACAGTCCCTGAAATAATCCGTTACGTTAAGCTTCAGGAAATTATATTTTATCCTGTCATTATCCACGCTTGAATAAAGCGTCAGCTCATTGATGAGCTTATCCATATCAACAGCCTTGTTGTATATGGTTCTAAGATATTTCTCCTGTTTTTCGGGAGTTGATGCTACTCCGTCCAAAATACCCTCGACATATCCCTTGATGGAAGTGATGGGAGTCTTAAGGTCATGACTGATATTAGACACCAGCTCTTTGTTTTTCTGTTCCTGCTCCGCGGTCCTCTCCTCATTCTCACGAAGTCTCATTCTCATGTCTTCGTAATTTCTGAGCAGTTCTCCGACATCGCCACCGATTCCGTCATGTTCAATGACGTAATCGAAATTACCTTCCCTGACCTGGGTCAGTCCCTTTGATATCTTACTGAGCGGGTCAAGGATTCCCTTCTTGTTCCAGAAAGTTACGATGGAAGCCGTGATCAGCATGATAAGAACCATCGCGATGAACATATCCAGAAGGAGCTTGCGACCTACTATCGCATTAGCTTTGACCAGGATAAAAACGCTTCCTTCGCTTCCGTCAGAGAAAACAAAATCAAGCTGCTTAACGTATTCCTGAAGATCCCTGTAGTAGATACTGGACCTTTCATCCCGCCCCTGTGAGCCGTATTCCGGAAGTCTGTCCCAGATTTCCGACGTCATGGATTCATTTCCGACGTAATACTCTTCTCCGTCTTTTCTGACTATCAGAATACTGGATAATGTAAAGAGCTCCTTGTTAAGGCTTTCAAGATAAGAATGATCTTCAAGGACAAGACTGTTTGCATCCACATCCTTCTCAAGTCTCTCGTACAGAGCATCAACGCTCCCCACCAATTCATGAGTATTATCCCCGATAATATAGAAGTGCTCGTTAAATGAATAGGGATCATAAAAAGGCCCGCACAAATAGAGATTGACGAGCATGAAGGTTACCACGATCAGCACAAGCGGAACAAATGCGACCGCAACGAATGTAATTATCATCCTTGTCTGGATCTTCATGGGCAAAAGTATAACATAACACTGCTTATTGATAAAAAACTCTATATAAAGATTTTATTATATCTTTATTAAAAGAGGAACTCCCGTCAATCTGCGAAAGTTCCTTTTTTACTGCATCAGCCGGTCTCGGTGGAGGTGTCCGTTTCGCCCTCCGCCGCATTCTTCTGTTCGTCCAAAAGAGCGTAAACGTATGGGAAATATGAGTTGTATATAACACTTCTGTTGAAAATGATCTTGTTGGAGACTATGGCGTTGTGCCTGCTTATATATGCTTCTCCAACCTCTTCATATCCGGGATTGGGATAAAATACACCGCCTCTGTAAGTTCCGACTTCAGTCTTCCAGTTATATCCGCTGTCAAAATACAGCCCCTCGGCATCAGACAGAACATCCCTTCCTATATACAGTCTCGAATCCCACTCGCATCCGAACAGATTAAGGAGTGTGGGCAGGATATCAACGGGCGATGTGGGCTTATCTACGATTATGGGATCCATGTCTTCAAGAACTCCGCACCAGATGATGGCACGATTCTTGTCACGGTCAAGCTGGGTTTCTACCTTGTATCCGTAGAGTTCATCCAGATACGGAAGATTTCCCAGATATCCTCCGTCGGTAAGTCCGTATGGGAAATGATCAGGTGCCATGGCAATGACCGTATCGTCGGCAAGATCGTTCTCCTCAAGGTACTGTAAGAGGTATTCCATGGCATATTCAAGTTCCATGTTGCAGGCAATATATGCTTTGACCGGATCCGAGTACTCGAGCCCCTTCTCTGCACACCAGTTTTCGACTACCTCTCTGTTTCTCACAGACATCGCATTTGAATGAAAATCATATCTGCTGTGTCCGCTTACGGTCATGTAATAGATATTGAAGGGCTCGCTACCGGAATAAAGAGGAAGAGTTCCTTCCATCATTTCCTTATCGCTCTCGGGCCATGCCCTTGAAATAAGCTGCTCCATTCCGTTTCCGAATCCCATGAATCCTTCGCTGTATCCGAGAAGGTTATGGGTAATGTTCCTGCTGTAGTACAGATCGTCATTATCATGAAATGCCATTCCGTAATAACCCATATCGGAACTGAGCATAGCTCCCATATTGGTATAACTGCCCTGACGGGTCATGGTGAGCATCGAATCTCCGCCCGCCATGGGAAGAAGTCCGAATATCAGCTCAAACTCTCCTCCTGTGGTACCTGCGGTTGCCTGCTCGTAATAATCCGTAAAGTTGATCCCCTTGGTGCTGAGCCTGTAAAGAGCGGGGGTAAGCTCGGGATCAATTATGCTTCCAGAAAATGCCTCTGCACAGATAAGGATAAGATTCTTTCCCTCAAAAAGACCGGTGTACTCATTCTTGGATGAAGGAGTAAGAGATGCAACATAAGCATTAAGTTTGGAAAACTGTCCGCCCTCGGCAGCAAGTGCCGCAAAATCAATATCATATGCATTTACACCGTATACAGGCTTCTCCGTTACGGCTTCGGTTTCGGCAGAAGCTGCGCTCTCATCGGATACGGTAATTTCCGCTAAAGGTTCGGGCTCCGGTACAGTAAAGACATCTTCCTCCGGCACATCAACCATCATAAAGTCGTCGCCTGTAACGGGAACGGTTCCGATATGTCTCGCATCAAGGATAAGCGCATTTACCAGACCAAATGATGCAACCGAGTTCTGAAAACTGTATCTTTCTCCGAAAGATTCCCTGTCGATCTTTCCTATTGCAGAAGAGATCATGATAAAGGAAAGACCCAGAAGTGAAACACCCATGATAACCATAACGGCAACATAGCGTCTTGCCCTGTTCGAAAGGAGACTTCCGGACGGTTCTTCCGTAAGTTTTACCTCCGGCTCTTCCTCCTCTTCACCAAGATCGACCATCTCTATCTCTTTACTGCTTTCAGAAACCTGATAAGACTTTTCTATCTGTCTGGTTCTGCTGATACCGGCTACGATCCTTCTTCCTGCGATCAGCCACAGCAGAAGAGGAACAGTAAACAGAAGTATATGTGATATACCGTCAACGCTCTTTACCATGAACATAATGTCTCCGCCGAAGCCCTTAAGGGCATCGGTAGCCGCATTGGTTATGGTGTTTATGTCGTATAAAACGCTGAACTGCCTCTGGATGAAAAATTCGATCAGGAAAATGATCGGTGCGATCAAAAGTACCAAAAAGGCAAGAATATTGGCAGGGACCTTGGGAAGTATAAATACGGGCATCGCCACCAAACCGCCGGCCAGAACCGAAAAAGCAAGCATGTAGATTACAGAATAATCCACCACCCTTGCAGAAACGGAATACTTAAACAATAATTCAAAATAAAAAAAAGACAATCCGAAAAACAGTGCCAGCAGAGCAGCTGACACGGAATAAGATACCTTCTTTCCGGATTTAATATCTGTCTTACTCATTTATAAAACTTATCACTTTCATTAAACCTACGCCGGACCAAGGTATTTGGTCCGGCGTAGAATGATATAACTTTTTTGTCAGCCGTGCAAGCCTCTTGACTGACGATCCATATCCTCGACTACGATATCGTATATCTCTCCGAGGGATCTGCAATACTCAAGGATCTTCCAGGGCTCATTTGTATGGAAGTGGATCTTAACAAGCTCCTCGTCGCCTGCTGCCACAAGGCTGTCTCCGACGAAATTCTCGGTTATATAATCCCTGATCTCATCCTCATCAAGGTCTTCATTTGCACTCTCAATGAGAAGCTGGGTATCATAACGAAATTCGATTGACTGTTCCATGATTGATTCTCCTTGTAAAACCTTTATTAAATAAGTGTTAGCATATCAGCCACAAGCTTTGCACAATGCGCCGCTGCTGCCTTCTCAAAAGTGGGGTAGTCCTGCTCCGCAGATCCGTCTGCCTTATCGGATATTGCCCTGATGATAACAAAGGGAATTCCGTTCAGATATGCTCCGTGTGCAATGGAAGCTCCCTCCATCTCGGCACAGTCGGCTTCAAAATTCTTAATGATACGGTCCTTTACTTCGGAACTGGATATGAACTGGTCTCCGCTTGCAACTCTTCCGACGCGGTAGTTCAGATCCGGCTGCTTTTCCTTTATAGCCTTCTCCGCTGCATCGATGAGTTTCCGATCTGCGGGAAATTCTCTTACTCCAAGCTGGGGAACCTCCCCGATCTTATATGAAAAGATGGTGACATCCACATCGTGATGAACGGCATCCTTTGAGATCAGGATATCTCCGATATTGAGATCATTGTTAAGTGATCCCGCTACACCGGTATTGATGACGTGGGTTACGCCAAAATCATCACAAAGGATCTGAACACAAAGCGCTGCATTTACTTTACCTATTCCGCAACGGACAACAACGACATTCACGCCTCCGATGGTTCCTTCGCAGAATTCCATGCCCGCTTTCTTTTTAACGGTTATGCCCGCTATCTGTCCCTTAAGGGCACTTACCTCGAGCTCCATGGCTCCGATTATTCCGACCTTGACCATATTTGCCTCCGTCACTTGGGGTATACCATCCTGTCTTCGGTTATTCCGTACAGGACTTCCTTAAGATACTTATTGGCAAGATAATTTGCCATTCCGAGATTCTGATCCAAATAGTTTCCGCAATCCTTGGGGCTTGCTCCCGGAATCTCATCGTCGAAATCTCTTATAAACTCATACATCTCAGTAAGAAGAGGGATAATGTCCTTACTCTCAAGATCCCCTGCAAAGATGACGTAAAAGCCTGTTCTGCATCCCATGGGGCCGAAATAAACGACTCTGTCCTTCCACTCGGAATGATTTCTTAAAAATGTGGCTCCGAGATGCTCAATGGTATGCATCTCTGCCGTATTCATTACGGGCTCATCATTGGGGCTGGTCATTCTGATATCAAATGTGGTGACCGTCTCCTGTCCGATATGATCCTTTCTGGATACGTAAACACCGGGCTTAAGCCTGATGTGGTCAACCGTAAAGCTGGCTATTTTTTCCAAAACAGTGTCCTCCTGTATGATCCCGGGCGGTTAGTTTAACAAAACTGCTCATAATTTTATCACATATGTTTCTTTTTTTGAATATACTTTATATTTCTGCCTTTTTCTCGGTTAGTTTAACAACATATTCCTCGGAAGGCATAGGCTTTGCGTAGTAAAATCCCTGTATCATGTCGCATCCCTGCTCTGCCAGAAAATCTACCTGCTCCTTTATCTCAACGCCCTCGGCTACAGTGCGCATATTAAGGCTTCTGGCAAGTTTGATGGTCTCGGATACGACGATCTTTCCTCTCTCTCCCTGATCCTCTCCGCGGAAGAATTCCGCATCCAGCTTAAGGATATCAAGGGGCATATCCTTGAGAGAGTTAAGAGATGAATACCCGGAACCGAAATCATCCATGGAAACGGCAAAGCCGTATTCTTTAAGCTTGGAGATGGTCTTGATAAGGGTATTCTTGTCATCAAAGAACGCACTCTCCGTAAGCTCTATCTCGATGAGATTTCTGGGAGCTCCGGTTTTATCCACGGTATCCCTTATCTGTTCGGCCAGATCCGATTCTATGAAATGAGCTCTGGATATATTGACCGATATGGGAACACACTCTATTCCCTGATCCAGCCACTTCTTCTGATCCATGGCTACATGCTCCAGCATGTAATGATCGATCTCCGTGATAAATCCGTTATGTTCAAATATGGGAATGAACTTTCCGGGAGAAACAAATCCCAGCACGGGAGACTGCCATCTGATGAGTGCCTCCGTGCCTTTCATTATTCCGGAAACGGGATCGTATTTGGGCTGATAGTATACCAGAAATTCCTGATTGGTAAGCGCCTCCCTGCAATGCTCCTCAACCTGATCATGCCACTTTCTTTCCTCAACAAGCTTCAGATCGAAATAAGCGATGCCGCTGTCTTCTTTTCCGTTAAGGGTATTTCTGGCGGTAACCGCATTATTGTAGTCCTGCTCAAGATCGATGTATCTGCGGCGAAGGATACGACCGTTTGCATCTCTGGGAGGAAGAAGTACCGAAACTCCGAGATGATATGTAAAAGAATGTGTAACATCAATATTCTCAAGATCGGAGATAAGAGAATTCAATCTTGAATTCAGTTCTTCCTGATCCTTTATCCTGAGAAGGAGCATAAAGCACTCTGGGGATTCATGTGCGTATACTTCCCTTCGGTTTACGTGCCCGGAGATACAGTCACTGACCTTACGGATAATCGTTTCACCCTCCGATACGGAATGGCACATGCAGAAGGTGTTGTATTTTACACTGAGAAGGCTGACAACGGCATACTGATACGAAGCAGAAAACTTCTTTTTCAGAATGGCCTCACCCCTGTAGATATACCACAGACGATTATGTCCGCCTGTTGCAAGATCCATGAAAAAGAGCTTCATAGATCTCTTCTGATTCTTGATGTTTCCTATCATGTTTACCAAAAAGAGCATAAATATGATAAAGAACAAAATAACGAGGATCATCGTAGTTATCATGATGATGGAAACGTCAGTCATCCTTATATAGATGAATCCTTTTCCTATAAAGGTTTCTTCTCCGTTCGAAACCTTCATTCCCATCCATACGGGTAGTCTCAGATAGCTGTCCGATACGAATATCAACACATTGGAAACATCCTCATGGACCTCAGCATCATCTATCAAAAAGAACAGCTCGGGATCCTCCTGATGATCCCTGATATATTTAAGAAGATCCGTCAATAAAACCGTAGCTTCGCCTTTTTCGTTCAGGGTAACGTAAGGGTATTGTTTATCAACGAATAATTCAACTTTTTCCTGAATGGAACCCAGCGTAAGTATATTGCCTTCTTCGGAACAGGTATTATCCTCATCTCCTACAAGGAGTTTTCCGGAATTATCCCTGATAATATATTCTCTTCCGTCCTGATCAAGAACCTGCCATACATCTCCTTCGTATCCGTCTGCAAGGCTCTGCTCATAGATCCTTTCCATATACGATATGGATTCATATTCCGATGTGAGCTTAGCTTCAAGTAAATAGAATACAAGGGAATAGACAAAATATGAAAGCAACATCGTCGCCACAAAGCTCGTAAGCAAAAATACAAATATGGCAAGGACTCCGTGCTTTTTCTTGATCTTCTCGATTTTTCTGGTATTAGTGCTTTTCATTACTGCTTATTACTCCTGATAATTTCATCCGCCGGTTTCGAAAACTGATGAATGACGGCATCAATACAGGTGATGGCTATCTCATAGTACATCCTTCTTTCTGATCTTTCACTCGGATGTTTTGAAAGCTTTCCCTGAAGATATTTCTTGGCCTTCTGCATATCCTCAATGGAATATTTGGTTCCGGACAGCATAAACGTTACGGCACTTGTCGCGCTGTCTATCTTGGAAACGATCTTCCCCTTTTCGGGCCCATCGTTTACATTTCCGGATATTTGTCTGGCTAACTCATCCAACAATTGTTTCTTCGCATCGTTATCCATAAATACTCCTTATTATCAGAACCGTTTCTCTTTGCGGGGTGTAAACAGCATCGCTGCAATGGGGATAAGGAATATAAAGTACGGAAGACTGTAACGCGCTTTGGCTTCCCATATCAGGCTAAACAGTATACCTCCGATCAGAAAAATATGGAAAAACCATCCGTAAATAAAACCTTTATCCTCTTTTATGATGACGATCAGATCCCTGATCGCAGCAATTAAACAAAGCAGATATATAAACGCCTGATATCTGTTCATGAATTTAAATAAAAGTTCATGAAGTTTTCCTTTGTAGAGACTCTCATAGAAGCCGTTTAATTCAGTGCCCTCCCTGAAGCTGTACAGATGAGTATTGCACTCAAAAAGAGGATCGTTCCATTGAAACAGCAGTTTGGCCTTATAGAACTCATAAGCCATATGGGGATCTTCTTTAAATTCCTCCAGCCTGTTCCTGATGTAAAGCTTCGCTTCCCCGGAGGCCTGTTCACGGTTTCCGTTATATTTTTCGTAAAGATCCTGATGATACCTGTTATAAACTCCGGGACATCCGTCGGAAACCTGCATTCCCATAGCTATATATGCGGTCACGGGACTTCCCGTATGTCTGTCATAACCCGAAAGCTTTTCATATCTGATATTTATCGCCGTAAGGACCAGATATGAGATCAGTGCCACAAAAAGTGCACAGGCAAAGGGATATAATTTCTCTTTTTTCAAAGCAAGGAACAACGCGGTAATGATAAGAGCCACGACTGCGATCCAGGCAGCGCTTCTGTTAAGTATGGCAAATGCAGCTCCTGCCGCGGCCATCAGGACATTCAGTATATTTCCCCCGTTCATATATCGGTTGAAAAAACGGAACATGACCATTATCCCGAATATGGAAGGAAGATCCCCGTAAGCATAAGGTATCATCCAAAAATACGGTGCACAGACAGCAGTCAAAACCGTGTATAAAACTCCCGAAAATTCCCTTCCTCCCAGATCCTTTATAAGGCGGTAACCCATAAGTATGGTCAGAGCATTCATAAAGACAGTGATGATCCTGACGGGAGTGTAATTAAGGGGACCGAATATCTTAAAACAGATCTCATAGAAAAACAGCAGCCCCTTTTGGTGCGGGCATATATCTATATAACCCAGGGGACGGAACATCTCGTAATTGCCTTCAAGAGCATACATTGCACCCGCAGTGGTATTTATCTGATCTCCCGAAGGGTAATAGGGATTGGTAAGTGAAAATGCAATTCCTCCGGCGATATATGCAAGCATAAAACAGACAAATACCATCTTCTCAAATTTCACCGCTTTTGCCGGATATTTCCTGTCCAACGCGGAAAAGAATACGAGAACGGCAAGCCCTGCTCCGCAATAAAGCATATTCTTGAACGGACTGTCGGGAATCGGAAAAGCCCAATTGTACGGAATATATGTCGTCGGTGCGATCATCGAAGAAATAAACGCATTATATGTCAGGAAACCATATATGACTATCACAAGAGCGAACATGATAATGCCCGCCGCTTTGATGAATCCTTTGTTTATTTGCCCGATCTTATTCATTACTTATTTACCGTTTATCTGTTAAAGAACATCTATCAGTGCATCGACCTCTTCATCGGTAGTCCCCCAGTCTGTAGCCAGGCGGATCACTGTATGAGTATCATCATACTTTTCCCAAAATGTATATTCAACTCTTTCCCCGAATCCCTTAAGTGCTTCATTATCCATAATACAAAAGATCTGGTTGGTCGGAGAATCGATCTTAAATCTATAACCTTTCTCTTTTAAAGCATTTTTTATGCGTTCGGCAGCTTCCATTGCATGCTTTCCGATCTCATAATAAAGTCCGTTCCTAAACAGCTCGGCAAACTGAACTCCGAGGAGTCTTCCCTTTGCAAGAAGAGCTCCATGCTGTTTGATGGTCGTAAACAGATGGGGAATTGCCTCAGGATCAGGGATCACAACAGCCTCTCCGAAAAGAAGACCGCATTTTGTTCCGCCTATATAAAACGCATCACAAACACAAGCCAGATCCTTAAGGGTCACATCATTATCAGGACATCCCAGGGCATATGCGAGTCTGGCTCCGTCAATGTAAAGAGGGATGTCATACTCGTCACATACCTGTCTGAATCCCTTTAACTCTTCAAGTGAGTATAATGTTCCGTACTCCGTGGGCTGGGACAGATATATCATGCCCGGTATCACCATATGCTCGTACGAATCATCATTGTAATAATTTTCAAGATACTCCTTAACCTGCCTTGCAGTGATCTTACCTTCGCTATGAGGCAGAGTAATAACCTTGTGACCGGATGCTTCTATAGCTCCTGCTTCATGAATACTTATATGACCGGTATCCGCTGCGATAACGCCCTGGTAAGAACGCAGGAATGCATCGATCATTACTGCATTAGTCTGGGTTCCGCCTATCAGGAACTCAACGAGTGCTTTCGGACAATCACATGCTTTTCGGACCAGATCCCGGGCTTCTTCCGTAACCTCATCCCGACCGTATCCGATAGTCTCCATCATATTGGTCTCCATCATCTTCTCCATTACGGAAGGATGGGCACCTTTCATATAGTCACATGCAAAACCGAGTTTTCCCTTCATTCTAAAAATCCACCTTATCTGTCTAAAATGTCATACTTTTTCATTTTATCATAAAATAAAAAAGCCCGACATTCCCGCCGGGCCTCCGCCTCGATTATTATCCCGCTGTTTTGATATTCCATCCCTTATTTATACACCTTCAGTTCGGAATCCATAGTAGAAACCAGCATGACCGCATGCTCCAGGTATTTTTCAGCTATAACCTTGCATTCATCTGCGCTTTCTTTGGTCCCATCACAAAAGATCTGTTCTGATACAGTAAACTCGTTATCAGAATTCAAGGTATATACTTGAAGATAACATTCCCAGCTCCCCTGTCTCGCAACAGGCGGAAAATACCTCATTAAACACGGTAAATTATCAATCTCAGAAATATAGAACCTGCACCATCCGGCATAGGGCAATCCAAACGTATCACACCACAATATATCACCGTCAGCATCATACAGCGCTATTCTCCCCGGAACAGCAAGGCCTTCAGCCAGAATATCCCTGTAATCGACTACAATCTTCTCAGTTATCCCATCTTCATTGAAATCTCCTATACTTGTGATCATACCTTCATAAGGATCATCGGAAGAAATCTGTACTTTTTCAAATGTCACATCCGAAGGAACATAAACAGGAATTATTCCGGAAGCTGAGGAATCCGCAAATTCAGCACTGAACGGATCAAAAACTTTATTTAAATTCGTTATCCTATACTCACCCTCATCAAATACTATATCAAATACAATGTAGTACCATCCGCCATTCACCGTATCCGCATAGCAATGAATACAGGGCACATCTCCATACTCAACTTCAGCATAAACGATCATTGCTTCTATAATATTATCATTAGACTCAACATTCTCCCAAAACTGATCAAGCATAACGTCATCATACTTCTGATAATATCTATCCAGGCCTATAAAGCCTGTAAAATCTGTATTCACAACAGTAAATGCAGCTTCATAAGAAGATATCCTTTGAAGCTTGATAGGCAAATGAGAAATCCCGCCCGAAGAATGAAGAACTGATTCTTCCTTCATATAAATATGATGCGAAGAATCATAACAAAAGATATCGCACCATGTAAAGGGCTCTCTGTCTGCCGGTTCAACAGTATAGGTCAGAACTATGTCTTCATCCCCGTCTTTATCCAGATCGACAGGATATACATGGGGATATGCCGTTTCCGAAACATTTTCGGTGTAGAGCTTATCCCCATTTCCGAAATCTATACGATATTCCGACATATAATAGGAGACATCATCTATCCTATATAATCTGTCTGTTTTACCGTCTCCATCATAATCGCATTCACTAAACTCATCCCTGTACATATGAGGGAGAATTTCATCAACATACCCTGTATAATCTGTGAGAGATGTCCAACCAGGCTGTGCCTGAACGTCAACTGAGCTTATTTCAGATTCCGTTACCTCTTCAACGAGAATCGTCGGAAATATCTCGTCATCCCCGGGCAATGTCGATCCAAAAGTGACTTCATCCTGAGTATTAGCGCACCCAAATAGAGACAACAAACACATAAATATGATTGACGCATGGACCTTTTTCATAAATGCCTGTTCCTTTCTTCGTTTTTGGGAATTATCCTACAAAGGATGGATTTAGCCATAACGATCAGTATCGATCATTTCTTCAGTCTTTCCCTAAGGGCAAATAGCAGTGCTATTATCAGCAGCCCATAGAAAAAGCTGATGGACATAACCGCAAAGCTGGGACCAAGTGTAGCGGGATCCGAAAAATTATGTAAAAGAGTAATAAAACCGATAATGGCTGCAAAAAAACTTGATATAATCGTAGATATTATTGCAAACATAAGATCCTGAAGATAAAGGGTTCTGGAATCGTCATCCAATTGATCGGTGTTTTTTATCGAAGCCAAAAGTGCCTTGAAGATCCTTCCGAATTTCCCGGAGATAAGTTCTATTCCGAACAGTATTCCGACTATTATTATAAGTGTCGGTAAATCCAAAAAACTGTATATTCCGGCAACTCCCGCCGCACCGGTTATACCCAATTCGATAAACAGTATAAACACAAGTATTCCGCAACAAGCACCTATTATCCCTGCTCTTTTTTTATTGTTTCTTCCTTCCTGGGCATCCTTAGCCAGATTCATCATATTCTCTTCCGCCTTTCCGTTATAACTCTCTTCAGAGAGTCTTTCACCGGACAGAAGTTCGTTCAGATTAACCGACAATTCCTTGCACAGAGGCTGAAGCAGGGATACGTCAGGCATTCCGTTTCCAGTTTCCCATTTTGAAACGGTCTTATCACTGATCCCAAGCTTGTCGGCAAGTTCCTTCTGAGTCAGATTTTTTTCTTTTCGTACCTGTGCGATAAATTTCCCGGTTAATTCCTGATTCATTTGATAACCTCCTGCCCGTATTTAATGGTTACGGATAAAGCGTATCAGCGAATATGCCATAGAACTACCTACGGAACGCAGAATCCTCTCTCTACGCCTCTCTGTTACGTAGAATCATTATTCTCCTGCACTAAAGCTTTCCTCTTTCTCGGAAATCTCATCCTGATCCAAATACATAAGCAATATTAGTCACATATATGAAACTCAAGAAGAATAAATTCATTATCTTTATATACGATGCGACACTCACTCCATAAATACCCATATGCCGAATAAGTACCGTCTGCCCTCACGAGATAATAACAATCAGCTTTTTGCACTATGTGCAAGAGCCTGGCTGATATCTCATCATCAAGATGCCATTCCCTGCATATTCCGCCCATATCTGTTAATGGATCATCTATCGTCGTTAACGATACGTTATCATCCTTTGCTATAACTTTATTTTTTACCAGTATTTCTTTTAACGGTACCAAATCAGATAAAGACATGGGCACAAGATCACAAGCAAAGAAAAAAGAGAGCTGACCTTCTTCGTATGCTATTTTCTTCTCTAATTCCTTAAGTTCGGTCAACATGGTTCGTCCAATAGTTCCTACAATCGTTTATATTCCGGTTTTATGTTCCAACGTTCATCCCGACAAACTTGAAGTTGTTAACTGAAATGTATTCCGATATAATCATCCATCATCGAAGGCTTTTTCCATAATACTCTACCTCAATTACAGTTCCGTCGGGGTAGGTGCAGGTTCCTGTGTACAATTTTTCTGTAAAGCCCCAATGAAGATATATCTGTTTATTGATGACTTCATATGGTTCAACTCCAAGTACTGCTCTCGAAAAGCCTTTTTGTCGAAGATCTTCCAGCATGAATTGAAACAGCCGTGAAAAATATCCCTTACCTCGATACTTCTCAACCGTTCTAAACGCCGACAGATATACTGTGCTATCCTCGTGAAGCCCTTCGGCATTTTTACCTGGGGTGTAGTTCGGAGCAGCATATACTTCGCAGATAATTTCTCCGTTAAAGATCCCGTAATATGGAATCTCCTTCCCCTCCGATATTTTGGCAATGATGTCCATTTTCCACATAGCCCAATTCGGATCGTCGCAATGCTCCTTGATCAGAGTGTCCCATTTTTCATTCACTTCCAAAGCAGACGCTATCTTGCATACATATTCATCAAACAATTTCTGACCGACATGATATCCCATCTTCGGTTTATCATTCATATTTCACCCCTGCTTTATTATACTGAAAGATAAAATCAAACCACCCTATATCCTTGTTCTTCCAAAACACTCATTGCTTTTTCAAAATTCTCTGACTTAACAAGTATATAGTCCGTATTGTATGTCGAGACAGCAAAAATACCTATTTCATTTTCTGCAAGGATGGTTGACAGTTTAGACAGTATCCCGATCAGTGAAAAATCAAGTATTCCCTGAATCCGAAATCCGTTCCATCCATCCTCGCGCTCGATAGTACCTGCAGGTGTATCTTCTGTTTTGCAAACAAGTGAGATTTCTTCATCAGTCTTTCCTATAAAGAAAAACTCTGTATCAAAGCAAATGTCTTTTATACTATTGACTTTACACACTGTTAAGTTATGTGATAATCTCTTTAATTCCATATCAACCTCGTAGTCG
>JAGCUO010000043.1 GCA_017962825.1 Lachnospiraceae bacterium | reverse complement strand
CGCGGATTCTATCACAAGATGCTTTGGATTCGTAATGAACACCTTCTTGGACCTTGCGGCAGAACCCCAAAGGATATATACAATGGGTCTGTCCTGCGCTGCGACGGCTTTGATAGCGGCATCAGTAAACTGCTCCCATCCCATACCCTTATGTGAAAATGCCTGATGAGCCCTTACGGTCAAAAGAGAATTCAAAAGAAGGACTCCCTGCTCTGCCCAATAAGTAAGATCACCGCTCTGAGGAATCGTACATCCCAGATCGGTATTTAACTCCTTATATATATTTTCAAGTGAAGGAGGTTTCTGGATTCCTTTTTTTACCGAAAAAGAAAGACCGTGAGCCTGGCCCGGTTCATGATAAGGGTCCTGGCCCAGGATGACAACCTTTACTTCAGAAAGCGGAGTAAGATTAAACGCTCTTAAAACATCGTCCTTGGGAGGATAAACAGTCTGGGACTGATACTCTTTTACGATGAATGAATAGAGCTTTTTATAATATTCCTTGCCGAACTCGGCTGACATGAAAGGCAGCCAGTCATTATCGATTACGGACATATCACAGTCTGACGCTGACAGAGCGTTCCTTTAAATATTCTTTGACTTCCCTGATCTCAAGTTCCTTGTAGTGGAAAAGCGAAGCGGCAAGAACGGCTGATGCACCGACCTCTATAGCATCATAGAAATCCTTGCAGCTTCCGGCACCTCCTGATGCAATGACAGGAATATTTACGCTTGAAGCAATTGCCTTGGTAAGTTCAAGATCGTAGCCGGCCTTGGTTCCGTCTGCATCCATTGATGTAAGAAGAATCTCACCCGCACCGAGCTTTTCCGCTTTGATCGCCCACTCGACGGCATCAATGTTCATATCAACTCTTCCGCCGTTTTTATAGACTGTCCATCTGTCGGTGCCTTCTATCCTCTTTGCATCCATTGCGAGCACAACGCACTGGGAACCGAATTTCATAGCGGCATCCGAAATAAGATCGGGATTCATTAAAGCTGCCGAATTGACTGCTATCTTATCGGCTCCTTCACGAAGGATCGCCTTGAAATCATCCGTAGTCCTGATCCCTCCGCCTACGGTGAAAGGAATGAACAATGTTGCCGCAACATCCCTGACCCATGAAAGCTGGGTATCACGCGAATCGGCTGATGCAGTAATATCAAGAAATACAACTTCATCGGCACCCTGCTTGTCATATGCGGCCGCAGTCTCGGCAGGGTCACCGGCATCCTTGAGGTTTAAGAATTTTATTCCTTTTACAACTCTCCCGTCCTTTACATCAAGGCAGGGAATTATACGTTTTGTGAGCATTATATTTCTCCGGCGATCTTAAGGAAATTGGTCAGTACTTTCATGCCTGCATCCGAACTCTTTTCCGGATGGAACTGGGTTGCAAAAACATTACCCGATTCTACGGAAGAATCATAATCGATTCCGTAAGAAGTTTTGGATGTGACAATATTTTTATCTTCGGCATCCAGATAATATGAATGAACGAAATAAAAGAATGTTCCGTCAGCGATGCCTTCAAAAAGTCTTCCTTTAACCGAGGTGACATCATTCCAGCCTATCTGCGGAACCTTGATCTCTTTGGAGGATTCGAACTTTTTAACCTTACCTTTGAGAATACCTAGGCCCTGTACACCGGGTGATTCTTCGCTTTCGTCAAATAAAAGCTGAAGTCCGACGCAGATTCCCAGGAAACACTTGCCGGATGCGGCAAATTCCCTTATGGCAGAATCCAAACCTCTCGATCTTAATTTATCCATACAGTCGCCGAAATTTCCGACGCCGGGTAAAATACAGGAATCTGCATTTTTAATGATCTCG
This sequence comes from Lachnospiraceae bacterium, assembly GCA_017962825.1. Lineage (GTDB taxonomy): Bacteria > Bacillota > Clostridia > Lachnospirales > Lachnospiraceae > AC2028. The sequence continues at coordinate 5,676 of JAGCUO010000043.1, read as the reverse complement.
GGATCGGAAGTCAGAACATGCTTCGCTCCGAGCTTATCAAGTGCCTTCTCGACACTTTTAACATTTCCTGCATCATAATCAACTACAGCGATCATCAAAGACTCCTTAAGGATTAACAAAAACAATTTCGGATCCGGGATCTTCTTCACCGGGGATCACATCCTGAATAGGTTCGGGCTCAGGCTCGGGTTCGGGCTCAGGCTCAGTTTCAGGCTCTGCGCCGTACATACCGTTAACCACATCATAAACAGCCCTGGTATATTCGACATCGCTCTTGATCATTGCGATCTCTTTTGCCTGTTCCTCGGACAATCCGTATCTGGACTCAAGTTCACCCAAAAGGAACTGATAAATGGGTTCAACTTCATCGAGACATCCCCACTTAACCGCGGATGTATATAATCCGGGATACCTGTTCACAGTCTGTATAAGCGAATCGAGAGCCTTTACATCGGATTCTTCCTTGAGAACATCGTACTCTCTCTGCCACAGCCTGATCTTTAAGATGCATTCGGATTTCTTGAAGATGATCTGATCGGATTCGTTAAGCTCCTGTCCGAACAGATTCTGGTAAGCAGTCTGGTAATCACCTTCGCTGTAAGCCTGTCTTGCTTCGCGTTTAACAGTGTATGAACCCATAAGATTCGAAACGATCAAAACAGCAACAAGAACGGTTATGCAGAAAGCAAATACAGCAAGAACCTTCTTCTTGTTAAGCTTCTTTGAAGGCCTCTCATCCTCTGCGGAAGCCTTTTCTTTCTTGGGCTTCTTTTCCTTTTTCTTCTTGCCCTTCTTGGCTTCTCCGTCTACCTCTTCGCCTACGCCTTCGATCTCGGCAGCTTCGGCGTTCTTATCTTTCTTGCCTTTTTTCTTTTTCTTCTTTTTACTCTTACCGCCTTCTCCTTCGGCATCGAGTTCCTCAAGAACGGTGGCATTCTCTTCCGAAAGCTTTATCTCGCTTGATGAAGCTTCTTCGTCATCATCAGTCTCGGTCAGCATATCGAGGATCTTAGAAATAAGGCCTTTCTTTTTTTCGGGCTTCTTCTCGGCATCAAGATCCCTGATCTCGCTCAAAGGATCGACTTCTGCTTCCCCGGGAGCGGCATCTGAAGAAGGAATATCAAATGCCTTCTCAAGAGAAACATCCTCGGATTCTTCTTCATCAAAGGATCCGCCCATTATCTCCGCAAGAAGAGAATCGGTTTCATCCAAAGGAGAACTTTCGGATGCAGGTTCTTCGGAAGGCTCAGCAGAAGGAGCATCCGGAACCGGTTCATCAGAAACGGATACAGATTCATCTATAGCCGATGCGGCTGCATTCTTAACTTCGGCTGCAGCTTCAGCAGCACCGGCCAAAAGTGCATCAACATCTGACATGTCGGCGTTTTCGGCATTGTCATTGGATATGCCGTTTTCTTCTCCGACGGTTTCTCCAAGTTTCTTAGCCTTCTTTGCTTCTCTTGCCTCGGCTTTAAGTCTGGCTTTTTCTTCCTTGGCTTGTCTCTTAGCTTCTTTCTTTTCTTCGCGAAGACGCTTTTTCTCGGAAGCCTTATCAAGAACAGGTTCACCCTCGGCGTCATCTTCACCGAGCACATCGGGCATCTCGGTATTGTCGGTTCCGTTAAGAAGTGCTTCTATTTCTTCTCCGACAGCTTCGTTATTGTCGTTCTTATCAAGAAGCGCACCGATATCGGAAGCAGAGCCGCTGTCTGCAGCAAGCAGTTCATCAAGGCTCATTTCGGATCTTTCGGGATCATCTGCAAGTCCTTCGGATTTTGCTTTATTGAGGAGTGCTTCGATATCATCCTCACCCGGAAGGTCGGCAGATTCGTTCTCTTCCTTCATAAGCTCCGCAAGTTCCGCATCGAGATCAAAATCAGCGATATCGGAATCATCGGAAGAAGCAGGTTCTTCAGATATCTTGGTATCTGCGGGCTTTGAAGCTGCAGATGTATTTATTTCAAGATTATCGTTTTCATCTAGTGATATGCCGCTTTCGCTGAGAAGTGCAGCTAGCTGGGCATCAAGATCATCCCCGCCGACTGCAGGCTCATATTCAGAAACAGTCTCCGGCATGGGTTCGGGTTCAAGAGAAATCTCGGGTTCAGCCTCGGGCATAGGTTCGGGCTCAAGAGAAATCTCGGGTTCAGACTCGGGCATAGGTTCGGTTTCAAGTGAGATCTCAGGTTCAGTCTCAGCCACAGCTTCAGGCTCAAGTGTGACCTCAGATTCCTGTACGGAAGTCTCTTCAGTCTCAGGCTCGATCTGTTTCATAAGATCATTCATGAGATCGGTGAGATCGGTTTCACCGCTAAGATCATCATCTGGGATCTCAAGTGAAGGAGCCGAATCGATATGTATATCGGATGCAGCAGGATCTTCATTGATGATCGATTCAAGATCGGGAATATCGGCTGAATGATCGATCTGAACAGGTTCTTCCTCGGGAATATCGACCACAGGATTATCAACCAAAGGAGAATCATCAGCTGCAACAGAATCGACCTCTTTCATAAGTGAATCAAGGTCAAGATCATCAAAAGACATCTGAACTTCATCCGCAGAATTATCGGTAGCAGATTCTTCTGCAAGAGTTTCTGCGACAGGTTCTTCTGTGACGGGCTCTTCTACAACAGCTTCATCTATGATAGATTCGTCAGGACCAGATTCCTCAACAATGGAAGAAAAATCTTCCGACAGAATATCCGAGAAGTGTTCATCTATACCGTTTCCGGAAACCGGCTCGGTCACCGATTCTTCTGCCACAGGCTCTTCAGCTGCAGTTTCCTCGACTACCGGCACTTCAATATCATCAATTTCACGTGCAGGCTCTTCAGATACAGCTTCTTCTGCCGCAGGCTCTTCTGACTCAGGTTCTTCCGCTGCGGGTTCCTCAGTTAATGAATCATCCGTAAAAACAGCATCGGGAAATATGGGATCCTGTTTTTCAGGTTCCTTGGTTTCCGAATTTGATGCAGCTTTTGTGGGAGATGCAAGTTCAGCCGGAACTCCCATCGATCTGAGCAAACTGTCAAGATAATCTTCAGAAGAACTCATGATTTTTCTCCATAAAATTTAATAATGACTGTTATGCAAAATTTACATACACATACATTGATATTTTAGCACACTGCACTGTCAATGTATAGAAAAAATGGGGCAACCAAAAGGCCTGCCCCATTTAGAAAGCACTTGATATTTTAATTTGCAGAATGAGATTCGTTTAATTCAATTTATATTTATCGACCAGCGTATCGATTATCCTGACAAGATTTCCTATCTCAGGTTTAGATAACTGGGCATCGGCTCCGAGCTGTTCACCCTTCTTCTTCATCTCTTCGTTAACCAGTGATGAGAAGATTACAACCGGAATGTTCTTGGTCTTGTCATCCTGCTTGATGAGCTTGGTCAGTCTGTGACCGTCCATCTCAGGCATCTCGATATCCGTGATGACGAGCTTTACATGCTCAGCAAGTGTTCCGTCAGCCTTGCATTCAGCGATCACATCATACGCCTTCTGACCGTTCTCTGTATGAATGATCTTGTTATATCCAGCTGCGGTAAGTGAATCAACGATAAGCTTATTAAGAAGTACCGAATCCTCAGCGATAAGAATGGGTACATCACTTCTGCTTCTTTCCCCGAGTGACTCGATCTCTGAGATCTTCAGTCCGGTCTCGGGATTGATATCGGAAATGATCTTCTCGAAATCAAGAATGATGATAAGCTTTCCTTCATTCTTGATAAATCCGGTCGAAACCGAAGCTTCTGCTGTGGATATTGTAGAATCGGGCTTGATAATGTTTCTCCAGGAAACCCTGTGGATTCCCTTAACAGCCTCGACATGGAATGCGATATTAAGATTATTGAAATTAGTGATTATAAAAAGACCGCCGGGTTCGGACTGTCCTCTTCCGAGGCAGTTCTTAAGATCGATAGCCGTGATCATGGTTTCACGGGGCATAAATATGCCTTCGATACTGGGATGCGAATTGGGAACAGGAGTCACAGGCTGATATGAAATGATCTCCTTGATCTTCGCAACATTGATTCCGTAGGAAAATTCACCGAGAGTGAACTCCAGAACTTCGAGCTCGTTAGTACCACTGTCAAGTAAAATCTTAGTATCCATACATTATCCCCCTCCCACGAGGTCTGAATTTGTATTAAATATATCATAATCTGTCAGAAAATTAAACACAAAAAATCATGCCGTACCCCGATAAGGATACGGCATGAAAGAATTCTGTAAACAAGTGATATTATCTTCCGATAAGTTCAACGGCATATCCGTTGAAATTAACTGCAAACGTAGCGGATCCGGGAACATTATCGAGATCGTCGAGAACGGTAACCATTCCTTTTGAATCTATGGTAAGAAGTTTATAATCGGCAAATCCTCTGGGAACGCTAAGAGTTACAAGACCGTTCTTGGCATTATAATTGACTCCGTTGAGAACAAGATTATAAGTCTTGATCTCCCTGTATCCAAGAGGTGTGAATGCGGCAAATGTGTTCATGCACTGTGCACCCTGATTTGCTTCAACAAACTTTGCATTTGTAAGAACAGGTAATGCGGGAGCAACACCTGCAACGGATCCTGAAGCGTTGTTAAGATTAGCGGGAGTATTCAGAGCAACGGGAAGAGCTCCGGTCTCTGTATAAACAAGTGAGAAAGCAAATCCGTTGAAGTTGATATTTGCTGTTACGGTATTGGGATTAAGATCGATATCGTCATATAAAGCAATCACTCCGCCCTCTCCAAGGGTCATGAGCTTAAAGGTTCTGTTTGAAGCCTGAACGCCCTCGGGAAGCTGTAAGCAGATAAGTCCGCTCTTATTGAGATAATCAAGCTTGTAATTAAATGAGATTGCACCGTCACATGCGGGCATATATCCTGCAGGGATAAATGCCTTAACGGATGCCTTTGCAAGATCGCCGAGTTCATTGGAATAAGCATCAAGGGTGCTGTTGCTCTGTCCGTTGTAAAGCATTGCACTGGAAGCACCTACAAGATTGATTCCGCCACCGATGTTCTGATTATTCTTAACGGTGAAGTTTACGGTATAAGAATAATTAAGCTCCTGGCAGCTCATAACGATAGAAACAAATACCTTGACATCTTTTCCGAAAGTACTGGTATTTACATAGATGGGATCTGTAATTGTCTTTCTGGACTCGGTATACTCAAGAACGACAGCACCGGTATCCATATTGACTGCCTTCTCGGTAATGTTCCAGTTATAATTGTTTACCTGATTTCCGAGGCTTCCGTTATTTTTGGCAACAACGAAAGTGGATCCGTAGAATTCACACCATGTTGAAGTAAAGCTTACCTGGGGTTCGCCGGCAGCCTGAGCGCTCATGGGAATGATAAAAAGCGCAATAACAGCGGCAAGCATGATACCCGCAAGTCCTTTTAAAATGTTATTTTTCATTAATTAATCCCTCCCTTTAGGATTTCACACATCTTTAAATATTTTATCAACTCTGTAGTGAAAGTCAATAAATTGACAGTCAATTTGACTTTAAGATTTTATTAAAAAAATGAGCCTTTCAGGCTCATTTTAATTACCTATTCCTTCAAAACCGAAACCAAACTCCATCTAGATTCATCGAAGTTTCTTTAGAAACTTTTTCATTCCAGGTAACAACAGGATAAGCCTTCGACCTATT
>JAGCUO010000042.1 GCA_017962825.1 Lachnospiraceae bacterium | reverse complement strand
ATCTACATCTTGCACTTCGTGGAACCCACACCCGCAAATCAATATTGAATAAATTAATAAAATACATATTTTTTTCATTATGATATCTCCAAAATATTCTGGCTAATACTTAAGCCATTTGCAAAATCAGTATTACCGGTTGTGGGATCAGGATATTCACTTGCATGAACAAGTGAAACGAACGAACTGAGAACAAGAACTATGGACATCAGAACGGATGTCAGAAATGGGCAGACTTTTACCTTCCTCATAAGAACTCCTTTCGGTATTAAAAAGCCCCACTAAATTTTTATTAACATATGCACCTCTTAACGTCAAATAATTTTAGTAAAGTTTTTAGATTTTTAGTCAAAAGTCCAAAAAACACCCCGGACAATTCTGTCCGGGGTAAATATCCTGTTATAGAAGCCTTGCGTTCCTGAGGGTGCAATACTGATATCCGTCTTCCATATATGTGTCGAAGGTTCCTATGACGGTCACCGTATCCTCGTACTCGGGGTAATCATCGGGATACGCATATGTATCATCAAGTTCGAATTCTATTCCCTGCGAGCAGCATGCCGTCGCATCCATTATGATGCATGCACAGTAAAACTGCTCTCCTTCCTGTGGGAAGTTGCATACATACATTCCGTCCATCTTGACGACCTTTCCCTTATATGAATCAGGGTTCGTTATCATATCGAAAACCTGGGAATAGGTCATGACCGAATTAAGAACTGTAATATCCACATCAACACCTTCGGTCGAACTGTACAATTCTTTCATCTCATCGGGATCCGGCGGCTGGGCTTCAGCCGCTGCCTGAATAGCAGTACCGTCTCCGAAATCAAAAAGCGCGGGGTCGTTTGAATCAAGCGGAACAACGATCTCGTTTCCGGAATTCTGACCGGACTGTGCAGCCTCCGCATCGGCCTCCGCCATTCCCGCCTGCAATACTTCATCAACCGATGAGCCCTGACCGCCGGTATGCTGGGCCGTACCGCCCGCACCGCATCCGGTCACAAGAAACGATAAGCATATTAAAAGAGATATAAGTTTTTTCTTTATCATCTGTTTCCTTCACATAACCTGCCGATAAGACAGCATATTCCGAATACAACCATATCCGCGGCAACTATAGTCGAACCTACCGGAGTGCCGGTGATTATCGAAATGACCATTCCTGCAAGTGCACATACAACCGAAAGAACAACCGAACAGATCGTTACGCTCTTGAAGCTCTTGAAAAGCTTCATAGCGGAAAGTGCCGGGAAAATGACCAGTGCGGATATAAGGAGCGAACCGACCAGATTCATCGCAAGAACAATTATAACTGCGGTGATGACGGCAATGATCAGGTTATAAATTTCAGTTCTGGTTCCGGTTGCCTTCGCGAAGTTCTCATCAAACGTAACAGCAAAAATCCTGTTGTAGAACAAAATGAATGTTACGACAACGACCAAAGACAAAATCATGCTCAGCCATACATCGCTTCCCTTGAGTGTAAGTATCGATGTGGAACCGAAAAGCGTCGAGCATACATCTCCCGAAAGGTTTGCCGATGTCGAGAAGACATTCATGATCAGATAACCGAATGCCAGTGCACCGACCGAGATCATCGCGATCGCGGCATCTCCCTTTATCTTGGCATTCTGACCCGTCCTGAGCAAAAGTATGGCGCTTATGACGGTGATCGGCATTGAAACTATCATATTATTGGTCAGGTTAAGCACACCCGCGATAGCCATCGCGCCGAATGCAACATGGGAAAGACCGTCGCCGATGTACGAAAATCTCTTGAGAACGAGCGTAACACCGAGAAGCGATGAGCAAAGTGCAATGAGCACACCGACTATGACCGCATATCTGACAAAGGGATACTGAAGGGCAAGAAATAATTTATCCATTATCTTTATCCTCCATATTAGTCATAGTCTTTCTGGGCTTATAAATTACAGGGTGCTCCGAATCCCTCGACTGCATCATAAGGAAGAACTTTCCCGCCTTGCTTCCGAGGTACTCATCCCTCGTTCCGAAAAAAACATTCTCTCCGACATGAAGAATGTGATCCGCGTAATTGACTGCGGTTCCGATGTCGTGGGATATCATTATTATCGTTACCTTCTCTTTATTGAGTTCCGAGATCAGAGCATACATCTCTGCGGTAACCTTGGGATCGAGTCCGGATACAGGCTCATCGAGCAGAAGAAGCTTTCTTGTTGCGCAGAGTGCCCTTGCAAGAAGTACTCTCTGCTGCTGGCCGCCCGACAGTTCCCTGTAGCATTTCGAAGCAAGATCGGATATTCCCATCTTCTCCATATTTTCTGATGCTTTCTTTTTATCCTCCGCGCTGTAGAAGGGCCTGAAGCCTCCCCTTCCCTGGCATCCGGACAGAACGACTTCTCTCACCGATGCGGGAAAATCTCTCTGGACCGGTGACTGCTGAGGCAGGTATCCGATCTCATTTTCCATAAGTCCTTCACCCTTGATTATCTGACCTCTTTCAGGCTTCTGAAGGCCGAGGAGAGTCTTCATGAGCGTGGATTTTCCCGATCCGTTCTCGCCCACGATACACAGATAATCTCCGGTATTAACTTCAAAATTGATGTTTTCCGCAACGATCTGCGATCCGTATCCTACGGCCAGATCTTTAACGGTGAGAAGAGCCATTCTTAATTCCTCCTGCCTTTAGTACGAAAGAGCCTCTTTCAGAACTTCCAGGTTACTGTTCATTAAAGATATATATGTTACTCCGTTTGCAATATCATTTGATGTTACGGACTGCATTGAATCAAGAGTAAGAACCTCCTGATCCTTTGAAGAAGTATTCTGTACTATGGTCTCTGCAATGCTGTGATCCTTGCCTTCAATGGTAAGGACACAGTTAAGTCCGAGTTCATCAACCTTTCCGGAAAGGAAAGTTATGGTTTCAAAGCTTGCCTCAGATTCCGCAGAGCATCCTACGAATGCTGCATAGTATTCAAGTCCGTAATCATCCGTCATATAACGGAAAGGAAAACGGTCACCGAAAAGAAGCGTATCACCGGAAGCATTAGCTACCGCCTCCTTGTACTCTTCATCAAGTGCCAGAAGCTCCCCTGCATATGCCGTAGAATTCTCTGCATAAACATTCGCATTATCGGGATCGATCGTCTGAAGCGCTTCGGAAATGCTCTCGGTAAACTTAACCGCATTCTTCAGTGAAAGCCACACATGCTCGTCATATTCGGGGCCTTCTTCATGATGCTCTTCCTCCTGCATTCCCTCCACGATCTCCTCTTCCTTGACGGAATCACCGAGTTCGTCAAGAAGATTTATGACCACCATATCCTTATTGACCGCTTCACTGAGAGCATCCTCAATCCACTCATCCGACTCACCGCCGACATAGATGAACAGATCGCAGTCAGCGATCTTCATGATGTCATCCACCGTGGGCTGGTAGCTGTGAAGGTCCACTCCATTATCGAGAAGAAGCGTTACCTCTGCTCCTGCGGGATTTTCGCCGAGAACATTCATTACCCAGTCATACTCAGGGAAGATGGTAACTACAATACTTAATTTGTCATTTCCGGCAGCCGCACCGTTTGAGGATGAACATCCGCCGAGTGTAGCGATCGTCATGACCGCAGCAAGTAAATATGCAAATATCTTTTTCATATGTTTTAGCCTCCGTTAATTTCAGATAAAAAGTATCATGACGGAGGAATCTCAATTATCCATTCGTACCTTCTCCGAAACCAATGTGTCAAAAGAAAAAACCGTACTGCCGTTCATTCCGATACGGCATATCAATGCATAAGCAATAAGTGCCGAAATGATGATCAGCCTTGCGCCCTGTATCTCATACAATATGCCCTCGCATATCTGCAGGCACTCACATATCGGACACTCCTCACCGGAGCATTTATGAACGGTCTCTTCCGCAATATAAAACGCAGAGAAAGCCATGAGCAGAAACATTACGGCAGAAAGGATCAAAGGCAGAAATTT
>JAGCUO010000041.1 GCA_017962825.1 Lachnospiraceae bacterium | reverse complement strand
CTACTGCCTTCTTAGCGGTGGTAGCCTTCTTTGCTTCTGCCTTCTTAGCGGTGGTAGCCTTCTTTGCTACTGGCTTATTAGCGGTGGTAGCCTTCTTTGCTACGGTTGCCTTCTTAGCGGTGGTAGCCTTCTTTGCTACGGTTGCCTTCTTAGCAGTGGTAGCCTTCTTAGCAGGTGCTGCTTTCTTTGCGGTAGCTGCCTTCTTTGCAGGTGCTGCCTTCTTTACTGTTTCCTTCTTTGCTGTAGCCATTTTTTCCTCCTCCGATTTTGGAAATTATTTTTTTATCAAACAACTACTAGAAAAAATATACTACATTATTTAATTAAATACAAAGGTTTTTTAATATTTTTGTAAAATTTTTTTCAAAGAAGATTCCTTGCAACGTCTGAATTTACTGGCTTAGAAGAAAAAGGCACGCGTGTCATATTTTCTTAATAATTATTACGACCTATCTGAAATAGGCTTGTACTCTGCGTTTTCCTGTATTCCGATGTATGCGGGACGTATGATCTTATCTACATTTATGAGTTCTTCCATTCGATGTGCACTCCATCCTACGATCCTCGCAATTGCAAACATCGGAGTATATAATTCGAGCGGAAGTTCCAACATGCTGTAAACAAATCCGGAATAAAAATCTACATTCGCACTTACACCTTTGTAAATTTTTCTTTCTTCACCGATCACTTCGGGTGCAAGTCTTTCGATCATGGAATAGAGATCATACTCTGCTCTTCTGTGTTTTGAATCCGCCAGTTTTTCAACAAACTGTTTGAAGATCAGAGCTCTGGGATCGGATACGGAATAGATCGCATGTCCGAAACCATAGATGAGTCCTGCCTTATCGAATGCTTCTTTGTGAAGTATCTTCTTGAGATATTCTTTTACCTCTTTCTCATCCTTGTGGTCTTTAACATTCTTCCTGATATCCTGGAACATCTTAACGACTTTGATATTAGCTCCGCCGTGCTTAGGTCCTTTCAATGAACCGAGTGCCGCGGCAACAACGGAATATGTATCCGTTCCCGAAGAAGATATTACATGTGTGGTAAAGGTTGAGTTATTTCCTCCGCCGTGATCCATGTGAAGAACAAGTGCGATATCAAGAACCTGTGCTTCAAGCTGAGTATATTTCATATCGGGTCTCAGCATTCTGAGTATGTTCTCCGCAGTGGAAAGTTCGGGATCGGGTCTGTGTATGTAAAAACTCTTGTCCTTGTAATAATGATTGTATGCGTGATAACCGTAAACTGAAAGCATGGGAAAAACGGATATCAGCATCAGGCACTGGCGCATTACATTATCAATTGATGTATCATCCGAATTTTTATCGTATGCATAAAGAGTAAGGACACTTCTTGCGAGAGTATTCATCATATCCTTGCTGGGTGCCTTCATGATAACGTCACGGACAAAATTCTTGGGAAGCGATCTTGAATCGGCAAGCACGGCACGGAAATGATTCAGTTCATCAGCTGTAGGAAGTTTACCGAAAAGAATAAGATACGCGGTCTCTTCAAATCCGAACCTTCCCTCATTATAAAAACCTGCGGTAAGATCCCTTACATCTATTCCGCGAAAATATAAACGTCCTGCGCAAGGTACGCTTTCTCCGTTTATCTCTTCCTTGGCTACAATTGTTGAGATTCTGGTAAGGCCTGCCCTTACACCGTTACCGTTAACATCACGTAATCCCTTTTTGACATCATATTTGGTAAACAGTTCCGGAGCGATACCGGAATTTTCCCTGCAAACATCTGCAAGTGCCGATATTTCGGGAGTGGGTTCCATCTTAAAACTCATATCCACCTCCTGATTAAATGCATAAATATTCAACAAATTTATTCTATCAAAATATGGATATAAACGCACATACTATTATATTAAATAATCATGAAAGCTTATTTATCTTTCTTAAAAAAACAGCACCGGACAAAAAGTCAGGTGCTGTTTCAATATGTATAATCTTATCCTTAAAAGCAGATCATCAGTGGAAGTACGAAATAGCTTCTACCAGATTATCGGCATTAGCCTTGGTACCTTCCGCATTCTCTGTAATCTCATCAACAGATGCTGCAATTCCGGTAATGGAGGCACTGACCTCCTCGTTGGATGCGGCATTCTCTTCTGAGATAGCACTGAGTGACTGAACAGCTTCGGTGATAACATTCTGGATCTTCTCAAGTTCTTCGGTGTCGCGTGATACCTGTTTGATATGTTCAAGTGATTCTGCAATCTCTGTATTAAGAACTTCAAACTTGGACTGGGTATCCTTGATGTATTCCTGCTCTTCTCTGATAAGAGTAGCTACGTTTCCGGAAAGCTCAACGGAAGCTTCGGAATTCTTAACGATCTCACCGACGATATTTCTGATCTCATCAGCCGACTTACTGGACTGATCCGAAAGATTACCAATCTCGGATGCAACAACCGCAAATCCTCTTCCTGCCTCTCCCGCACGTGCAGCCTCAATCGAAGCATTAAGAGCAAGAAGGTTTGTCTGGCTTGCAATAGATGTGATCATATCAACAGCTTCTTTGATCTTCTGAACCGCATCATTGGTTGAAGAGATCTGTTTTGTGATACTGTCGACAGCTTCCACGGTCTGTACCGAAGACTCGGATACTTTGCCGATATAATCTCTCGCTTCGTTATTGGCATTCTTTATATTCTCGGAAGATGTTGCAAGTGCTTCGGAGCTTTCAGCAAGAACGGATATAGTATCATTAAGATTACCGATAGACTTGGAAATATCCTGAACATTACTCGCCATCTCAGTGGCACCGTTAGCCAGATCTTCCATCGCATTGGATATCTGATTAACACTCAGGGATGAGTTATCGGAAAGTGTATGTACATTCTGTGCATCTTTGTTCAGATCGGTACTTATATTCTTAATGTTACCGATTATCTCACCAAGCTTTTCTCTGAGAACTTGTGCAGACATAATAAGTTCCTGCGATTCAGCGATGATCGAACTGTTATCTGCCTGTTCATTGAGATCTCCGTCAGAAAGACGTGAGATTGACTTTGAGCATAACGTGAGAACACCGGAAATTTTATTTGATAACAGGATACAGAGAGGAATAAATAAAGCAAGAAGTATCAATGCGATCAACACAACAATATTGATCATCTTCTGAAGCATTCCCTGAACAGCTTCCTGTGTTTTGCCCGCAAATACCATACCCACAATCGAGCCTCCCGGTGCTACCAGAGGCTTGTAATATACGTAATAATCTTTTCCGTTGATAACAACATCATCGGAATAGTACTCTTTTCCTTCTTTTAAAACTACCTGTATGACGGCATCGGAGGCCTTTGTTCCTTCGATTCTTTTTCCATCCGGACCGATGATTGACGTGCAGAATCTGGTATCACCCTTGAATAGAGTAAGATCAACATCCATATCTTTAAGATGATCCATATAATCAGGATCATAAGTAAATATATCTGCTCCTTCGGGAGTTCCTTCCTCAAGATCATAGACATAATACTCGTAAACACCTGCGCAGGATACCTGAAGCAGTTCTTTGGTCTGCTCTTCAAGCGAAGACCTCATGTAGATAACACAAGTGACAGCTACGATTGCAAGACAAAGGATGAGTGGAATAAGGCAGAACATCATCAACATCTTGCGCATTGTAAATTTCGATTTCTTCATACTAAACCCTCCTGCGATAAATTCTACAATATAAAAATTGTAGTAAGACTTCGATAGAACGCGCCTTCCTTGGCCAAACGCCGGAGTTAACGAGCGTTACCTCTTAGATAAAAAAAATAAGACGAAGTCTTTTCATAATTGAATTATAATACAAAATCTATATCGTCATAATATGAAAAAATCTAAATATAGAGGTTTTGGGGGTGATTTCCGTTGTGTCAAAACGTGAGGCCTGCGCGGTGAAACATATAATATTTTACGGTAAATTAAAATTATTTAATGTTTTTCGTTAAAAATGTGTTGACAAACAATAAACGCGCTGTTATAGTTGCTTTATCGTTAAACATTAAATTTTTAACGATACACACTCTGCAGGTGTTTAATGACAAAAATGGAAAACTAATATACAAGAGGTAAACAATCATGACAGAACAAATGAAAAAACTTGAAGCAGTAAAGAATCGTTGCAACACAACATCAAAGGTCGTCGGAGTGATAGAGGTCATCTGTACAATATTTGCGGTGATCATCGGATCCATCGCACTGATCTTCATTTTCGGAGCAAACAGTCTCAATTCTGCGATCGAAGAAGGAATAAATCAGGGATATTTCAATTACGAGACCTTCTTTAACGCCGGCGGCGTAATGGGAATCAGATCACTCATCCCCGATAACGGAAACTACGCATTCGGAATCGGCATCACCTCTCTGTTCGCTACTCTTGCAATCGTTACAGTGATCATTATCCTTGCATTTATCAGGAAGATCTTTACCATCATCAGAGAAGAAAACAGCCCCTTCTCAGAGAGATGTCTTAAAACCATAAGAATCGGATTCATTGTAATGACAGCAGCAACTTTACTCAGCAGATCCGTTGGTGCTACTCTCATAACCGGTTTCATTCTCTTCTGCATCTATTCCGTATTTGAATACGGTGCCGCACTCCAGACTGAAATCGATGAGACACTTTAAGGAGGTGTGCGTATGGGAAAAATAGTGCTTAGACTTGACCGTGTTATGGCAGACAGAAAAATGAGTCTTAATGAACTTTCCGAAAAAGTCGGAGTATCAAATGTCAACCTGTCCAAGATAAAAACCGGAAAGATCAGTGCGATACGCTTCTCCACTCTCGAATCCATCTGTGATGTGCTGGACTGCCAGCCCGGCGATATTCTCGAATACGATAAAGAAGCATAATATATATGACAGCAGGGACGATCCCCTTTGTCAGGAAGATCCTCCTGACAAAGGGGTTCGTCCCTGCTGTCATATCACTTCATGGAATTTATCTTATCATTCATTTCTTTAGCTTCTTTTCTGTAATATCTCATAAAGCAAAACCAGATGATAAACGCCACCGCAAGCTGGATGCAGGCGATCAGGATGCCCTGAGTAAGGGAAGCTGCTCCGCCGAGCCAGCCAACGGAAAAGGCAACTATCGTATATATAATGCACCCGATCCCCATATGGATGAGTACTTTAACCGGAGTAGGTATTTTATCGCTTTTATATATCATGCTGGGAACACCGAATCCCAGTCCTACGATAACGGAAGCGATGACCATTTTGGTATATCTGTAATCCTCAAGAGTATATACTCCGTCTCCCATAACATCAAAGACAATACCTACGAAACTGAAGATGGCAAGTGCCATTCCTATACTTATCACAATGCTCTTAAGCAGATCTTTCATATTCTTTCCTCCTATAATCCGAGATATTTTTTGAATTCACGTAAATAGGTTCTTGATACATAATCTTTGCATCCGTTCTTCATGATAAGAAGAAGTGTTCCGCTGAATCCCGGCTCTATACGATCCATATAGGACAGATTGATGAGCGTTGTCTTGGATATCTGCATAAAGCATTTTCCAAGCTGCGCAGCCAGCTCATAAAGTCTTTTACGTGAGCGGTAAGTATCATCCTTGCAGTAAACAACCGTATCCCCGTTCTCGACTCTGACCATATAGATGTCCGAAGGCTGCAAAACTATAATATCTTCTTCATTTCTCAATGCGGTTATGGGAGTTTCACTCTGACCGAACACATCGATCATCCGCTGTATTTCGTCCGTAACCGCGTCGGTATAAATAACGGCGAAGGGCTCTTTGTATTCGGGTGAGATATCAACTCTTACTTTCATTAAGTGGCCTCCTTTCCTGATCCTGAGGCTATAATACATATTATTTTGCCTGCAGTATCGCAATAAGCGCCAAGTGACGAAAAACGGCTGGTAAAATGCATCTTCCGGTGTTCACAAAGCAATTTCAAGTATAAAACAATAATAAAAAATTCGAAAATAATAATTATTTACGTGAACAAGCCTCAAAACAGTGATACAATTCTCTAAGTTTGATAAGGAGATTAAAAATGGCTACATTACGTGAAGATACGCTTGAACAGCTTAAGGAAATGAAGGACAGACCCTTCAAAGAAAAATTAGAATATTTCTGGGAATATTATAAATTCCTTGCTCTCGGTGTTATAGCAACCATCGCGATCCTGATCGCAATAATTCATACGATAGTTTCGTACAGATCCTATGCGATTGCAATACTGATAGTAAATTCCGACACTCTCGTATCCGATGAGATCTCTCCCGAATGGGAAAGCGACCTTTCTGAGATTCTTCAGATCAATACGAAAAAAGAACAGATCTACATCGACACTTCCATACAATGCGGAAACAACACTCAGCAGCAGCTCGAATATGCTGCGCTTCAAAAACTGGTAGCATTCTTCACATCCCAGACTGCAGATGTTTTTGTAGCTAACACTCCCCTTTTCGAGGAATACTCTCAGAACGGAAACATCAGCGATCTCAGGAATTATTATTCCGAAGAAGAACTGGAAGCTCTGTCGGATATCATATACTACACCGATGCTGCAACCTTTGCGGATTATCAGGATATGGCTAATCTCAATGCACAGGAAGATCAGGAACAGTACATCGTAGATCACAGGGATCCCGATTCGATGGAAGATCCCATTCCCACCGGATTCTTTATCACCGATTCATCCCGCCTGGGACGTGCAGGCGTATACGGATACCTGAGCGGCTTTGATGATTATCAGGGCCACCCCCAGGAAGGTGTTATCGGAATCCCCATCGTAGTTACCGACGTTGAAAAAGCAAAAGCTACAGTTGAGTATTTCCTGGGCTGAATATGACCATATGACAGTAGGGACGTACCCGCTTTGTCAGGAGGTTCTTCCTGACAAAGCGGGTACGTCCCTACTGTCATATAGAAATATATTATCTTAGAAATTATCTTCGTGAACTTCGAAGAAGCTCTGAGGATGCTTACATACAGGGCAAACCTCGGGTGCTTCGGTTCCGACTACGATATGTCCGCAGTTACGGCACTCCCAAACGGTAACACCGGACTTCTTGAACACTTCCATAGCCTTAACATTCTGAAGGAGCTTACGATAACGCTCTTCGTGCATCTTCTCGATCGCAGCAACACCTCTGAACTGCTCGGCAAGATCATGGAAGCCCTCTTCGTCTGCTTCCTTAGCCATACGGTCATACATATCGGTCCACTCGAAGTTCTCACCGGTAGCTGCAGCAAGTAGGTTCTCTTCTGTTGTTCCGAGTTCTCCGAGAGCCTTGAACCAGAGCTTTGCATGCTCTTTCTCATTCTCTGCAGTCTTAAGGAACAGAGCTGCAATCTGCTCATATCCGTTCTTTTTTGCGACAGATGCGAAATAAGTGTACTTATTTCTTGCCTGAGACTCTCCTGCGAATGCTTCGCGAAGATTCTTCTCTGTCTTGGTTCCTGCGTAAGGGTTCTTGGATTCCTTTTCAACCTTTACAAAATCAGAAGCGGGGTGATTGCATCTGGGGCAGGTGAAATCATCAGGAAGATTCTCCCCTTCATACTCATATCCGCATACTTTACATTTCCAAACTGTAGCCATAATACCCTCCTTAAAGTTATTGTCCTGTACATTTCAACCCATTGGTACACTGTCTTATCAAGCGTCCACCGATTGTGAAAGCTACTCTTTGATTATATCCGAAAGCCGTGCGCTTTCCAACAAAATAAGTCTTCTCAAGTCTTAAATTTCGATTAAGCAATTTTAGCTGTGGATCATCACCCGCGGAGCGCCTTTTCAAGAGTCTCCGTAAGTGCCTTGTAGCATTCCGAAAACTTACCGTGGTTAGTTTCCACAAATGATTCATCGCCATCACGGGATGCTTTTTCAAGTTCCAATGCAAGATCCGAAAGATCCATGGCTCCTATGGTCTTGGATGTGCTCTTTAAGGAATGGATAAGAGTCTCATAGTTTTTCATATCATGATCCGACAAATAGGTGTTCAGCTCCGAAATACGCTCGTTAAATGCGGATACATACTCTTCAAGCATTTCAATATAGAAATCCTTATCGCCTCCGCAGTAGCCCAGAGCAGCTTTCACATCCATCCCTTCCAGTGCAAGCTTTGCCAGGATCATATCTTTATTTTCTTTGGGACCGGGTCCTGATTCCTCTTCCGCAGTCTGCAGATGAGTCAGATTCTCGGGAAGATATTCCGCGAGCATTGCTTCCAGATGTTCGATTTCGATCGGCTTGGACAGATAATCGTCAAATCCGGCCTCGAGATAGAATTCCTTGGCCCCTACAACAGCGTTTGCCGTAAGAGCTATGACGACGGTACCATCCGATATAAGTTTCTTCTCTTTGAGGATATTCAGCGTTTCTATACCGTCCATTTTGGGCATCATGTGATCCAAAAATACGATATGGTAGAACTTAACACTGAGCTTGTCGATGCACTCCTTGCCCGAAAAAGCGAAATCAGGGACTATACCGTTTTGCTTCAGCAAATTCTTAACAACCTTACAGTTCATCTCGTTGTCATCAACAACAAGTACCCTGGCGGAAGGGGCATAGATGTAATCACGGCTGACTTCCTGTCTTACGGTCTTTTCGAACCTCTCAGTATATTTTCCTATGGGAGCATCATCCACGATCTCCTGCTTTATCCTGAACGAAAATGAGGAGCCTTTGCCGTACTCGCTCTTCACATCCAGCTTGCTGCCCATCATCTCCAGTAGCTTTGTTACGATGGCAATTCCGAGCCCCGTACCTTCTATGCCGCGGTTTCTTTTCTCATCAAGGCGTCCGAAGGATTCAAACATCTTGGCCATATCTTCCTGCTTGATGCCGATACCCGTGTCGGATACATCCACATCGATGAAGATCTCTTTTCCGCTTCTGGAAGCTTCACGTACCGTAAAAGAAACCGAACCCTCTTCCGTGTACTTGAGTGCATTGGTGAGAAGGTTCATTGCAACCTGAGATATTCTCAGATCATCTCCGTACAGAACCGATGGAAGTCCGGGATCGATATCTGCATGAAGCTCAAGATTCTTTCCCTTAGCCATTGCAGCAGCTGAGTTGATCAGATTATTCAGCACCGAAGGAAAATCATATTCTGCCGGTGCAATCTCCATCTTACCGTCTTCTATCTTGGAAAAATCAAGTATGGTATTGATGATGGAAAGCAGATTTTTTCCCGCTATCTGAATATCATCGGCATATCCTCTGACTCCCGAATCCGTTGCTTCCCTAAGGATCATCTCGTTCATTCCGAGTACGGCATTGATGGGAGTTCTGATCTCATGGGACATCTGAGCAAGAAATCTGCTCTTTGCTTTGTCTGCAGCTATTGCTGCATTCATCGCATCCTGAAGCTTCTGCTCATACTCCATCTGCGTGACCGTTGATATCTGGTGTGAGCTCATGGTTATAAAAACTATGAAAGCATCAATGAGATAAAGAACAGGATATCTGTTCATGAATGTAAGGTTATAATATTGACTCACCGAATCCCTTAACGGGGTATAGAAAAGTACGATAAACAGAAGCGCATAATATATCGCGAGCATGATACCGTATTTGGCGCCTATCATAAAACAGACCGCCCAGGGAACAAGCAGAGTCCACAGTATTGCGAATCCGTCGTTTGCACCGCTTACGGCATAGAATGTAAATACACCCAGACCTATGATCATAACGCCATAGACAACGCCTTTTCGTCTGTGTCTGAATTTGATCTCAAAGAACATGAACAGACCTAAGACAGATATAAGAGCGGTGGTAATAGTGACGATCCCCCTGCCTGAAAATATGTTTATGATCGTCATTAATATACCGCCGATAAAAACGGATATACTCAGCATGGTCGATGCCCTGATATTACGGTCACCGCGTGCGCCTACGAATATATCCGTGTTCATGTAACGATTATAGTCCTTGGAAAATAAAGGTATGACTTTATTGTTTTCTTTTACAGGTTCTGACATTCGGTTTTCCAAAATTCCATTATCCCGGCTGATGTTTCGGAAGTTCTTCCCTGGATCATATCAGAGCTTCCGCCGCCCTTTGCGGACAGCTTTTCTTTCATGAGTTCACCGAGTTTACGGGCATCGAGATTTCTTCCGCCCGCATAATATACATATCCTTTTTCATCGCTTCCGCTGAAGACACCGGTATAACCTTCGATGACCTGAATCAACTCGTTAAATATATTCTTCATATCAACGGGTGCCAATTCAAGATCGGTTATCACAGGTCCTTCATGCTCTCCGCTTCTTACGCTCTCAAGAATACTCTTTTGAAAAGAAGACGAAAGCTTTTCCCTGAGTACTCTGTTATCATCGCGAAGCTTATCTACAAGCCCGGGAACATTTTCCTGATTGGTGGAAAAAGAATCAGCAAGCCCTTTCAGAAGTCCCAGACTATGATCGATATATTCAAATGCTCTTCTTCCGCATAAAAAGCTGAGCTGAGTTCCGCCTTTTGCAGGAGCAGATGATAAGATCTTGATGATTCCTACCATTCCGGTAAATTCAACATGGGGAGCGCAGCACGCACAGACATCAAGAGGATCCGCCTCATCTCCTATGGTGATGAGTCTTACCTGCCCGGCGATGTCAATCTTACTTCTGTAGGAAATCTCCTCAGTCTCCTCACGCGTCGGATATGAATCCGTAATGGAGAGATTATCGCGAATGGCTTCGTTGGCTTTCTTTTCAAGAAGCGCAATCTGTTCCGCGGTAAGCTTTCCGTCGCAGACAAGTGTAACGGGTTCGTCGTCACTTAAATGAAACCCGATATTGTTATATCCGAAGAGATTATGAATAAGACCGGATAAAATATGCTCTCCGCTATGATTCTCCATTCTGTCCAGACGATTTTGCCAGTCAAGTTTGCAATGCACACGACTGCCGCTTTCAATGGGCGAATCGACTTCATATCTGATATCGGTCTCACTTTCGGATGCATTTCCGATAAGCTCACCGTTCAAAACACGAACTGATTTTCCGCCGCACTCAATCCATCCCGTATCGGCATACTGCCCGCCTTCTTCCGGGAAAAAAATCGTCTCTTTGAGCATTATGAAATTTTTACCGTCCTCCGAAAAACTGTCCGTAACGGTTGTGGTCAGTTCTCTCAGAAAACTTCTTTCTTCATAGATTTTCTCAGTCATATTATTTCATCGCTTTAAGCCAATCCCAAAATGCTTTGGCACTTATGGTTTTTCCGCGGCCCTGGTGAGCGGGATTATGATTAGAGATCAAATAATACTGAACCCTTACACCTTTATGAATTCCGGTGATTATTATATTGTTTGAATCGAATGCTAAACTGGTATTGTTATATCTGGGATTGGTCGTGGTCCACTCACCGTTATAATAATACCACGCTTTCGAGCTTGCTGTCTCCATATATACGGCATAGTAAACCGTGTATTTATCCTGTTCGGTAACCGTGTGACCTTGTCTGGTAGTGCCCACCGCATCACGGGCACTTCCGAGTCCTACCATGAAAAGATAAGGAGTTCCGTCCGGTACGCCCGCAAGAGCTAATACATCCTTCGCAAACTGGGTATTGGTAATATCCTGATCTCTGTTTTCATTGCTTGATTCATCCATCGCTCCGGAAACGACAGGATCTCCGGCACGAAGATTTTCATTTAGTCCGTATTGCTGGGAAAACATTGCCTGAGCCGCTTCGAGACAGGCCCTTGCATTGGGCAGATACTTTTTGGCCCGTGCTTCATCGATATAACCGATTAGTGCAGGTGCGACAAGAGCCGCGAGAGCGGCAAGAATGATAAGAACGACGATCAATTCTACAAGAGTAAAGCCTTTGTCGGATGTTTTCTTCATTTCTTCGTTAATATCTCCCCCTGAAAAAGAATTATAAGAAATGTCTAAACTCCATTTGATTATAACACATCCTATAAGGTTATGACAGTGCGGCATTTTATATCATTCTTCGGCAAAAACGTAAACTGACTGTTCATCCCATCAAAACACGAAAATAGAGAGCCCGAAGGCTCTCTATCAGTAAATCACTTAAACGAATTGACATTGTTTTTATCTACGGGAACATAGGGAACCCAGACATAAAGACCGTCATCCGTTACTCCATCAACTCCCGAAGCTGATCCGTGTTTTACAAGTGCGATGGATGCCTGGATTGCTGCATCCCCCTGACCTACCGCAGACTGATAAACCGTAAACTGCATACCGCCTTCACGGATCGAATCACATCCTCCGTCGGTTGCATCAACACCCACCACAGGGATCTTTGACAGATCATAACCTTTTTCCTTCATGGCACGAACAACGCCGATAGCCATGGAATCATTGTTACAGATAACGGCATCGAAGTTCTGATTAGTCTTAAGGAAGATCAGGAACTCTTCATATGCCTTTTCTGTATCCCAATATGCCGTATCGTTGAAAACATAATTTACGTTGACATTGTTTTTCTTGAAATAATCTTTAACACCGCTGGTTCTTGCAAGCGCTGCGGGGTGTCCGGGCTGACCCTGAAAGACCGCCAGATTGAATGAAGAGGGATTACCAAGTTTTTTCCATACGTATTCAGACTGAAAATACGCGGCATCGGTCTCGTTACTGCCGACATAAATATATCTGCCAGCTTCAAGCTTATCTTCTTCCGGCTGTGCGTTGATGAAAACTACAGGAAGATCACCCGCTGCAACCTCAACCTGAAGAACAGTCTCACTGTCCACAAGATTGCATATGATTATATCAAAACCGGAAGATGCCGCTTCGCGAACCTGTTTAACCTGCTCATCCACAGTGGCACACTCGGATCCGACCGTTACGGAAGCTCCATATGCCGATCCGGATTCTTCGATCGCTGCTAATAACAGATGTCTGAAATCATCCAGTAAAGGCGTTGAATAAAAAACCTTAATGCCCGATCCCGAGACTGAGCCGCCTGATCCGGAACCACCGGAACATCCGGCCAGAGACATAAGAACTAATGCACATGTCAGAACACTGATGATGACTCTTTTTATATTCATCTTTCTAATCATATCCCCGGCCTCCTCAAATCTTAAACTTCTGAACATAGGATGTAAGAGTCTGGCTTGTCTGGGCCAGTTCGTGTGAGTTATCGGCTACATCCTGACTGCTCTTAGTGATATTATTAGCCATTTCAACCATGTTCTGAGAAGTTGCCAGTATCTCGTCGGCACTTGCTGCCTGCTCCTCGGAAATAGCAGCAACGTTTGTCGAAACATCCTCAACCTTCTGAATTTCGGTGATCATGGTTTCGATAAGTGCATTGCTGTCCTGAATGTTGGTGTAAATACGGTCAAAAGTATCAACCGCAACACCTATCAGTTCGCTGTTCTGTTTGATATTTTCTGTACTGACGTTAGCCTGATTTACAGCATTACCGATAAGCTTTCTGATTTCCTCTATAAGATGGGAAATATTGCCCGCACTCTCGGATGAAGTCTGTGCGAGCTTGGCAATCTGCGTAGCAACAACAGCAAAGCCGCGTCCCGCATCACCTGCTCTTGCAGCTTCAATACTTGCATTGAGAGACAAAAGGTTTGTTTCTTCCGCAATGTCACTGATCATTCCGACTATCTTGGTGATCTCTTCGGAAGCACTGCCAACCTTGTTGATGGATTCAACAAGCTGCTCGTTCGCCGATGATATTCCACCCATGGCAATACTGAGCTGTTCCATATCCTCGCGACCCTTTTGAGAGATTTCTACAGTCTCTTTCATGCTTTCGTGAGCCTTGTCCGAATTGTCTCTGGTATCGGCTACAACATTCGAGAGAACGGTAGCATTCTCCGCTATATCGTTAACGGCAAGTGCCAGCTGATCAACGGTATCATTGAGCTGCTGCATGGCTTCCGCCTGGGACTGAGAAGCTTCATACATGGTCTTTGATACTCTGTCCGAATTATCGGATTCTTCTTTAAGCTTTTCGGATTCTTCACTGATGCTGGAAAGCATGTTCTTCATACTGACTACAAATTCCGAAACTTTGGCTCCCATAAGACCGATCTCGTCATTGCTGGAAGAATCAACTTCGATGGTAAAGTCACCATCAGACATTGCTGCAATGTTGTCGGAAATATGAGTAAGAGGAGCGATTACGCGTCTTACGACCAGAAGGATCATAACGATGATAAGCGCAATGGCAACCGCTCCGACCGCAAACAAAAGTATTCCCATCTGTGATACCGATTTAAGTATTACACTGGTGGGTATATAGGAAACCAGAACCCAGTCCGTACCGGATACTGCGGAAAAAGCAACCATGTTGCCATCGATCTCCTTGCTGGAAAGATCGTTATTTATAATAGAACGTGCCGCTCCCGCAAGAAGTGCATCCTGAGAAGACTCGGACAGATTGGTACCGATGAGGCTTACATCTCTGTGAGCAAGGATCTTGTAATCATTGGTATCGACCAGGAAAGAACTTGCGCCCTTCATTTTAACGCCGGAGTTTACGATTATGCTGATCTTATCAAGGGTAACGTCTGCGCCGAGAACCTTTATGTTATCGCTTCCGTCCAGATAAATACCCGTAGCACTGATAACCGTTTCTCCGAGAGAATTCTTATAAGCGGTACCGTAACCGATCCTGATTCGGGATAATCCCTGTCTGAACCATGTGCTTCCCGTAACATTGTCGGTGCTCATGGCGGATTCGGTGGCCTTATAAAGTTTTCCGTCGGAAGTGCCGAGATAGAATCCTTCAGGAGAATTTGAGTTGAATCCGTAATACGAATCAAGGAAAGCCACCATCTCATTCTCGCTCGGATTCTGAGCTTCCATGGTGTGCTTGACCGTATTAAAATACTCAAGATTCTCATTAAGCCATGCTTCAATATTGTCCGCCTGGTTGGAAATGGAAGATTCGAGAGTTTCTGTAGCCATCTCCGTCATACGTTTTTGGGAAATGGTCGCAGCGATGATAACTAGTGCTAGAACTGTAAGAACTACTACCGGAATAATGAAGGTAAGCAGCTTGGAACTGATCTTTCTGGTCTTTTTTTCCATATCTTTGTCTCCCCGTCAAAAAAAGAACAAAAAAAGAATATGATATTTTGAAACCAGAAATATTATAACTCTAATTATATGAAAATGATATATATAACGCTATAAACTGTCCTTCAAGATAAAAAAATATAGGGAGTCTTTCGACTCCCTATATCATAAATACTGTTTGGATAAATGACTTGATTATCTGTCAGCGATAGCTGCCTGTGCTGCTGCAAGTCTCGCGATGGGCACGCGGAAAGGTGAGCAGGATACATAGTCAAGTCCGATCTTGTGGCAGAACTCAACGGATGAAGGATCTCCGCCGTGCTCACCGCAGATACCGTAGTGAATGTTCTTGTTAACAGGCTTAGAAAGGCTGATAGCAGTCTTCATAAGGCTACCT
>JAGCUO010000040.1 GCA_017962825.1 Lachnospiraceae bacterium | reverse complement strand
ATGAAACGAATCCTGTATATATATGTCACGGCTTGATTGGCGTTTATTTGAACGAATTCAATAAGTGGATACGCCTCGATCCGAGAGGAAACCGTTCGGATGTTGATGTGCAGTTCTCAATAGATGAAGAGAAGCTTGCATTCCCGGTGCGTGTAGATAAGGGTGAGGAGGATGACCTGACTGTTTATCCTGATCCGAAAGCTTTTGTTATAAAATCGATGCGTGAGAGTAAGACTCGAACAGAACTTTGGATAAATCTCCCCACTGTTACGAGTATCGAATCAACACGTCATGGTTTCGAGGAAAGCTTTGCAGCGGGCACATTTTATAACAGGCAGACACAGGACTCTAAGCATCTGAATAGGATACTTGGATTTGTAAAGATCAGGGAAGGAATGAAGATTCTTGATCTTGGAACCGGGAGCGGATATCTTTCTTTTTCTATTGCGAAGAACAATTCCGGTTGTGAAGTTATCGGTCTGGATATCGTGAATGCTGCTCTTGAAACAAATCGCATGCGTGCAGATTCTGAAGGAATAAAGAATCTGTCGTTTATAAGTTATGACGGTATTGATTTACCTTTCGAAGAGAAATCCTTTGATCTGGTTGTAACAAGATATGCGTTGCATCATTTCCCGGATATAGAGCATAGTATCGGAGAGGTGAGCAGAGTTTTGAAAAGTAGCGGGATGCTATTCGTATCTGATCCCTGTCCTAATCAATGTGATACTGAAAGATTCGTTGACGATTATATGCGGCTTAAGAAGGATGGGCATATAAAGTTCTATACCAAGGATGAATGGATAGATATATGCGGAAGACATGGGCTTGTCATAAAGAATAGCTTTGATAGTTCAATACGCTTTCCTAAAAAGAAGGATACTGCATACGGATACGAGGAAGTGCTGAGGAAGCATGATAAGGAAGTGATAGCCAGCTATAATCTGGTAGAGACGGAAACGGAGTTATATCTTACGGAGCAGGTAAACAATATATTGTTTGAGAAGAATTTCAGTTTTATTGACGATGTGAGAAGATTAAACAGTATGAAAATGAAGGAGGCTTTAAATGAACCGAGAGAGACTTGAACGCGATTCTGATGGAAATATCACAAAAATGTATCGTTATAACGCAAAAGGGGAACTGACTTATACTCATGTGAGCGACTGGGAAGATGGTCGTATCATCCGTAAAACCAGCTATGATTCAAACGGCAATATGACCGCATCTTTTCCGTACGTTTACGATGACCGTGGAAACAATACGGAGGGCACATGGTTTGTATTTAACAAAGGTGTGCTGATGAAAGCAGAATTTGTCTATGATGATAAGAACCAGATGATTGAAAGGATCCATTTTGGTACCGAAAGTATCGCTACAAACAAAACGTTCCAGACATTCGATGAAAAAGGAAGGCTGGCCGTTTCAAAATATTACGAAGCATGGCCGGACTGTGCTCCTGTCTATACTTATTACGAATATGATGATACCGGTTTCACGTTGAAAAGTACAACAGAAGACGAAAACCATCACATTCTGCACTATGAAGTGCTTACTCCGAATGAGTTTAACAAGGTAGCTGAGTATACCAGTTACGACGGGGATGGAAAACCTGTTTATACATACAGGTATTATTACGATGAGGATGGAAATAAGATAAAAGCAGAAAGATATGATGGGGAAGGAAATCTCGTCTCGACTGAAAACTGATAGCCATCAAGGATGGAAAAGTTGTCGCCATATTCGGAACGTTAACTGATATTGGAAATATAAAACCCGCGTCAATTATTGAGCTGGATTATTCCATAGGAGAAAATCGATGACAGATCTAAATGAAATCTATAAGAGTGTGCTTGAAGCTGATCGCGCCGCAGTGGTCATCTGCGACCTCGAACACATCATTATTTATATGAATCCCGCAGCAATAAGCCGTTATGCGAAATGGGGAGGAAAAGCCCTTTTAGGAAAGAGCCTTCTGAATTGTCATAATGAAAAATCAAGAGAAATGATCGGAAAGGTACTAGAGTGGTTCCGGGCATCTAAAGATAACAATATCGTATACACATCATATAACGAGAAAGAAAACAAAGACGTGTATATGGTCGCTCTCCGAAATGAAACCGGAGAACTGATTGCCTATTATGAGAAACATGAATATCGAAATAAGGAAACGATGACGATGTACAATATGGATTAACTTGGAAAATATTGTGCTATGCGTTAGTTTGAGGCATTAAGAAAATGAAAAGAGAGATTGTTCATGAAGAATACTCATACGATAGACTCTACAGATTCATTGTCTGTAGGGAATCTGATTATTTCGAGGTATGGGTGCAGAAAAAAGTAATCGATGAATATTTGGATTCTGATGAAGTATACTATTCAGACATTCCGGATATTAAACACACTGCCGACTGTCTTGAAAGGGCAATTGAAATAGGACAGGAATATCTGAACAATGAAGACGCCTGTTGTTAAACGATAGCACTATAACTTGGAAGATAATCTCTTTCGCTCATTGTAGCATTCTTATAGCCAATTCGCACTTTTTTGTGTATACTTTTCTTGAACGGTGCATCGTTTACTGTTACAAATGAAGCGCTCACGTAATGCGAGCGCTTTCTTTTGCAAATTAACATGAGATGCAGTGGCGTTTATTCAGATATGATATCAGGAGGGGAACATGTTTGAAGTAAAGTTTGGAACACCGAAGCCTATAATGTTCAGGGAGTACTGTGTGTATGGCGATAATATACTGGATATAGATCTTGAAGCCAGATTTGCGGGAAAATGTGAGGTTTCGGAATATGACGGCAGTCGCTATGGAAATGATGAGGAAGTCAGCTTATTCATTAAACAGAGCTGCTCGGAGATCCTTGAGAAGTGTCTTAAGAACCTGCCTGAAAAAAAGTCGGTTGTGAGGTCCCATTTCTATGGCCTGGACGGACTGTTCAGTACCGAACTTGAAAGCAGAGGGATAACCGCAAAGACCGAGCTCTTTTCCAAAAAACTGACGGAGGATTCGGAATCGGTATATAAAGATTTTCAGGACTCCCTCAGGGGGATGCCCACGGACTATGGCTGGGATCATGTCAATTTCGATCAGGTTCCCTCAAGGCCGGAAGGAATGTATATGGTTTCCCCGTTTCTCGGCTATAAATATAAAGACGACCGCGTATTTTACAAACCCGGCGAAGTCGTGGAAGTGGATTATTGGGCGGTTGCCACCGATACAAGCTATCAGGTTGATGTAAATGCGCCGGATCTTAAGGTGGATTACGGAAGCTCTCTCCATATAACTTTTACGATGCCCGACCATGATGTAAATATTTCCATCGGTGCAACGTCGGTTATGACATGCAATCCAAACAATACGTTATATGCACCTCTGGACGGATTCAAGGGAATGATGACGATGGCGGATCCTGCCAAATCCGCAGAACCGCTCACCCCCCATGTTGCCCGGATCTTCAGTGACGGCTCTGAATGGGTCTGCCCGGCATGCGGGACCAAGAACACGGGAAAATTCTGTTACGAGTGCGGCGGGGTAAGACCTCAGAATAACTGAGAAAATGCATAAGTGCAGATTTTTTGTGTTACTGCCTTATGAATGCGGTTTCTTTTCTTTTGCTCTTCTTATGCCCAGTGTACGTAATTGTCTTTTCTGGGTGCTTTTTCACGTTTGCCGTTGTCATCATAACCGATCACAAGATTTCCGATCCCTTCGTAATCTCCTTCAATGCCGGCATCCTTTAATATCTGCTTTCCTTCGGGAGTTTCGAACATTTCCTTTGCTCTGTGTATCCAGCATGATGCTACGCCGAGATCCTCTGCAGCATTCATCATATTGCCCATTACAAGGCTTCCGTCGTATACATATGTCGCAACATTCTTATCGGCAAGTACCACGATCACCT
>JAGCUO010000039.1 GCA_017962825.1 Lachnospiraceae bacterium | reverse complement strand
TCTGGCTGATATTTCTGTGCCATCATTTGCCGGAAGTGAAACTGCGGATACATCATAGAGCTTGTTTATCTTCTTGATGGTCCTTGTGTAGATGACTTTGCCCTCTACTTCCTCTTCCTTTATATCATCAGCTTCTACATGGAAGCCGAATGACATCTTGCTTGTGTAGCCGCCCTTTATCTCTTCATAAAGGTTACGGCCTATCTCGGTACCGCCTAAGAATGCGTTTACCTCTAATCCGTGAGCATCAGGTGTAAGCTTTAAGGTATCATTTGAAGTCCTTGCAAATACCCTGCCCTCGTGATCGTACTGAAAGATTACGTCTCTCATATCGCACTCATCAAATGCGTGTGGATCTACCTGCTCATCTATGCGGAAGTCCCTTTCCTCGAAAAGTGTGTACTTCTCATTGAATGTGGTAGCATAGCCTCTTACGTTGTAGCTGTCGGGCTCCTGGATGTTCAATTCCATCTTGCGGTATTCCCTGCCGTTATTGATCTTATCCTGAATGTTCATGTGTTCTCCTCCTTGCTCTCCTCCGGTGCATCCTCTCCTGTCGGAGTGGTATCCAGTCTCCTTATATATTCGTCTCCGCCGTCATAAGGTGCCATATTGAATGCCTTCCTCAGTTCGTTCGGAGTCATGATCGCACGGTCTACAAGCTGCACCATATTAAGTTTGGTCTTGTTCGAAGCGTATTCCATGCGGTTCGATTCATAAAGTATAAAATTATTCAGCTCCAGTTCCCTCTTCGTGAATACCTTACGGGTAAGCTCCTCGGATATTGCGATCAGGAATGGCTCTATCTTGGACTGGTAGAAGGCTTCCATATCCTCTTCGTTGTAATCTGACATCATTATCTTGTCATTTACTCCGAAGTATCTGTAAAGGTCCTCTCTGATCTGCTTCAAGGTGTTCGAATCGGTCACACTCGGGTTCATGGTTATCGGAGTGAAGTCCTGCGTTGCATCCAGAGAAGCTATTCCACCGGAGTTCTCAAGATTCAGATAATCCGTTACAAATTCATCCTTCTGCTTCTTGATATCATCCTTGGATAACATAGCCTTTGTACTCTTCAAGATACCTCTTAGGTTTGCGGTAGCCCTTACCGCATTTGCTATGCCCTGCTCTGCTGTATTAAGCAGCTCCAGCTTAGCAAGGATGGCTCCGTTATCATCTCCCCAGATATCGGATGTGTAATAATCCTTACGGAGCACTGCCAAGTCTTCCCAAGGGAATACATAATCTTTAGCGGTTCCGTTATTAAAAGAGAATTTGATATATAATCCGCCCAGGTACTCAAGAGCCTCAAAGCTTGCATAAGGTACCGGATAGAAGCTTGTCACCCTGCCGGTGTTATCCCTTGCTATGTATATGAATGCTGTATTTTTAATCTCAAGCCACAGCCTGACCTTTGCCAGGAAGTCCTTACCATTCATATACATGTTAGGGCTTGTGTTTAGGATCTTCGCTATCTCCGGTCTTGAACTGTTTGCATGTGCCTTGCTTGTATGTTCTGCGATAGGACGTACACATGAACGAACAAGGTCTGACTGCCACATATTCTGTCCAAACGGAGAGAAGATGGCTGTATAAGCCCCTAACTCTTTCCATCTGGTCTGTTTAGCCGACTTTAACGGTCTGAAAATGTCCCAAAAGCTCATGTTTACGCTCCTTTTCATCTTATGTATCTTATAAAATCATCATAGTGCTTGACGAATCCTACCCAGGCATTAAGTAAACTGACCGCACCGTCTATCCTTCTGTTTGCCTGAATCTTCACCGGCTGGATCATCTCTATGCTGTCCGACTTGGTGCTCTTCTTTGCCGTATTAAGCAGGCACCATCTGAGGATAGGATTATTATTGTATACAACTCTATGTTCGCTAAATGCCGCCTGCATTTCTCTCATAGGCTGGTTCCATGTATAAGGTCCCTGAGCACATTTCTCCATTTCGAATCCGAATGCTTCCATCTCGGGCACCCAGTATCCGGAAAGTGCTCTATCGTAACTGATCCATAAGGGACGGATGTCATATTCCTCTACCATCTTCACGAACCAAGCCGTAACGTCAGAGTAATTGACCTGAGCACCCTTGCAGACTGTAAGCCATCCCTGCTGAGCCCATAATTTATACGGTGCCTCTTTTTTGGCATTCTTTTCGACTAAGTCTAACTTTGACTGCGGAATGAAATACTGCTGAAGGACGTAAATGTTTGTGTCATTCGGCTTCTGCACTAATAAGGTGCCACAGGTCAAGTCTCCGACTGCCGATAGGTCACAGCCACCGATCGCGTAACTGTGAGACAGGTATTCTATATCAAAGGTCTGCTCATTTACTGCTTCTTCGTAAGTCAGCCATGATGCAAACTCGCTCTCCGGCAGATTGAAGTCTTTTGTCAGAAGCGTAGGCAGGAATGAAGGATC
Organism: Lachnospiraceae bacterium; assembly: GCA_017962825.1. Classification (GTDB taxonomy): domain Bacteria; phylum Bacillota; class Clostridia; order Lachnospirales; family Lachnospiraceae; genus AC2028. Next base: position 1,370 of record JAGCUO010000039.1, on the reverse strand, counting down.
TTTTTTAGCCTTCTCCACGTTCTGGGCTAAGGTCTCAAACTTCTTGATATGACCTATGCCAGGATTAGCCTCGGGCCAGTGTAATGGATCTTGCCATGTGCTCCGGTCATTCAGCTCGTATATCAGAACAAGGACTGTATAATCCTCGAAGCCCGGTTCCCAAGTGGCTACGCTGCTCCAAAAAGCATACTTGCTATCGAGGAAGCCTTCACGGACAAATCCGTTAGTGCTTATCAGCCAAGCAAGAGGCTGTTCTCGCATTGACTGACCTTGCAGCATTACATCATACAAGGCACTGGTCTTCATGGCATGGAACTCATCCAGGCTAAAGAAGCTCGGGTTTAAACCGTCCATGGTGCTCGTATCGGATGCAAGGCATTTGATAAAGCCCATGTTTGCCGGACAATATATATCACTCTGCCTTTTCTTCGTAATGGCTTTCAGCTCTGGAGACTGCATTCTCATGTTCACGCATTCGGAGTAGATCAGGTTTGCCTGATCCTTTTTGTTTGCCGTACAGTAAACCTCGGGACCGTTCTCGCGGTCATTCAGGAATACATCCCACTCTACGGCAGCAGTCTCTGTGGACTTACCACACTTTCTGCCTCGGATGTCTACTACTTCCTTAAACCTGCGGAGCTTTGTGTCCTTGTGTCTCCACCCAAACGCGAGCTGAATCTTAGCCTTTTGGAATAACTCCAGCTGTATGCTCTGCCTTGCAAACTTTCCCTTGGAATGTTTACAGAAGCGTTCAATGAACTCTATGTGTCGGAGTCCTTCCTTCTCATCAAAGTAGAATGGGAATCCCTCTGGTGGGTTCTCCATCCAGCCTACTTCTCTCTCATACACCATCCGGACTTTATTTGAGACTACCTCTTCTCCGGATTGGATAGCCTTAAGGTATTCTTTAGGCCAGTTAGTCATTCTTGTTGAGGAATGTCATTATCTCTGCACCTGCGGTAGTCTCTGATTGCTCAGGTAACAGATCTGTAAGCTGCTTAATGACAGAAGCGTAGGATTTCTGAACTTTTACATAAGCGTCAGCTTCTACGGATGATTTCTTCCCGAATTGGTTCGCCCCGTTCTGGTATTCCTCGCTCCATCCATGCTCAGTGATATGTAACCGAAGTTTTTCAAGCTGCTCAGCCATAAAAGCCGCATCCGCTATCAATCCTTCCGTCACTTTCTGCTTATCCTCCGGCAAAGCTTCGGCAATAAGCTTCAATTTCTTCAATTCTTTGGCTGCACTGAATACTGCTCTTGCCATCTTTACCCATCTCCCTTCTTCTTGCTCCATGTCCGTCCAAGACGGTCTTACCTACACCCTTCTCGCGCGTTCTCGGTCAGTTCTTTTGAGGTCCGGGGCAACG
>JAGCUO010000038.1 GCA_017962825.1 Lachnospiraceae bacterium | reverse complement strand
TTTGAAAGCGTAATTCACGGAGAATCGATCGTAAAGACTTATAAGGGTTTTGAGCTCAACATCCCTGTACTGGATGTGCCCAAGGGATTTGCAACCGCTCTTATCGGAGAAAACGGTGCAGGTAAGACAACCCTCCTTGATATACTTGCCGGAATAAAGCTCGACTATAAAGGAAGCCTTAAGTTCTTCGGAAAGTATGATGACAATGACAGGGAGAACAATCCCGAGGTAAAGAACAACATCGGATACGAAGGAACCGGTAATTACTATCTCCCTTCATGGAATGTCAAGCAGGCAAGAGAGATCCAGAGTCTTCTTTTTGCGAATTTCGATGAAGCTAAGTACAAGGATATCTGTTCAAAGCTTGCGGTTCCCGATGATGACAACAAGAAGGTTTCGGATCTTTCCGACGGAAATAATATGAAGATCAAGCTTGCCGGCGTCCTTTCAAGAGATACCGAGCTCCTTATTCTCGATGAGCCCGCTTCTCCTCTCGATCCTCTGATGAGAGATAAGCTCAATGATATGATCAGGGATTATCTTAACGAAAAAGAAGGCGAAAGATCCGTTCTCTTTTCAACCCACAATATCGCAGATATGGAGGCGGTTACCGATTATGCGATCATTGTCGAGAACGGAACGATCGTTGAAGCCGGATTTGTGGAAGAACTCAAGGAAAAGTATATCCTTGTCAAGGGTGATAAGAAGGATGAGGAAGAGGCATCAAAGGCGTTGTATTCCAAGACATCCAATAATTACGGTTTTGAGGGAATATGTCTTTCGTCCAGACTCGATGAGCTTGCCGGACTCCCTGTCGTAAAGGAGACTCCCACTCTTTCCCAGATATGTGTAGCAGTCATGAAGCAGAATTCCAAACTCTACGGAATGAACTGAGAAGGGGAAAGTGGAAATGAAAAAATACATCACAGCATACAGGGTATTTACTCCTGATATGTATACTATATTTGCCTTCCTTGTGGGAAGCATCATCCTTATTGCGATCGGTGCGTTCATGAATACGATAACCTTACCGGGGATGGTAATTATAGTCGTATCCTGCCTGTTGTCATCGCTCGATGTGCTCTGCGATTACTTCGTATTTCAGAGCATCTTTTCAAAGGATTTTGCATTCGGTATCCTTGCAAATTCACACAAAGGATATGACGTGCTCAGAATGGGCGTCCGCGGTGACCAGTTCAGAAGATTCATCCAGATCGTTATAGTTGAATTTGCGACAGGAATGATCCTGAAGAACAGGATGTTTGAAGTCGGATACTTCAGCAGCTTGGCGAACTATCTCGGCTTTATCACGATCGTTGCTCTGGCTGTATATTTCGGAAATACTCTTTCATTAAATGTTACGAGAAGATTCACCAATTACGCTGAAGGAATACTTCCCATAAGTCTTTTCAGCGTGCTGGAAACGGCGATGATCTTCGGTATTTCGATGATCTACCTGAGAGAGTCTGCGGGTTCTGTGCCTGTAATGCCGCTCATTGTGGTTTTTGTGATCCTGTCCGTGATTGCGACATATTGCATGTGTGAGAGGATCAACCTGAGATTCAAGGATTCCTTCGGTGAAAGAAAGACCGGACGTTTCGGAGAAGATTCCAAAAAGAAGATGATCGTATTTCTTGCGATAGCATTCGGAGTCGACTTCGCCATGATCCCTCTTATGAAATACGGATTTGACCGCGGGATCGAGCTGTCTGTATTCCTTGTTGCGCAGATGATGTATCCCGCATGCGGCGTTGTTCTTGCAAAACTTGGTTCATACAATGAAGGAAAGCTTCCGAAGGCGGCATATGTAACGGTTCTTTTCCTCGGTGCGGTCTGCATGCTGCTTTCGGCGATGGCAGTCACAATGCCGATGGATACCGAGGTTGCCGGAATATCCATGTCGATGTACTACCTGATCTCCAACTATGTGGTGATCGTCTTCGACATCTTCTTCATTGTGTTTGTGTGTGCGTGCGGTAAGGAAAAAAGAGAAAATGCCGGGTTTAGATTCCGCAAGCCTCTGCAATCCGTCTTATTTATGCTCCTGCATATAATCCTATATTTTACATACTTCCTGATAGCATCTGTTCTGTTCAGTAAGATGGCGGGCATCAGCTTCAGTATCGTTGATGATTATGTAAGGGTGATCTTTTCGGAAAAAGCACCGATATTATGGATCAGCATGATGATAAATCTGCCTCTGACTTTCGTGATGTTCCTGGGAGAGGAATACGGATGGAGATATTTTTTCCAGCCAAGGATGCAGAAGAAGTTTGGCACCGCTCTCGGAACTGTGCTCCTCGGAATTGTATGGGGACTGTGGCATGCAGGTGCGGATTTTATGTATTACTCTTCCGAGACCGGTCCTCAGATGCTTGCAGCACAGATCGTTGCCTGCGTTGCCATGGGAATCTTCTTCGGATATGCATATATGAAGACCGGGAATATCTGGGTTCCCACTGTGATGCACTTTTTCAACAATAATATAGTCAGTGTGCTGAGCGGCGGAAACACCTTGGATGCCATGCAGGGTAAGGTTGTCGGGTGGAATATGATACCCGCTTATATGATCGCATACGCAGTGATGTGGGCATTTATTTTCACACCCACCATGCTCGG
>JAGCUO010000037.1 GCA_017962825.1 Lachnospiraceae bacterium | reverse complement strand
GGTTAAAAAAATGAAGCGTCCCCACTGTCACCTAAAGTCTTCTTCTTATCGCGTTAAATCCCCAACCTATAAAGCAAAAGCAGCTGTATATAAAAGGCAGTTTTTCGGACTTGCGGTACAGATTCCAGATCCTTCTGGCGGAGTCCGACTTATCTGAAGATAAGGAATTACCGATCCTTCTGTAAAGAACCAGATTCTCGCACACTCCCTTTGCGGCATACCCTTTACGGAGAAGTTTAAACCATAATGCGGTATCCTCCGACTTTATATCGGGAAATACCAGCTCCTCCTTAGGTACGATCTCGGTATCGAAAATAACGGTCGAAGTAAAGATCGTGGTATTGCAAAGAGCCTTTCTGTAACTTATCTTCGAAGGTACCTTAACCACCTTGCCCATGGGATTTGCATCCTTATCCGCAAATTCATATCCCGTGTAGCAAAATCCGCACTTTTTCTCTTCCATGAGTTTCAGCTGTTTTTCCAGCTTGCCCTCCATCCAGAGATCATCTCCGTCCAAAAATGCTATGTACCTTCCGCCGCTTTCACGGATACCCAGATTTCTCGCACCGTGAGCCTTCAGTTTCTTACCGGGCTCGATAAGCCTGATGGGAGCTTCAATGTGGCGGGCCTTGTACATATTGATGGCGCCCACCGAATTATCCGTACTCATGTCATCTACCAGGATTATCTCTATATCCGGGATATTCTGGGCAAGTACGGAATCCAGTGTATGCTCTATATATTTTTCAAGATTATAAACAGGTATTACTACGCTGATCATAGAATACCTCCGTATACAAAATAATATCTCTCACCGTTTGATGCGGTGAATTCTTCATAGCAGAAGCCTTCGGCTTCAAAAGAATACGGGTCGCAGTCTCCGGGCACAACCACAAGTCCCGCCCCAAGATCAAAAGCTTCCCTGCAAACATCCGGAGCAAGATAAAACTTGTTGTCTTCCATGCTAAGAAGATCGTCCCTCAGCTGCCTTATCTCCGGAGAATATGTTCCGAGGCGGTTCTTGGTAAGTCTTCCGTCCCACATATCTCTTCCGTACAAAGTGGTGACATCGCCGGAAAAACCGTGAAGAGCTGCGGTGATATCATCATTTGCAACTATCGCGAAGGAATTATAATGCTCGCATATATAGCCGGCAGCTTCCCTCTCGGATACGGATGCATTTTCATATCTTCCCTGTGACTGCTCTTCAAGAGTTCCGAGTGATCCGCACAGAAGCACCGCACCCGCAGTAAGAGCACATGCTAAAGCAACGGTACTTTTTTTCTCCCTGCGAAGATCCGCAAAAAGCTCACCCGCCATTCCCGACAGACACACTGCGCCCAGAGGTATCAATGGGATGATTCCCCAGATATCCGGCACATCGTAATAGGTTCCGAAGATAATTCTTATTACGGATGCACTTACGGGAATTATCAGTAGCAAAAATGACACAAAAGTCATCAGAAGAAGAGCCTTGATCCTCTCATCGGTTTTCTTGCCACTCTTACCCAGCATCACCCCAGCGGCAATGCATGCCACAAAAAGCGACGCATTCAAAATGATGCATTCTCTGAAATGTACTATGCAATCCGTCAGGAGGCCTTTAAGCATTTCACCCTCCTAACCGCAAGCATACTAAGGATGAACATCACATAGATGCATGCGCAATATCCTATTCCGTACTGAGTCCTGCAGATAAATGCTTCGCAGAGTATGGGAAGAACCGCCAAAATGTATTTCTTCTCAAAGAGAAGATACAGCATAAAGGGTATCAGAACCCAGATCCTTATAGCCGTTCCCGTCCACATCTGTGACAGAACTGAAAAGCCCTGCGCATATGATGAAAGATCTGCCGCAAATGTAAACAGGATCACCCCTGTCATAAAAACGCAGCGATTAAATAATTCGTTTTCTTTTCCCCCGAAGATGCTCTTCGATAATACAAACATGGCGCAAAGTCCCGATACAAACCAGAACGCAGGCATGATGTTATATAAAATGATCTCGGGTGAAGTTCCGAAGACTGATGCAAAAACCGAATACAATCCGGGAAGACTCAGTATCTTATATCTCATGGGAACACCTTCAGCGTAGGGCATGCCGGTAAGAGGATCTGCAGAGTACATCACATTGCCTTTTACGAAAACCCTGACGGTCTCTAAAGTCTCATCCCCCACCGAATTCACTCTCAGTCCGCACATGACGGTTACGAGAGCGATAAGAACCGCCAAAACCGCGATACACGCCGCAGCCTTTGATGCCACATCCGTTTTTCTGTTCTCTTTCTTCTTATCTTCCTTGGACTTACCCATGACCACGGTCAGGATGACAAATGCAAAATATGACAGTGTCATCACAACTACCATGATGATACCTGCAAGTTTTTTCTCATCCTCCAATAAACCGCTTCGCATGATCGTAAGTAAGTGGGATACAAAAGAAACGCACAGGACCACTAAAGTACCTGCGCAAAATGATGAGAAGACATCCGCTTTCTTTTTGGAAAAAAGAGCGGAAAACAGCATCAGGGTACGCCCCGAAAAAAACGAAACAATTATCAAAAATAGAACAAGCAGAACCGTTTTTGCCATGCTTTTGTATACCCGTCAGAAGCAGTTTTTCTCATTCTTAAGATAAAGAGGACGATCCTTCAGCTCAAGGTATGCCTTGGCAATATACTGACCCAGGATACCTGTACAGAAGAACTGTAAACCTCCGACAAACACAATTACGGTCATAAGGCTTGGCCATCCGGCTACCGGATCTCTGAATATCAGCCATCTGACAATAATGAAAAGAATCATCAAAAATGAAATAAAGCACAGAATTATTCCGATAAGCGAACTGAGCACCAAAGGCTTGGTGGAAAATGCGGTGATACCCTCAAGGGAATATACAACAAGTCCCCAGAAATTCCACTTGGTCTTTCCGGCACTTCTGTCAACATTTTCAAAATCGATCCACTTGGTCTCATATCCGACCCATCCGAATATTCCCTTGGTAAAGCGGTTGTATTCGGTCATGGAAAGGACAGCGGTAATAAACTGATTGGTCATCAGTCTGTAATCTCTCGCACCGTCCATGATCTCGGTGTCAGATAGTTTTTTCATAACCTTATAGAAGCGTCTTGCGAAGAAACTTCTGATGGGAGGCTCGCCTTTTCTGGTAACTCGCCTTGTGGCAACGGAATCATATCCCTGATCGATATATGAAAACATCTCCTCAAGAAGTGCGGGGGGATCCTGAAGGTCCGCGTCCATGATAACGGCATAGTCGGAATCTGCAGCAGCCTTAAGGCCCGCATACATGGCAGCTTCCTTACCGAAATTCCTGGAAAAAGAGATCATGTGAACTCTGGCGTCACTTTCATGAAGTCCTCTTACCACTTCAACGGTTTTGTCATCGGAACCGTCGTCTATGAATATCACTTTAAGATCAGTTCCTCTCTTCTCCAGAAAAGCGGTCTGAGCTATAAGTTCTTTATAGAAAAGAGGAATGGCCTCCTCCTCATTTTTACAGGGTACTATTACAGTAAGTTCCGACATGTTGCCTCCGAATGTATCAATATACATACTCCGTGATATTATAGCATATCCGGACACATAAAAACAGCGGAGCGCTCGGCTCCGCTGAAAAATCTTATTTTCCGGACTTATTCGCCCAAACCGCTCTCTACTACAGCAACAAGAGCTGCAAGTGCCTTATCCTCATCTTCGCCTTCACAGACGAACTCTATCTCATCGCCACATTTGATGCATGCGCCGAGAACCGAAAGAACGGACTTGGCATTGGCTGTATTGTCATCACCGAATCTGAAGGTGATCAGTGATTTGTACTGCATTGCTTCCTTGCAAAGAATACCGGCGGGTCTCAAATGAAGTCCTGTAGGATTTTTGATCAAAACCTTCTGAGATACCATTTTCGAATGCCTTTCCTAGTCTTTTTAGACACGCCTGCTGCCGTCCCCAAAACAGGTGGTCTTCTTACTAATGATAATAACAGATTAGCGTTACAAAAACAATTATTTTAGAACATCCTGTCCTGTATCAGATTCGCCAATTTCTCTGCTTCTTCGCGGATCATGTTCTGATCCTTACCCTCGATCATAACCCTTACGAGAGGCTCCGTTCCTGAGGGTCTGATAAGCACTCTTCCTTCTCCCGCAAACTTCTCTTCAAGCTTCTTTATGGCGTCTGCGATCTCGGGATACTCCATGTACTTATCCTTCTTATGGTTTGCAACCTTTGCTCCCACAAGAGCTTGAGGAAGAACATCCATAACCTTTGCAAGCTCGGAAAGCTTCTTACCCGAGTCAACCATAACCTTGAGGAGATGAAGTGCGGATAAAAGTCCGTCACCCGTTGTATTTTCATCGAGGAAAATAATGTGACCGGACTGCTCTCCTCCGAGGGAAGCTCCGATCTCTTTCATCCTCTCCATAACATATCTGTCGCCGACAGCTGTTCTTTCGAGGTTGATGCCGTTCTTTTCACAGCTTATGGAAAAACCGAGATTACTCATTACGGTAGCAACTATCGTATTGTTCTTGAGAGTTCCTTCAGCCTTCATGCTGCATCCGACTATAGCCATGATCTGGTCGCCGTCTACAACATTACCGTTCTCATCCACCGCAAGAAGTCTGTCCGCATCTCCGTCGAAAGCAAGTCCCACATCCGCTTTTTCGAATACGACTCTCGCACAGAGCTCTTCCATGTGTGTGGATCCGCAGTTAGCATTGATGTTGGTCCCATCGGGATGATCGTGAATGGCGATGACATTTGCTCCGGCTTTTCTGAGAGCTTCGATGGAAGTATAGTGAGATGCGCCTTCTGCGCAGTCTGCAACGATCTTAAGTCCGGAGAGATTAACGGGTACGCTTCTTACGGCGTGGTTGATATACTCTTCTCTTGCATCGGTCCTGACCTTGATCTTACCGATACCGGATCCGATGGGGAACTGTATGTCCTCCATGTTTCTCTTTATCTGGTCTTCGATCTCATCTTCGAGTGCATCGGGAAGTTTGAATCCGTCCGCATCGAAAAATTTGATCCCGTTAAATTCTACGGGGTTGTGTGATGCGGAGATAACAACTCCGGCATCAGCCATGTACTTGCGAGTAAGATAAGCTACCGCGGGAGTAGGGATAACACCTACATAGATGCAGTTAGCACCAACGCTGCAGGCACCTGCCATAAGTGATGCGGAGAGCATGTCTCCCGAAATTCTTGTATCGCAGCCTACCATGATGGTGGGCTTGTGGTTCTGCTGTTTGGTCAGGACATAAGCACCTGCCTGGCCGAGTTTCATTGCAAGATCGAGAGTAAGCTCTTCGTTGGCGATTCCTCTTACTCCGTCAGTTCCAAACATTCTGGACATTTTTTGTTCTCCTTAGTTTCAGACATCTTCTTCAACAAGTGTAAGCAGTACCCTTACATAGACAGGGTCGGCTTTTACATGTTCGCTGAGATTGAATTTGACGGGTATTGCAATAATGTCTCCGTCTTTTATGTCTGAAATATTATTTGCGGTCAGATAAGAGTCTATCTCAACGATACCCGTGAGAGATTCACTGCTTACCGCATTAAGCTCAGTATCCATACCAACGAGTCTGACGCCTATCTCGTCATCACCTACGATCTCCGCATTAAATCCCTCGGGAATATCGTGGAGCAGGATAGCAGAAGGTGAAATGGTCAGGTTCTTTTCAAGCATTCTCTCCACATAAGCAGTAACGCTGACTTCCGGGTCAACGGAATTATCCTCAAACTCGACTCCTGCGGGAAGATATTTGCTCAGATCGAATGTTGCGACGATATTGTTCTTTGCAGAACCTATATCAACGGGATCGGTTATCTCGATCCTTGTTATATTGTTCAAAACGCCGGTGTCGCCTGCAATGGTGATGACTTCGGGATCCACATCGATATCCCCGGTGTAGATATATCCGGCGGCAGGCTCACCCGTAACAGATGCATAAATAGGAACAGTCTTGGTAGAAAGAACCGTTACGGTGGTGGTCACATAATCGGTCTGTTTTACGATAAGTTCGTTCTCGATCCTTACTCCGGTGGGGTCATACAGGAAGATCTCCATATCTGCGGAGATGGTCTTGATCGCTCCGTCAAGATCGATGGTAACAAGTGCATAAGCGACTCTGTCCACAGCAGAAGCGGGACCGGATATCTCCAGTCTGTTTCTCTCCAGCTTAACACTGCCCTGTACGCAACCCTCACCCACGCTGCCGATGAGCTGATACTGGATATTTATATACTTGGTCTTCTTATCATCAACGTTTACGCGAAGCTCTTCATGGTCCGGAATGATCCTCTCCGCTCTGTCGAGGGAGTAGGTAATGGGAACCGTACCGTCTTCGGTTATTTCGGAAAAGTCCGCAACGGCCGTAATGTCAGATGCGGAAAGTGTACTGATAACGGATTCGGGAGCTCTTACGGTAACCTTGACCACATCCGTCTGATCCAGTATCTGGTAGACCTTACCCTGTGCGTCAAGAAGCTCCGTATTTTTCAGAGTTACCTGCACATTGGAAAAAGAAACCGTTCCCACGGGGTTTGAGATCTGGGCTACGATGACCCAGAGTACAAAGGATAGTCCCAGGGAAAGGATCTTCAGTCCGAAATTATTTGTTATAAGCTGTCCGAGGCGTTTAATCGTTTTCATCATTTTCTGCGCCTCCGTTTTTTACTTGTGTCTTCTTTTCCCTCTTCGTTCAAAAGTCCGAGTTCGGTAATAAGATAATTTCTGAGTGCTTCCTCACTTAAGTTTCTCTCAAGCTGACCTTCGTGAGCTGCAGAGATCCTTCCGGTCTCCTCTGATACGATGACGATCACCGCATCATATTCCTCACTCATTCCAAGTCCGGCTCTGTGTCTTGTACCGAGCTCTTTGGAAATAGTCTGGGACTGGGTAAGAGGAAGATAGCAGGTCGCCGCGGAAATGCGGTTGTTGCGTATCGTAACAGCGCCGTCGTGAAGAGGCGTATTCTTTTCAAAGATGTTGATAAGGAGCTGGCTTGTGATGTCCGCGTCAACTCTGATACCGGTCTCATCGATCCTTGATACGGACTCCTTATTTTCGATAACAATAAGTGCGCCTGTCCTTACTCTGCCCATCTGTGAGCATGCTCTTACGATCTCGCCTATGCTCTGCCTGGAAAGGATCTCCTCCGCAGGCTTTTGTCCGAAATCAAACATTCCCCCGATGACATTAGTCTTACCGAGTGATTCGAGAGCTTTTCTGAGCTCGGGCTGGAGAACAACGATCAGCGCGATGACCGCAAACTGAAGGATGTTGCTGGCAAGCCAGAGGATCGTATCCATGTGGAAGATCTTTGCAAGTCCGATAAAGAAGACGATCACAAGAAGGCCCTTTAAGAGGGACCATGCTCTGCTCTGGTGGATCCACTTGATCATGTAGTACAAAAGGACGGCAATGATCACTATCTCAGTGTAATCCTGCCACTCAATGGTACCAATGTAAGTGACGAAGCTGTTCAGATATTCCATTGTGTCATTTAAAAATGTCATCCGTCAGCCTTCTTTAAACTGTGTCTGAAATCAGTTTTTCTCCTCTCCGGGAATGGGAGCGGTAAGATAATCCGTATCAAATTCTTCTGTCATATCACCTGCAACAGACTCACGGTTTAAAACCGTACGGGTCTTATGTGCACGGTTGATGTTCTTGACCTTTCTGTCGGGAGCGGCAACGCTCATCTTGGGAACGGCCTTTACGTAATAGTAATATTCATCGTCCTCAAACTGTACACGTTCCGTTCGTGTGTAATCGACGCAGAACCGGAAAAACTCAATAACCTTACCTGCACCAACCGCAAGGATACATCCGATAAATACGCCGAAGATGTTGAATCCCGCATCCTTTACAACGCCGCCGACCAAAACGGTGATAAGGCAGATAGCCGCACCGGAAAGCATTGAGATAGTCCAGCAGTGCTCGATGGGCAGTCTTCTGATCACATAAACAACGATGGTGGTGATGGCAAATGCAAAAATAAGAACCAGCATCTGCTTGTTTCCCAGAAGCGAATCGATGATGAGTCTGATCTCACCCATCAGATCCGAAATGTTTCCGGAAACATTCGCAGCATTCGTGGATACGACGTTAAGCGCAAAATAAACAATGACACCGCATACAACCGAAAGTGCAGATGCAGGTCCGCCGATAAGTCCCATTACAACGGGAACCACATAAGGGATCTTGAGCACAAAGAGCATGGGTGTGATAACTATGCAAAGTGATTCCGAAGGAGTAAATCTCAGATAAAGGAGATAAACCAACAGATAGATCACTGCTACGATAACCGCAACCTCAGGTGAGAGCGCAAAAACATGCGCCATCGAAAAAAGTGCTCCGAACAGCATTATCGCTCCCGTAGGGAGAAATGAAGCCGCAAGGCTTACGATAAGAACGATGCCGATATTGTTGAGCTTGCTCATGTATCCCAGTTTACCGTTGATCATGAGCATCATGATGAATGCAAGCAAAAACTTCACAACCGGTATTGCAAACACATCATACTTGGTAAAAAACAACTTGATATTATCTCTGATCTCTAAAAGCTTAGTCATAACATTTCCTTACTGTCTTACTGTTTATCATACATACGCTTGAGTACTTTAAGATTCCTGAAATACTTCTTGAGACTCCTGCGTGAGATGTTGTATTTGATGGTACAAACCACATATGTGATCATAACGTAGATTCCGAGGAACCAAAGGTATTTGATCAATATGCCGCGTGCAAATTCAAGTATATCTATGTCATACATGCTTGCGAGAAATGTCTCGAAGTTATAATAGATATACAGTCCGAAAATAAGCGCATATGACAAAGTAGCGCAGATCACACCCTTAAGGATGCCCACTGCGATATAGTCGCCTTTGAAAAATCTGACGACATTCATATGCTTTTTTCCTTCGCCTGACTCATAGGCAGCCATTCTTGTCATCAATATGACTCTGTCTTCATTAAGCATTTTCTAACCACATTCCCAAACACACAATTAGTCACCTGCCTTATTCATAGTCCGCAGAGGACTGATATGACAGGTGACCATATGTGTAAATTACAAGATCATTTGTCAAGGAAACGCATCTTGGGATTCGCTTTGGAATCGCCTTTGTTAGGCTGCATGGCAGCTTTATGTGCGTTTATGATACTGTTAAAGCCGTTTGTTACGCTGGCCTTGCATCTGTCACAATACCTTCCGGATCTGATGGGAGCTCCGCAAGATTCACAGTTGAGCATAAGAGCGGAATCTTCAGTAACTTCGAGCCTGTCATCCCTGAGCCACTGGCGTATCTGGCCGGGGTCAACACCACATGCTTCGGATACTTCCGTTATTCCCACACCTTTGTGCTCTCTGATGTATTCTTTTACTTCCTGGAATTTAGCTTCGGTCTGCTCCCTGCAAAGAGGGCAGATAGGCGGTCCTGCGACATAATTGAAGAGCTTTCCGCAGTTCTTACAATTTCGAACATTCATTAAAGATCCACCTCCGTATGAAATTCTATATTCCGGCTCCGGATGCAAGCGTCATGCAGTATACACTCTCCGCTCCCGCTTCAAGTAAAACACTGGCACACTCATCCATGGTTGCACCCGTAGTATATATATCATCTATTAATAATATACGTTTTGATTTTACTACATTTTGCACACTCTTAAAAGCGTTTTTGAGATTTTTTTGGCGTTCCGCGGGGCTCAAAAGCTTCATGGGAGCGGTATTTCTGATCCTTTTTATCGCATCCGGGCAAAAGGGTATATTTGTGCGTTTTGAAAGCTCCGAAGCATAGTCTCCCGCCTGATTATAGCCCCTTTTCAGCATCTTTTCCGCAGAAAGAGGTACGGCCGTTATGATATCGGGTCTGACCATTGCCAGATAATCCCCCAGGATCTTAACCGAGCTCTCCGCAAAAAAGTACGCATATTCACGTCTTCCCAGGTATTTGAACCTGTAAACCGCGTCTCTTACGCAGGGGTATTCGAATACACTTCTGCATCTTTCAAATCTGTGTTTTGTTTTTTGGCAGTCGCCGCATATCCCCGTGCCCGAATTAAGCTTTTTTCCGCATTTTTCGCACCAGGGGTACTTCAGTGCCTTAAGAGACTTCATGCAGGAAAGGCATATGGTCTCCCCCCGCGGCGCGGCATCGTCGCATACGGGACACCTCACCGGATAGATCAGGTCAATCGCCCTGCAGCCTGCACGCTTCAAGAAGCCTTTGTGCAAAAGAAGTGTATCTGTCATTCGAACCTCTCGTATCCGTCATACGGTGAATGGTCTGGGAACTTCCAAGGAGCACAACACAGGACTTGGCCCTGGTTATTCCCGTATAAAGCAGGTTTCTGTAAACAAGCGGCAAGGGAGGGTCAAGTATGGGGATGATCACCGCGGGATACTCGCTTCCCTGAGACTTGTGGATGGTCATTGCATATGGAAGATCCAGTTCATCCAGATCCGAAAAGGAATACTTGGCAACCCTTCCGTCATCGAAAAGCACCGTCATGTTACGGGCCGCTTCATCGATCCTTCTTATCCTTCCCAGGTCTCCGTTAAACACACCGGTTCCTGCCCTCTGAAGGGATTCCAGCCTTTCGTCCGTTGTCCATTCAAGCTTGTAATCGTTCTTGGTCTGCATGACCTTGTCTCCCTCGCGGTAGAGGGTATCCCCATATATATACTCAGCCTTTGTCTGAGCGGGAGGATTTAAGATCTGCTGCAGGAATCTGTTAAGTTCATAAGCACCCAGTGCACCCTTTTTCATGGGAGTCAGCACCTGGATATCGAAAGCAGAGCAATGAATATATCCGGGAAGTTTATCCGAGATCATCCATCCGATGGTCTGCTTGATCACGCTTGAATCGTCTCTTTCCAGGAAAATAAAATCCTTTATGGATGAAGACAATTCTATGTGCTCTCCTTTGTCGATCTTATGGGCATTAATGACGATACTGCTGGTTTCATCCTGACGGAATATCTTTTCCAGTTTGACCATAGGGAAGGCCGGGCAGGAACAGATATCATTCAATACGCATCCGGGACCGACGCTGGGAAGCTGTGAAGCATCCCCCACCAGTATCAGTCTTGAGGATATGGGAACTGCCGATAGCAGAGCTTTAAACAGCATAATGTCAACCATTGACATTTCGTCAATTATAATAACATCCGCTTCCAGCGGCTCCTGGGCATTCTTTTGGAAGATAACGGACTGGCCGGATTCATCAGCCATTGAGGTTACCCCGAGTAGTCTGTGAATGGTTGTGGCCTCATATCCCGTAGCCTCTGTCATCCTCTTAGCCGCTCTTCCGGTGGGGGCAGCCAGAAGGATATCCAGTCCCTGATTCATGAAGTAACCGATGATCATGTTGATGGTCGTCGTCTTACCTGTTCCGGGTCCTCCCGTCAAAATGAAGAGTCCGTTCTTGATACATTCTTTTACCGCATTTATCTGAAGAGGGTCGGTCTGCATGGCATTGCCCTCTGCAATCTTAATGATGTCTCTTTCGATCTTCTCATCGAGTCCGGGAAGATCCTTCATCATGGGGATGTTTTTCTCCGCCAGCATCCTTGCACATGAAAGCTCCGCAAAATAAAAGGCAGGAAGGTAGATATTGTCCTTGTCCTGTTTTAACTTACCCGCATGTATAAGATCCTTCAAAGCCGCCTCAACACTTCCGTGCTCGGGACCGAGGAGTCTTGTGGTATAGTCGATCAGGACGTCCGTCGGAAGATAGCAATGTCCTTCAGCCGCGCTTTCGGTGAGAGCATAGGTTATACCCGCCATGCATCTGTCCGTACTTCCGGGATCCATTCCCAGTTTATATGCGATATCATCGGCAGTTTTAAAGCCGATACCTCTGACGTCCTCCGCCAGCTTATAGGGATTGGTCTTGATAACGTTTATATAATCCGGACCGTAGTTGTCATATATCTTGACTGCCATGGACTGTGAGATTCCAAGGCCTGCCATTTGAACCATGGCATCCCGGAGGTCTCTTTTTTCCTCCATCGCTACGGCAATTTCCATGGCTTTTCTCTTACTTATGCCCTTGATCTCCGCAAGTCGTTCGGGCTCTTCTTCTATGATCCTGAAGGTATCGTCCCCGAATTTGCTGACGATCTTGGAAGCCAGCTTTTCGCCCACCCCCGTGACCGCACCGGAAGCCAGATATCTTTCCATAGCCTGGGAATCGGCGGGTGGGATGATCTTATAAGAATCTGCTTTAAACTGTATGCCGAATCTGGGGTGATCCACGTATTCGCCTGTAACCTCTATGGTATCGCCTTTTGATACATCGGGCATCTTACCGACAACTGTCTCATCTGCACCATCGCAAATAAGAGAGAGGGCCTTATAGCCGGTCTCATGTTTCTCAAAAAAGACTTTATTAACATAGCCTTTCAGCACATTTTCTTCCTGCGAAAAATCCAAATCAATTCTCCCTAAAACGAATATTCGGTACCGGGCAGAGCGTCCGGAACAGTTTGCGCGAAGGCGCGAAGTCAGACAGGTTCATCACCCGTTTAGGATAACACTAAGCGGACAATAAGACAAATTAAGGTTATATTAACCTCCTCAGAAGCTAGCCCTTTACCCTTGGCTGGCTGTAAATCCAGCGTTTTATTGGGATTTTACAGTCCATTTATCCTCAGAAGCTAAGCCTTTGCCCTTGGCTGGCTGTAATTTCCTTAGTTTCTGAGGATTTTACAGCCGATTTTTCCTCAGAAGCTAGTCCTTTACCCTTGGCTGGCTGTAATTTCCTTAGTTTCTGAGGATTTTACAGCCGATTTCTCCTCAGAAGCTAGTCTTTTGCCCTTGGCTGGCTGTAAATCCCTTAGTTTCTGAGTTTTTTACAGCCACGCCGTGAAATTGTAATACCCCCGGCGGCGCGAAGCTCGTCGGGGGTACCACAAATATGGAAATTGTTTAGTTGTTTTTAGGTTTGATGTAGGCCACCTGATCTGCAGGGATGGAATTAGGATCAAGGCCATAGTTTCGGCGGAGCTGCTCGTAAAGCTGCTGTGCAAGTCCAAGGCCTTCTTTTTCGGTGGACTGTTTTGCAAGTTCCTGGATGGTCTCACCCTTGAAGAAATCCACAAGATTCTCCGTGGATGCATCCTTGGATTCGTCGCCATTTCTGATGACCGTCTTATCCATGTGCTTGAAAACCTGCTCGAGAAGATAGCTTTCAAATTGTTTGCAAACGGAAAGAAGTTCGTCATCGCTGCTTGCATTTTCCGCTTTGTTTGAGAGGGAATTTGCAAGTTCCGTAGCCTGAGCCTGACCGGTGACGGAAGTATAGTAATCCGTAAGTGAAGAAATACCTGAAATATCCATTTATTATCTCCTCAGATTGTTAGCCTCTTCAAGCATGGTGTCTGATGTGGTGATTACTTTGGAGTTAAGCTCGTAAGCTCTCTGGGTTGTGATCATATTGACCATCTCATCGGCAACCTGTACGTTGGAGCCTTCGAGATAACCCTGATTGATGGTACTCTTCCTGAGATTATTGTTGTTATATTCGTTGATAGCTCTTCCGCTGGCTGATGTTTCTTTGAAAAGAGTATCGCCCTCGCGGGATAGTCCGTTGGGATTGTTGAACTGCCAAAGTCCGATGGTGATGCCCAGTGACTGGGGATTGTTCTTGTCATCGGGATAGCAGATCTCTCCGTCTTTGGTAACGGTGATAAGACTGGTTGTATATTTGGAATCAAGTATGATGGGATTTCCCTTGGTATCGAGAACGGGATTTCCGTCCGATGTGGAAAGCATATTGCCGCCGTTTGATGCAAGGGTCCATCCGAAGTTACCGTTTCGGGTGTAATAGGTATTTCCGTCAGCACCTTTGATACCGTAGAAGCCGTTACCCGAAATAGCAAATGCGGTATCACTCTCGGATGCAAAGAATGCACCCTGGGTAAAGCTGGTGTTAAGAGAAGATACTCTTGTTCCGAGACCTACCTGAGCACTTCCGGGCTTGGTGTCGCCGTTCGCCGATGTGGTCTTGGTCTGTATTGTCTGATAAAGAAGGTTCTTGAACTCAATGCTCTGGGATTTGAATCCTGTGGTATTGACGTTTGCAAGGTTGTTGGCGATATTGTCAAGGCTGGTCTGCTGCGCGAGCATTCCGGTTGCGCCTGTCCATAAACTTCTGACCATGTTTTCCTCCTTCTAAACTTTATACTTTACCGATCCTGGTTACTGCGGTTTCAAGTGTCGAGTCGATCGTCTGGATGATTTTCTGGTTACTCTCATACTGTCTTGAGATAGTGATGAGGTTTACCATTTCGGTTACGGTAGAAACATTTGACGCTTCCAGATATCCGCTGTATATCTGGCCTTCGGCTGTCTGCATCTCAGCGCCCTGAATAGGCTCCCAATATGTCTCTCCGTATTTTTTCAGATAGTCGTAATTCTTAAAATCAGCTACCTGTATCTGTGCGATGGTCCTGCCGTCCTGAATTACATTTCCGGCTCTGTCGATGGTGGTTTCTTTTAACGGATCTACGGTGATATGTCTTCCGTTTACGTCAAGAAGGTAATCGCCTTCATGAGTTACGATGTTGCCGGAGTTGTCGAGCTGAAACTCACCTGCTCTGGAATACTTGGTGCTGGTCTCTCCGGATTTGTTGGTAAATTCCACCGCGAAAAATCCGTTTCCGCCAAGAGCAAGATCATAGGTATTGCCGGTGATCCTGAATGACCCCTGGGACCAATCGGTATAGTTTTCTCCGATCTTAACTCCGCGGCTCGTATAGCCCTCCCTTGTAGCAAGGTTATATCCTACGGTGGAATCCTTTATCTTAAGATCAAGTACCTTATCAAAGGACTGGCTGGTCGCACCCTCCTTCTTATATCCGACGGTGGTGACATTGGCCATATTATTACTGAGAACGTCCATACGATTCTGCTCGTTGATCATTCCCGTATATGCTGTGTACAGTCCTTTAACCATAGATTCTTCTCCCTCTGACATTGGGGACATACCCCGATGTCAGCTTATTCAATAGAGCTTCTGAAGGTAGAAATAAATTCAACGTACTTACCGGTTCCGATGGCAACTGCAGTCATGGGATCTTCTGCGGTCATACAGGTAATTCCGGTTCTGTCGGTAATGAGATCTTCAAGTCCTCTGAGAAGTGATCCGCCGCCGGTAAGAACGATTCCGCGGTCTGCGATATCTGCGGAAAGTTCGGGGGGAGTTCTCTCAAGTACTGAGTGGATGGCTTCTACGATGCTGTTGGTAGAATCCTCGAGAGCCTCTTCCATCTCTTCACTGGTTACTTCGATGGAGGTGGGAAGTCCCTTAACGATGTGGCGTCCCTTAACTTCCATCTTATCCACTTCGGGTCTTCTGAAGCAGGTTCCGATCTTGATCTTTACATCCTCTGCGGTTCTTTCACCGATGCTGAGGCTGTGATTTTTTCTCATATACTTAACGATAGCGTCGTTGAAGTCATCTCCCGCAACCTTGAGTGATGCGCTTTCAACCGCACTTTCGAGGGAAATGACAGCGATGTCGGTAGTACCGCCACCGATATCAACGATCATGTTTCCGCAAGGCTTGGAGATATCGATACCCGCACCGATAGCTGCCGCGATGGGCTCTTCGATGATGAGGGTCTCACGAGCGCCTACCTGGTAAGCTGCATCTTCAACCGCCTTCTTCTCAACTTCGGTTACGCCCGAAGGTACGCAGACAGCGATCCTGGGCTTTCTGAGAAGCTTGTGTCCGACTGCCTTCTGAACGAAGTACTTCATCATCTTCTCGGTTACCTGATAGTCGGAGATAACGCCCTGCTTGAGAGGACGGACCGCGACGATGTTGGCAGGTGTTCTACCGAGCATGAGTCTTGCATCTTCGCCGATTGCTTTTACTTTCTTGGTGTTCTTATCGATTGCTACAACTGAGGGCTCCTTTAATACGACGCCCTTACCTTTTATGTATACGAGAACCGATGCGGTTCCCAAATCGATTCCGATGTCTAATGCTGCCATTACTAAAACCCCTTTCGGATACTTACTTAAAAAATATATACAATCCGATTTATTATACCCGATTTCGGGGTAAATTAACAGTGCTTTTTATTTGTGTTGACTATGCGTCAATATACAAAAATACGCACGGAACTGCATTGTCTGCTTCCGTGCGAAATAGTCATAAGTTTCCTTACATGATGTATATCGGAAAAGAAAACCAAAAGGTTAACCCCTGCGGTAGATTTTTTTTACGAGAGAATTGTATAGTCCGGAAAGAGGCCCCGAAGAAATGGCATGGCGCAAAGGCTGGAGTGTTACGATCATGTACATCCTGCAATAGAAAAGCTGCCACGCGGTTAAATACATTGATGTGATCTCTTTATGTTCCCGGGCGGAACGCTTAGCCTGCTTGGGGTTATCGGAATACCCTCCGCCTTCGTAACGGCAGACGGGTTCTTCCACGTAAACCGTAGCTGTATTGTTTTTCAAAACGCTCCAGAGGAAATGTTCATAATCGGCGCGGACTTTGTACTCAGGTCTGAAGAGACGTTTTGCAAAGCACTCTTTTGAATAAAGGATTGCCTGATGACAGGGGATATTTCGATAGCACACAAGGGGTGTGATCTTGGGCGAGATGTATTCGACGCTTCCGGTCTGAGATGCGAAGCGGCTTCCGTAGAGGATCAGAGGCTTGCTCTCGGAAGGCACACCGTTTGCGGATATATACTCTTCCGCCGCCTTTTTGAAACGTGCAAGCACCATATCGTCGTAAAAGAAATCGCCGCAGTTCATGAAGATGTAATAATCACCCTCCGCGTGGGAAATTCCCTGATTCATTCCGTCGTATATGCCGGTATCCTCTTGCTCAAAAATCCTGATACGTGTGTCATTTAATGCTTTGACTTTGTCAACGGAACCATCGCTTGAAAGACCGTCCTTAAGAACGATCTCAAGATCAACATCCTTCTGCGATAGGATGTTGTTTACGGTCTCTGTAAGTTTTTCACCCGCATTCAGGGCTGCGACGATTATCGAAAATTTCATATTATCTCTCAGGTGACATTGGGGACGTTTCATTTTTGTCACCGGGT
>JAGCUO010000036.1 GCA_017962825.1 Lachnospiraceae bacterium | reverse complement strand
GGATTGAGAAGGGGAGCCGGCTTGTTCTTCATATCGGATCTGAGGTTATACCATGCTTTGGGCATTTCCTCTTCGGTCAGATAGATCTTGTAGGGAATTGTCTGGTCAGCCATATTTAGTCTCCTTTCGGTTTTCGGGACAAATAAAAATACCTGTCCCACAGTAGTTACTGCTGGGACAGGTAGAAATGTTTACCTGCGGTGCCACCCGGCTTGGTGCTTTCACACCCACTTAGCGCATACAACCATATGCCGAATTTGTTAACGGAGATTCACCTCCGGCTTTCATACTCTGCAGTGCATTTCTGATCGCCCTCAGAAGTCCATTCGGTTAAAACACTTTTGCTGCGATCACACCATCCGCGGCTCTCTCTGAAAAGGAGGTCTTAACTTACTTACTCTTCCTCAACGGTTTAAAGAAATATTACACAGTCAGCAGATAACTGTCAAGAGGGGTGAACAAGGGGACGGTTCCTCCGTTCACTTTTGTGAACGTGAACAGGGGGACGGTTTTTCCGTTCCGAATGCCATGGATACTCATTTAATGATATAATGATTCAAAAGGTTTTCCTTTTAATCATTCAAAAGTATCGGAGGAAGAGCATGAAAGGCATAAAAGAAATGCTGCTGGATGAAAGTCCAAAAAATGTGAAAAAACTTGAAAAAATGCTTGAAAAAGCGCCGGGATCCGCTTCATATCTGGAAGCTGCAAAGGCGGAGGCAAACGGCGCCGGAACAATGGAATTCCCTAATCTCAATATGATGGTAACAGATTCGTTCTTATGCTATCACAGTGCAGGTATCGGGGCAGAATTCCTGATACTTCCTTTATCTTCCATTGTTAATCTTTACAGGTCTAATAAAGTGGGAAATGAGTATGATTACACTAATTTCCGTTTGGCTGTGGAGACCGTAAACGGCACCAGGTATCTCATGCCCTATCCCCGTGCCGGAAAAGGAATGGATATTTATAACGATATAATCGTCGCTGTAAAAGGCAAAAAGGCAGCAAACGGAGGAAATTAAAATGGTCATATATTATGGAGTCAAAAAGAAATTAAAGCTTGTCAGCGATCTGGGCCAGATGACCTGTACAAACTGCGGTCACGAAGTCAGGGCCGCACTCGCAAAAGAAGGCGGATATGTCCACATATTCTTTATACCTGTATTTCCCGTTCTTACCGGCTTTAAAATGGTCTACTGCCCCAACTGCGGAATAATGAGAAAGCTTTCCGGAGAAGAATTTAAAGAAATGAAGCAGAATAATCCTCCGATCAAATAATATTCACGCATCAGAACTATGTAATACAGCAAAAAATAAGGCTGAGGAATGATCAATATCATCCTCAGCCTTTATTGTTCACTTTCACTTTTTACTGCCCTTTTCTCCATTCAGTTCTTTAAAATATGCCAAATATCTGTAGGCAGTTCTTCTGCTGATATCACTTTCGGACACTATTTCTGCAATGGATTTCCCGTCCTCATACATAAGGGCAAATTCATTAAAAGAAGCCATCCATTTTTCGTCATGCTTCTTCCGGCCGCCCATGGATCCCTGAAGTCTTTCGTTTTCAGCTTTGAGTCGGGCAACTTCTTTTTCCAGTTCCTTTATTCTTTTTTGTGCTTCTTCGAGTGTTTTGATCTTCATAATCTTCCTACTCCAATCTGTCCATCAGTGCTTCCTGAAGGACCCTTGAGATATTGATATGAAAAGAACGAATTGTGTCATTTCGCTTATTGACACTATATAACATTTGAGTTATAGTGTCAATAGTTTTTTGGCACGCAATATTATGATCACAGTTGCCGGGTGAACAGAGCCCTCGTTCACATTATTCTTACTATTGACTATATAATGATTAAATAATTATAATATATATGGATAATATATCATTTGAATGGGATGACCATAAAAATCAAATAAACTTTAAAAAGCACCATATATCATTCGCAGAAGCAATGTCCGTCTTCTACGACGACTACGCCATTGTTTTTGATGATCCAGATCATTTCTGCCAGAAAAGCTACCAAAAGAGAAAGAGAATACTATGAAGAAAACCGATGAGATGAAAAAAGAATACAATATAGCCGATTTAAATCCGAAGAAAAATCCCTATGCAAAAAAATTGAAAAAACAGATATCTATCAACATAAACAATTATGTGATCGATTATTTCAAAGAACAATCTGCCGAAACCGGAATTCCGTATCAGACACTTATTAACCTGTACCTTACAGATTGTGTGGAGAATAAAAGAAAATTATCTTTCACATGGAAATGAATGAACAGGTTATACACACAAAAGACTCCCGTGAATCCTCAGGATCCACGGGAGTTTTATAAGTTTTCAGTGGCCGGTGAACGGAGGAACCGTCCCCTCGTTCACCCTCGTTCACTTCTGGAGTATCGTGTATATCTGCTCCGTGAGCTTTATGTTGCCTTCAACGACAAGTGCGATCTTTTTCTTGGCACGGGAAAGTCCGTGGAAGAGGTTCATGATCCTTGAGGTTTCGGTCGAAGCATCAGACTCCTTATTCCTGAGGAATCTCTTCTCATCATAGTAAAAGGACTGATCAAGCAGCATCACCACCTTGTCGAATTCCTTGTCGGTAACGGATTCAGATTCGATGCGTGTCAGCGCTTCACCGGGAAAACTCTCCATCCCGCTTATATCGATACCCAGCCCACGGTCCCAGATGAAAATATAACCTTCTCTTTCGTAGAAGCGGATAAGGTTCATCGCTTCATCCATGTCCGCACCGTACACGACCGACACATTCGGATACTCCCTTTTGTACATCTTCGATGCGGAAAGGAAGGTGCGAAGAAATGTCGAAAGCTCGTTATTCATCCTGATCTTGTTGGTCAGCTTAAAGCCCGTGAAATCCTCACGCTTTTCAAAGACCACCGCGCCGGTTCCGAGTCTTTCTTTTTCGGATACGCAGAGTGCATCGTCATACGAAATTATAACGGGAGCGTTCCACTTCGCTGCGTATTCGCATATGGCATCAAAAGCCTTCTCTCCCATGCCGTGGCCTTCATCGATAAATATGGCGGAATAATTCTTTTCCACAGGCGGGACGGTATTCTTTTCACAATAATAGAAATCGATCCTCTTAAGACGTTCATCAAGCTCACGGAGTTCGCTTCTGTGCGATCCGAAATGAAACAGACAGACCGGTGTCTTACGCGACATGCTCATTGCGATGTCGTACAGAAGGATCGTCTTTCCCGTTCCCGGAAGCCCGGTAAATCCCTGAAGGTTACGTCCGTCGGAAATATTTCTGAGTATCTGCTTTTTAATGTCACGCTGCTGGAAGGTAAGGAAGTATTCCTGGCGCAGGAATCTTCCGGGATCGGTTATCGGTGAGATCAGATACCTGTCTTCCTTGAAAAGTTCCTCGATATCCCCGGTGTATATGCCGTCCTGATTGTCCAGGAGCACACCGAGCTCTTCGAATGTGCTTTCTATAAGCCTTCCGCTGTTTGAAAGCCTTACGAGCCTGTCCTGCCCGCTTATATAGGTGTAATAGTATACAGGCTTCCCCAGGGTTGAGAGATAGTATCTGTTCTGAATGAGCTGGCTTCGTATCGCTTCGTTCGATACGTTGCCGCTCTTAAGTTCGATGTTGACGATCTGGTCATCCGCGATGCGTATAAGATCGAATTCTTTTCCGAGCTTTTGCATCGTGTAAGAGTAATAGAATGTGAGCAGACAGGCATCGGAGCATACGGACTGCAGTCTTTCCGAAAAAAGTCTGAGCCCCTCCGTTTCCCATTCGCGGATCTTAATGTATCTTCCGCGCCCGGACATCTGCCTTTCAACCTTTGACATCAGCTCGGGATCATTTAACCTTGTAAGCGCATAGATGTTTATAGGTTTCATGATATAAGTATGAAACTAAAAGGCTGAGATTTCAAACTCTTTTACACAATAAAATGAGGCAGTCCTTTCAGACTGCCTCAAGTCCCCCCGAATAAAACCCTTTCGGGATTATTCAGTTCATTCTGACTGCCCAGGCGAAGTAAAGCGTAAGAATTATGAACACAGCCGATGCAAATGCAAGCAGAATGCATACGATCATTGCGATCATCTTCGCCATTTTGTTTTCTTTTATCTGCGTGGTAACATAAACGATCCCGAATATGCTGCACAGCAGAATCAGAGCGGCTAAGGTCATTACCATGGATTTATCTCCTACTGGTCAAGTCTCTCAAACATTGTATCTCCGTCGATTCCGTCATCCTCGGTGTTATCGCTTTCCCATCCGAGCATTCCGCCCTCGGTCATATAGAATCTTCCGGTACCGTTATCGTATACGTCCTCGTCTTCATAGCCGCCGTCTTCATCGTATGTACGGTGATAATAAAGTGCATCGGTATATACGAGTTCATCGCCGCTTTCGCCGTAGGTAGCACCGGTGATGGCCCATACGGATTCATCGGAAGCACTGTTAGACCAGTTGACAACGATGGTGTAGCTGTCTTCGGATTCCTTGGATATCTCGATAAGGCATCTTCCGAAATCGGGCTCGGTGTATCTTCCGGTGAAATCAACAACGCCCTCTTCGCCGATGTCATCAACGACATTGGGATTGGGATATGCCGAGAATGCATCATATGCAAAATCCTTAACATCCGAATCATAGATATAGCTGAATCTGCGGTCTACGGTATTCTCAGTACCTACGACAAACACGATATCGGTATTGTCATCGCCGGTATTATCAATAAATTCGATCGAAAGCTTCTCATACTCTTCGTCGGAAAGCTTCTCGGGAAAGTCAATGGTCTTGAACAGCTCCTGGTTCTCCCGGTCATAATAGAGCTCTGCTCTGTCAGCAAAAAGACATACGCATACATCGGTGTCGGTTCCGTCAAGAGAAAGGGTTCCGTAATCATCGATGGTTCCCCAGGTTCTCCAGTCAGCTCCATCAAGCTGCTGGTCATTTGATGAACCTCCGTTACTTCCTCCGTTGTTTACATCAGCCGCACCTCCGCATCCGCAGATACTGAGAACGCATGCGGCTCCGATCGCAAATAGTTTTGTAAAAATCTTTATCTTCATAGTATTCTCCCTCAACCCTGTCCTTCTGCAGGAACAAGTCTTTCGCTTCCGCCGTTTCCGAAATAGATGATATCTTCCTCGCGCTCACCGGT
>JAGCUO010000035.1 GCA_017962825.1 Lachnospiraceae bacterium | reverse complement strand
CGGATTTTGCATCCGGGATGCTGAAACAGGCAGCGAGAAAGTGCAGAAAGTTCAGTAATGTGCGTTTTAAACAGGCGGACATCACGAATCTGAAGTGTAAGAATGACCGCTTTGATAAAGTGGTAGCGGGCAATGTGATCCATTTATTACCGGATCCGGGAAAGGCGCTTGCAGAACTTGAAAGGGTAGTAAAGCCCGGCGGGATGATCATCATACCTACCTATATCAACATGTCAAAGAAGGCAGCAGGATTGGCTGTGAAATTCATAGAGTTCCTGGGAGCAGATTTCAAAAAGCAGTTTGATTTTGCCTCCTACAGATCTTTCTTCGAAGAGATGGGATACGATAACGTGGAATACTACATTGTTGACGGAAGGATGCCCTGCGCGATCGCAGTGATAAAGAAATGATCTTATGAGATAACAGGTGCAAACGGCGCAGGAAAATCTACATTCTTAAGGTGTTTATGCGGCATGGAAAGGTCGTGCAGGGCCGTGCTCAAAGTCGGAAACGAGATTTGGAAAAATAGAACGAGACGTCAAAGAATATTTATGGTCATGCAGGATGTGAATCATCAGCTGTTTACCGACAGTGTTCTTGAAGAAGTGATGATATCACAGGAGAATGAAAACAAGGCGGAAGCCTTGGAAATCCTCGAAACACTGGATCTTGTCGAATATGCGGACAAGCATCCGCTGGCTTTATCGGGAGGACAGAAACAGAGAGTAGCTGTTGCATCGGCAATAGCTTCGGGGAGAAACATTATCCTTTTTGATGAGCCCACGAGCGGACTGGATTATTCACATATGCTGCAGGTCTCGGAATTGTTAAAGAAACTTCGGGAAAAAGGGAAGACGGTTATTATTGTTACGCATGACATTGAACTGATCAAAAATGTATGCACGGTCGTGATCCCGTTTGCTCGCATAAGAGCCTGAGGCATCCACTAAGGAAATAGAGACTGAAAACGCGAAGATAAGTTTTTTGTAAGGTTGACAGAGACGGTTGACAATTTTCATGAAATGGAGATGAGATTATGAGTCAAATTACACTATTACAGGAAATAACACCAATGCCGAGAACTGTACCGAGCATTGTTCCGCTTGCATATGACGCCATAGCAAATCTGGATGCAAGAATGAAGGGAGTATCAGCGTTGTCGAACTCACTGGTCGCAAAATCTCCGGTTTGGAAAAAATATCTGTTAACCATTGAGGAGGCTGCTGATTACTTCGGCATAGGAGAAAAGAGGCTTCGTAGATTTGTAGCTGAAAACGAAGGCGCTGATTATCTTATGGAGGTTGGCAGTCAGGTTCGTATCAAGAGGGAACTTTTTGAGCAGTATCTGAACGAAGTGTATGCAATATAACAGACGTTATAAATGTCGAAATTATGCCGTTTGAAACGGTAAATGTTATGGAAATAGGGACTGCATTATGGTATAAATATCCATGAGGCGGTTCTTTTTTTGTTACGAAAGGAGACCGCAAAATGAGCGAAAAAAGGAGAGATAATAGAGGACGTATTTTACACAACGGCGAAATGCAGATGAGTGATGGCAGGTATCGCTTTAAGTACATAGATCTCTTCGGCAAAGAAAAAGTTGTATACAGCTGGAGACTTGATCATAACGATATCGGGCCTGCAGGAAAGAAAAAAACAGCTTCGTTAAGAGAACTGGAGAAGCAGATACAGGCAGATCTTTTTGATCATATTGTTACGAACGGCGGAAATCTCACAGTCTTAAAACTTGCAGAAAAGTATATTACTACTCGCATTAATGCAAGACCCAACACCCGCGCAGGCTATAATACTGTGCTCAATGTTCTGAAGAAAGATCCGTTCGGTAACAGACGCATCGACAAGGTCCGTATCTCGGACGCTAAATGCTGGCTTATCAAACTTCAGCAGAAGGACGGAAAGAGCTATAGTGCGATTCATTCCATAAGAGGTGTTTTGAAGCCTGCTTTTCAAATGGCCGTGGACGATGACTTGATACGTAAGAATCCTTTTTACTTTCCACTTGTGGAAGTGATCGTGGATGATAGCGTAAGAAGAGAGGCTATCACGCGTGACGAGGAGAGAAAGTTCCTTAAATTCGTCAAAGAAGATCCGCACTTTTCACGCTATTACGAGGGGATTTACATCTTGTTCAAGACAGGAATGCGCATCTCTGAATTCTGTGGATTGACGGTTAAGAACATTGATTTCAAGAATCATTGTGTTACGATCGATCATCAGCTTCAGAAGAGAGGCAGCATGGGCTATTACATTGAGCCTCCAAAGACAGTAAGTGGCGAGAGGACAATCCCTATGACATCTGATGTGGAAGAGTGTTTCAGAATTATCATTGCGAATCGAAAGCCTCCTAAAATCGAGCCTATTGTCGAAGGATATACCGGATTCCTTTATTTTGATAAGGACGGAAGTATCTGCTACTCACTTCATTGGGAGCATTATTTCAAGCATATAATTCAGAAATACAATTCGATTTATAAAGTACAGATGCCCAAGGTGACACCTCATGTATGTCGCCATACCTACTGCTCTAACATGGCAAACTCGGGAATGAACCCCAAGACGCTTCAGTATCTGATGGGTCATGCAGATATTGGCGTTACTCTCAATACTTATGCGCATGTAAATCTTGATAATGCCAGAGATGAGATCAACAGAGTGGTAAAAGCCGTGTAAATGCGCCAAAAACCCTAGGTATAAATTTCAAATTTTTATACCGAAATTTATACCTTTTGGGGGATAAAATATGCCAAAATATACCAACATATGCCGAAATCATATGGTGGAAAAAACGGGGGACAACCCGAGAAACAGAGGATTTTAGGGATATGATAAGAGTACTGTTCGTCTGCTGGGGCACGCCCTACTAAGGGTTAGTCAAAATCGCGCAAAACTGCGGCAAACCGGCGCATAACTTGCCCACCTTACATTTTCTTACTACGGTTTTACTACGTTTCACGAAAGATAGCCGAAATACTGTAAAATGCCGTAAAATCAAGCTTTTCTGACATTTTGCGTTTTTTCTCGTAC
Organism: Lachnospiraceae bacterium; assembly: GCA_017962825.1. Classification (GTDB taxonomy): domain Bacteria; phylum Bacillota; class Clostridia; order Lachnospirales; family Lachnospiraceae; genus AC2028. The sequence goes on along the minus strand of JAGCUO010000035.1, from coordinate 2,760 downwards.
TATCAGGCATGTGCAGACAGTAGTTTTTTCCAGGCCATATCGTTAAAAGGTTATAGATAAATGACAGATTTTACTACTATTACAGCTTGCGGTGAATGCTGCGTGGGCTGTTCGAAAAAGATAAACGGGGAATGTCCCGGGTGTATAGAAGCTGATGGACGAGTTCCGGAATGGGCTCAGTCCGGAATGTGCATGATACATGCATGTTGTAAGGAGCATAACGCACGGTTCTGTGGTTTGTGCAGAGAATTCCCTTGTGACAAACTTCCTCAAATGATCTCTTGGAATCCGGAGATTGTAAAGCATCTTTCGACGCTGAGAGATGCGTATATCAGAGATATCTTGCAAGATTGTTATGTGGAAGAGGACTTGTTCCCGATGATCTTCACAGAGTATGAAGAACGGGATTACGGTATTCTGTTCTATAATACGGAAAACAGAGACTCCTTCGACTCAAATCATGCTGTAATCTATAAAGACAGAATACACGATATTCCGAAAATGCTGAAAGATATTGCCGAGTTTTATAAGGCGAAGGGCAGCAGGCCGATCATCTACCAGTCGATGCTGGATGACAACTGGTTTGATGTAATAAAAGATGAACTTACTGCGGCGGGATATAAGAGTTGGATAGAAGATCAGGAATATATGCTTCAGTTTGACAGAAACCGCATCATCCCCAATCCGGAAATAGAAGTACGCATGATTTCGGAATGGAATGATGAGATAGAAAATGTATTTATTGAAGCGGAAGAACCGTGGGAGATCATGGTGGCAAAGAAGACGCTGGCTTACCCGAAAGCATGGATGTTCGCAGCATCATTAAACGGAAAGATCATAGGTCTGTTATATGGACATATTTCCGAGAGAGCCTGCCGTGTCGATTATCTTCTGGTATCAAAAAAACACAGAAAAACCGGTGCCGGCCGAGCACTGTTCTACAGCTACGTGGAATGGTGTAGAGAGAACGGAATAGAAAAAATATATATTTGGCCTGACGGAGATACACCCAAAAAGATTTACGAAGAAGGCGGATTCAGGGTTGTTGAAATCCGTAAAGCAGGTCGCGCGGTGTTAGGTGAGATAGTATGACGACAGAATACAGGCAAGCGGCTTTAGAAGCGTTAGCTCATTACAATATATCAGCGACAGAAATAGAATTGCTCAGACACAATGAGAATCTGACCTATCGCGTGGGAAACGAGTATTTGCTGCAAATACACGAGCCGGCAGAGGGGTTTTCAGCAGAGTTTTTTTACGACGGTGTTGAACGTTTCGAGATATATAAGTCGGAACTTGCTTTTCAAGCCCACTTAAAGAAACAGGGCATGCAGATACGCGAAGCAGTCGAAAACCGATATGGTGAACTCATTACAAAGTTACAGAATGGTATATATGTTACGGTTTCGAAATGGCTGGATGGCGAATCGTTAGATAAGCTTGAGTTGAATGATGCGATCTGTTATCAGATCGGTGAGATGCTTGCTCGTTTGCATCAGAAGGCAAAGGGATTCCGGGTTTCACCGGTAAAAACCTATGGAAAGCAACATTGCGAATGCACGAAAAGGAGATTTCAGGCACTGGAAAATCTGGGGTTAAGCGCCGAGTATTCTTTGATCATGCAAAAGTGCTGTGACCATGCCGGAGCTGTATTGGAAAACGCGCAGGATGAATTTCAGATGATCCATGGTGATCTGTCTGCATCGAATATCTTGCAAACACCGGATGGACTTGTGCCTATTGATTTTTCGTTTTTCGGAATGGGACATCCGATGTATGATCTTGCTGTTCTGTTTGGAAATATCGGCGGAACATTGGCGTGTAGGAAACAAATGGCAGAAGGATATAGGAATGCAGGCGGTACGATCCGTTACGATGTGTTAGATGCCTGTTTTATTCTTACCTTGCTAGATTGTCTCGGAATTCATTATGAACAGTGGCGTAAGCAGGAGTGGTTTGCACCCAGAATGCAGCGGTGGCATAAGGAAAACCTGATTCCGTATGTGCAGGGAGAGCGCATTTATGCGGATGATTTTTATCTGTTACATGTGCAGGGATAACTTACCGTATAACTGACTAAGGGGGGAAAATGGGATACAGGATTAGAATAGCAATTCCGGAAGATGAGCAGCGAATTCGTGAATTGTTTATAGAGATGCTTCAAACAATATATCATACAGAAGATGTGGAAGGATACGAGGCTGGCAGTTTGGATCGATATTGGACAAATGGTGAAGAACGTGTCCTGGTAGCAGAAGATGAATCTGTTGTGGCGTATTTGTCAATTGAGGTTCATCATGAGCAGGAAGCAGATTATATTTATCTTGATGATTTATCTGTCACTGAGAGCTATCGCAATCTTGGAATCGGAAGTGCCTTGATACATGAAGCAGAGGGATATGCGAAAGAAATTGGAATACAACACATACTTTTTCATGTTGAAAAATCTAATACCAAAGCATTTCAGTTATACGAAAGGCTTGGCTATAAAGTGTATCGAGATGATGGAAACAGATATATGATGATAAATGATTAAGAATTATATTTCAGTTTATAACTCTATGGGGGATTTATGAGTCAGGAGTTTGATTGTCATTACGGCGAAGCGGAATTCAATACAATAAAAGCCGGAATAGAGGCTATAGAAGCAGTACTTACCGGTAGTGATATTCATGCCAAAGAAAGGCTTCTATACTGTCTTGACTGGTATATGGATCCGTACTACAAGAAGGATCTGTCGGCAATACAAAAGCCGCTGAT
>JAGCUO010000034.1 GCA_017962825.1 Lachnospiraceae bacterium | reverse complement strand
TCCGGTGAACACCGAGGCATTCACGTTGATGATCGGTTTGCGGCGCGTCTGATCGTATATAGCGTCAATATTCAGCACCCCGGTGTTCACGGAATACTCATACTCGACGCGGCTCATCATCAGCGTATAGCGCGCGGCCAGTATGGCTCCGATCAGCAGGAACGGTGCGGGCACAAAGGCAATGCGCCCCGCCAGTTTGTAAAGCCCGAACGTCAGCAGCCCCGCTGCGACAAAGTACGTCCCGATCAGTACCGGTGTCAACCCGCTCTTCTTTTTCTTCACAAACTGCTCTACTGTACCCATTCGTTCTTGCTTCTCGCCTGTCCGGGCTCCCGATCAACATGTTGACCGAGGCCGAGGCGTATAGTACCACGATTTGAGGATAAATGCAAGGGGAATTAGGTTTTTTCTTTGAATAGAATTAGGTTTAGTCTTTGAATCCTCACTTGCAAAACTAAATTCCACCCCTGCCGCGTTCGATGTGGAATTAACTCTGTCTGAACCATAGGGTGGATTTTAATATGTCTTAAAGATATACTGTATGTGGTCATTTCCCCTGCTCCGGCGGAACAGGAGGATATTATGGCAAAACATAAGCACATGGATCTCAAGGAAAGATATGTCATTGAACATTCTTTGGATGATTCGCTTTCTTTCAAGGCGATCGGTCTCGATTTGGGAAGGGACTGCACAACCATATCAAAAGAAGTCAAAGGACATAGAGTATTTGAAAAGAAGGGGGCATACGGAAGACCATTCAATAATTGTATAAACCGATTCGGATGTAAGAAAACGGATCTTTGTCCGAATTGTTCCGGAATCAAAAGGAATAAATGCAGTTTCTGCGGTAAATGCTGCTCCTACTGTAATGAGTATAAAATGGAGGTATGTCCCCGGCTGGCAAAGCCGCCATATGTGTGCAATGGTTGTCCGGATCGCAATAAGTGCACATTGGAAAAGGCCTTTTACTATGCCGTATCTGCTCAGTATGAATATGAGCATCTCCTCTCAGAGTCACGTACCGGATACAACATTACAGAAGAAGCAATTGCAAATATGGATGCTGTTGTTAGTCCGTTACTGAAAAGCGGCCAGTCTATTCATCATATTATAGCGACTCATCAGGACGAAGTTATGTGTTGTGAAAAATCGCTATATAATTATGTGAATGACGGCCTGTTTAAAGCACGGAATATCGACATGCCGAGAAAGGTTCGATTGCGTCCGCGTAAAGGAAAGAAAAGCGAACTCAAAGTGGACAAAAAGTGTCGTGTTGGCAGGACTTATCAGGATTACCTGGCTTATTGCGCAGAGAATCCCGATCTTCCGGTAACCGAAATCGATACAGTCGAAGGCGAACGGAGCGGCGCGTGTCTTCTCACGATTTACTTTGTCAGCGCAAAATTGCAGTTGGCGTTTAAACGTGAAGCAAATACTGCCAGGTCTGTTTCGGAAATTTTCAATTGTCTGTATCAGATTCTTGGAGCGGATGCTTTCTGCAGATTGTTTCCCATTATCCTTGCGGACAACGGTAGCGAGTTTTCAGATCCGGAAGCAATCGAGTTTGACGGCAACGGAAACCGTCGTACGCGTTTGTTTTACTGTGACACTTCTGCACCATATCAAAAGGGCGCATGTGAGAACAATCATGAAATGATCCGCAGGATTATTCCAAAAGGAAAAGACTTTGGCCAGTTTTCAGATGAACAGATTCGACTGATGATGAGCCATATCAATTCATACGGGCGCAACGCACTTGGAGAAAAGAGCCCGCTCGAAATGTTCTCTTTCCTGTACGGAGAAGATATTTTGACAAAGTTGAATCTGAAATGCATACCGCGTGATGAGATAATTATCACGCCGGCGCTGTTAAAAAGCAGCACACAGATCGCGAGCGTTGCGGAATCGACTGATCTGGTGTAATTGATGTAGTCCTGCCCGAGGCAGGGGTGTGGATACACCCCTATAGTTGCGGACAAGCGCCCGGGAGGGACGGTGTCAAGATGGCTGCGCGGTTTATGCTCACGCCCCATACGGGCGGGAGGGATAAATAGCAAGGCCGTCTTGATTCCGGCACAACCGGGTGCTATTAAATGAACTCTATAAAAAAACAAGAAGCCAGAGCTTAGGAGAATGATCAACAATCCATATCATCACACCGGGTGGAATTTACTCACTCCCAAAATTTCGATTAAATCCCGCCTTTGATTGCTTATTGCCTAAATCCGGCCTCTTGCACGAACATCATACGCTTTTTTGACTTAAAATGCCACAAAAATTTATAGATGCCGCGTCTAAAATGCAATTTTCTTGAAAACAGAATAGTCCAGAACCGGCCACATACAGACAGCAGTGGAATTTACCATTACAAGGTGGAATTTAGTCCTGCAAAGTGGAATTTAGTTTTGCAAGCGACCAGTGCGTTTTTTATAAGGTGTTCAGATTGTTTATCTCCGACTCGGTCATATTATGATCGCGCACATCGGTAATGAGGTTCAGAACAAATTCTTCATCCGAAATCTGCTTTTACTCAGTTTCGGTTGCCTCTTTTTCCATTGTTCCGATAATTGCCGCTTCGTTGTTCCGCACGGGTTGAATCGTTCCATTAGCTCCAATATTATTCCGATAATCGGCGTTATATTATTCCGATAGGCTTGACATTGTTCCGATAATGTGATATAATATTACAGATTGGAGGCGAGAGTTTATGTATATGACGGTAAAAGAAGCAGCTGAGAGATGGAAGATTTCAGACAGAAGGATAAGAGTATTATGCTCCGAGGGGAAGATTCACGGGGCGTATCAGGAAGGGCGCGGCTGGAAGATTCCGATCGACGCGGAAAAACCCGCCGACGGGAGGTTTAAATCGAAAGAAAGTATCCTCTCTCAGATCGACCGCAAGAAAGCAGAGCTCGACAGCAGAAGACCGCTAACCAAAGGCGAACTGGAAAGGCTGAACGAGGAGTTTACCGTTGAATACACATATAACTCCAACGCCATTGAAGGCAATACTCTGACGCTTCGCGAGACTGACCTTGTTCTCCGCGGACTTACGATAGATCAGAAACCGCTGAAAGATCACATTGAAGCTGTCGGTCACAAGGAAGCTTTTGATTTTGTCAGAGAGCTTGTAAAGGGGAACGCGCCGCTTACCGAGAGTGTCATTCGGCAGATCCATTATCTTGTGCTTGCTGATAAAAGAGACGACCGCGGCGTTTACAGAAGAGTCCCCGTCCGAATTATGGGCGCTCACCACGAACCTGTGCAGCCGTATCTTATCGGGCCGAAGATGGAACAGCTATTGCATGACTACGCGGCAAGCGAGGATCACATTGTAACAAAGCTGGCGCGATTCCACATAGAGTTTGAGGGCATCCACCCGTTTATCGACGGAAACGGCAGAACGGGCAGACTGCTTGTGAATCTGGAACTGATGAAGGCCGGCTATCAGCCTATCGACAACAAGTTCGCCGACAGAGTCGCTTATTACAACGACTTTGACACATACCACATCAAACACGACCTTTCCGCTATGGAGGGATTGTTTGCCGGGTATATCAACGCAAGACTGGATGCATATCTGAAGATATTGAAAGAGATGCAGAATTAAGCGAAGCGTACTGTCAATACTTCGACTGTCAAACATTCATGAAAAGCCGGGTAACGCGTACAATTTTTATTTCTCGATGAAATTGTATTTGTTAACATGGCTTTTCGGGTAATGGATGGTATAATATTGCAGATATGAAAAACTGTTTTAATGCATATCCGGTTTAAGAAATCAGTTTAGACTGCTGAGACAACCTCTGACCACTTATCTGACCCCAACCAGCGGAGGAGCAGACGGAAACAATGGAGACAATGGGCTGAAAACCAGCCGAAAGTGCTCTAAAACGGCCGGAAAACGCCCAAAAACGGATAACGGAAGGCTGGTGGTTTGTTTGGGACCAGGACGCCGCGAGTTCGAGTCTCGCCACTCCGACCTGAAAATGGCCGAAACACGGCAAAAATCGCCTGCGTTTCGGCCTGTTTTTATACATTTTTGAAAAATGGCAGCCATTGTTTCTCCCGCCGGACAAGTCCGCAGAAATAATCTTATAAAATCCGAATTTGACTGCCTTCGTTTTTCTTGATCACTTCGACCTGAGTTGCTATGTTCTCTTCCAGTACCGCAACATGGCTGATTATTCCTATCGTTCCGCTGCTTTTTCTGACGCTGTCGAGAACGTCCATTGCGTCGCCGATGGATTTTTCATCAAGAGTTCCGAATCCTTCATCAACAAACAGTGCATCCATCTGAATACCACCGATATT
>JAGCUO010000033.1 GCA_017962825.1 Lachnospiraceae bacterium | reverse complement strand
TGAATCTTTTCCGAGAGCGGGAAGATTAACATTTGCGGTAATGGCAACAAGAGGAACAGAGTCCATATATGCTGTTGCTATTCCGGTTACAAGATTGGTGGCACCGGGGCCTGAAGTAGCCATGCAGACACCGACCTTACCTGTAGCCCTTGCATAACCGTCCGCAGCATGAGCCGCACCCTGTTCATGGCTGGTAAGCACGTGTCTGATCTCATCCTGATGCTTATAAAGTGCATCATAAATATTAAGTATGGTACCGCCGGGATATCCGAATACGGTATCTACTCCCTGTTCTTTGAGACAAGCTATTACTATTTCAGAACCGTTCATTTCCATAGTCCGTAATTCTCCTAATAATTAATTCTTGGGAATCTCAAGTACCGCTCCGCGGTTTCCGCTTGTTACAAGCTCTCTGTAACGGGCAAGATATCCTGTAGTGATCTTGGGTTCTCTGGGAGTCCATGCCTTACGGCGCTCAGCCATCTCCTCGTCGGATACCTTAACATCAAGCTTTCTGTTAGGAATATCGATGGAGATGATATCTCCTTCTTTAACAAGCGCAATAGGTCCGCCAACTGCAGCTTCGGGTGATACATGTCCGATTGAAGCTCCGCGGGATGCGCCTGAGAATCTTCCGTCAGTGATAAGCGCTACGGTAGAACCGAGTCCCATGCCTGCAATTGCGGATGTGGGATTGAGCATTTCTCTCATACCGGGGCCACCCTTAGGTCCTTCGTATCTGATAACTACAACATCACCTGCTACGATCTTGCCGCCCTTGATAGCTGCGATGGCATCTTCCTCACAATCGAATACTCTTGCGGGTCCTTCGTGTACAAGCATCTCGGGTGCAACAGCAGACTGTTTAACAACACCGGTATCGGGAGCAAGATTACCCTTAAGTACTGCGATACCACCGGTTGCCTGATAAGGATTATCGATAGGTCTGATAACCTCGGGATCTTTGTTGATGCAATTCTTGATATTCTCTCCGATGGTGGTTGCGTTAGCGGTCATGCAATCCTCTTCGATAAGTCCCTTCTTGGAGAGTTCGTTCATTACGGCATAAACACCGCCTGCCTCGTTGAGGTCTTCCATATAGGTAGGACCTGCAGGTGCAAGGTGGCAAAGGTTGGGAGTCTTAGCGGAAAGGTCATTGACCATTTCCATATTAAGCTCTACACCTGCTTCTTTTGCGATAGCGGGGATATGGAGCATGGTGTTGGTAGAGCATCCGAGAGCCATATCAACGGTAAGAGCATTCTTAAACGCCTTATCGGTCATAATGTCTCTGGGACGGATATTCTTCTCAACGAGCTCCATGATCTTCATACCTGCATGCTTTGCAAGTCTGATACGCTCGGAATATACGGCAGGAATGGTTCCGTTTCCTTTAAGTCCCATACCGATTGCTTCGGTAAGGCAGTTCATGGAGTTAGCGGTATACATACCTGAGCAGGAACCGCAGGTAGGGCAAACCTTCTCTTCGAACTCGGTAAGCTCTTCTTTGGTGATGCTTCCTGCTGCGTAACTTCCTACTGCTTCGAACATGGATGAAAGGCTTCTCTTGCATCCGTGAACACGTCCTGCAAGCATGGGGCCACCTGATACGAACACGGTAGGGATATTTACTCTTGCAGCGGCCATGAGAAGTCCGGGAACATTCTTATCGCAGTTGGGAATGCATACAAGTCCGTCAAAACCGTGAGCCATTGCCATACATTCGGTAGAATCGGCAATAAGATCCCTGGTAACAAGGCTGTATTTCATTCCGATATGACCCATAGGGATACCGTCGCATACGGCGATCGCAGGGAAAAGAACGGGAGTGCCGCCTGCCATTGCAACACCGAGCTTAACAGCTTCTGCAATCTTATCAAGGTTCATATGGCCGGGAACGATCTCGTTATAAGATGTAACGATACCGATGAGAGGGCGCTTTCTCTCTTCTTCGGTAAATCCGAGTGCATTGAAAAGACTTCTGTGTGGCGCCTGAGCGTCACCAACCTTTACGGAATCACTTCTCATAGTTATTTCCTCTCCTACACTATTTAATCAGTATTACTGTATTATTTGATCCTCTCACAGATAAGATCACCCATTTTAGTGCATCCTACCTTGGTGCAGCCTTCGGAATAAATGTCTCCGGTCCTGAAACCGTCTTTAAGAACCTGTTTAACGGCTGCTTCAATGGCCTCGCCTTCCTTATTAAGATCAAAAGAAAACTTAAGCATCATTGCAGCGGAAAGAACGGTTGCGATGGGATTTGCAATATCCTGTCCCGCGATATCGGGGGCAGATCCGTGGCTGGGCTCATAGAGTCCGAACTTGGTTTCGTTGAGTGAAGCTGATGAAAGCATTCCGATGGATCCTGTGATCATACTTGCTTCATCGGAAAGAATATCTCCGAACATGTTCTCCGTAAGGACTACATCAAACTGGCCGGGATCTTTGACAAGCTGCATTGCACAGTTATCAACGAGCATGTTCTCGAGTTCAACATCGGGATAATCCTTGGCAACCTCAGCAGTTACGGCTCTCCAGAGTCTGGATGAATCAAGAACGTTTGCCTTATCTACGGAAGTAACTTTACCTCTGCGGATCCTTGCGGCTTCAAAAGCCTTAATTGCAATTCTTCTGATCTCTTCTTCATTATATGTAAGGGTATCAACAGCAGTTCTGAGTCCGTTAACAACCTCAGTATGTCTTTCTCCGAAATAAAGTCCTCCGGTGAGTTCTCTCATAATAAGAAGATCGAATCCCTTATCAGAGGTCTCGCTTGCAAGGGGACATGCGTCTGCAAGCTCGGGGAAAAGATATGCGGGTCTTAAGTTAGCAAAAAGACCAAGCTCTTTTCTGATCTTAAGAAGACCTGCTTCGGGTCTCTTCTCGGGAGGAAGTTTATACCAGGGGCTTGTGGTAGTATTACCGCCGATGGATCCCATAAGAACTGCATCTGCAGCCTTTGCGGTATCGATGGCTTCCTGAGTAAGAGGTTCTCCGCATGCATCGATGGATGCACCACCCATCAGAATATCTTTGAATATAATTTCATGTCCGTAAACGGATGCAACTTTCTCAAGTACTTTTTTCGCCTGAGTTACGATCTCGGGGCCGATTCCGTCTCCGGGAATGCATACAATATTAAGCTTCATGGCATATCTCCTTCTTCTAAAAGTGCGACATTTCCACTATATTCGAAAGAATCCTATTTTTCAAGGTTCTGAGGTATCCAATTTTATTCATTTCTTGCTTTTTTTGAATATTTATGCATATTCATGTTGCAAGCCGGAATAATGCAAAAAACTCCCGGAAATAAATCCGGGAGTCAGCTATACATCTAAGATTACTTATCCTTCTTCTTGGAGTCGGTCTCGGCGGGTGCTGCCTGTCCGGGCTTTTCGACTCTCGCGATTGCGGATTTCTCCATAGGGATACGGCAGTTACGATTTCCGCCGAATTCTACGATAACATCTTCATCGGTTACATCAATGAGAACTCCGTAGAAGCCTGAGGTGGTAACTACTACATCTCCTACCTCAAGAGTTGCAAGCATCTCCTGGGTCTTTTTTCTCTCCTTGCTCTGGGGTCTCATAAAGAAGAACCAGAGTGCGAAGATGATGATACCGTACATGATAACTACAGGAAGTAAGCCGCCAAGTCCGGCTGCCTCTGCAGCAGCAGCTTCTTCAGCTGTAAGGAGCAAGAATTTCATTATTATATCCTCCGATCATTTTGGAAATTAGTTTGTGTCATCACACATTTTCTGATGATACACGATATCGGTAAAAGTATCAAATAAAATATTTATGATGAGAACATCTGAACCCAATAATGACCGTACATATCACCGGGTACATAGACATATCCGACTCCGAGCTTGGTAAACTTGCCGTTAAGGATATTTGCTCTGTGTCCGGGGCTGTTCATCCAGTCGTCCACAACTTCCGCGGGAGTACGCTGTCCTGCGGCAATGTTTTCACCCAATCTGCCGGGATTTCTGACTGCGGTAAAGCAGCTGCTTCCGTCAGGTCTTGTATGTGAAAAGAGGGCAGTGATCTCCTGCGCTCTTACTGCGGCTCCGGGAGCAAGATTTGAGGCATCCCAGGAAAGAGGGGCAAGTCCGTACGCTGCACGCTGCTGATTGCAGAGATTCAATACCTGCATCTCAAACGAAGAGTCATTTACAGTAGATACGGGTGCGGGCGCAGGTGCAGGTGTTACAGCAGAGGGAGCGGGTGCGGCAGGCGTGGCTACTGCTTCTTCCGCTGCGTTTGCAAATCTTCCTTCCGCCTTACCGCAAAGATCATAATGCATCTTTAAAAGCACAGGGTCATATCCGAATACAGCTGCAACATCGGGATATTTAGCTGCGTAATAAGCTGCATCAAAAGAATTCGATGAGGATGATCCACCGTTTCCGTAGGAAGGATCGTAGGGAAGTCTTCCCTCAGTTTTGCCGCATAGTGCATAATGAAGATAAAGCATGTTCTGATCGGTTCCGAATACGGCAACAACATCAGGATTGCGACTTGCATAATAAGCCGCATCGAATAGCTGACCGTCAGCCATTTTTACAGGAGCAGCGTTAACCGTAAATCTCAAACCGATAATACAGAAAACCGCCGCAAGTATAGCAGATATTTTGATAAGTGTCCTTTTCATATTCATAACCCCCCTTTTATTTCTCTGCTTTAAGATTATCCAGCATTTCTTTTTTGAAAGACGAATACCTGTCTTCATCTATCGCCTGACGGATTTCCTCCATAAGGTGATTGTAGAAATACAGATTGTGGAGTACGCAAAGCCTGAGTCCCAGCATTTCACCCGATTTATGAAGGTGACGGATATAGGCTCTTGAATATCTCCTGCATGCGGGGCACCGGCATCCTTCTTCTATAGGTCTGTCGTCCTCGGCATACTTTGCATTATTAATATTGATCTTACCGAAGTGTGTATAGAGGTGTCCGTGTCTTCCGTTACGTGAAGGATAAACACAGTCGAACATATCGATTCCCCTGTCAACAGCCTCGAGAATATTGGCGGGAGTTCCGACTCCCATCAGGTATCTTGGCTTCTCCGTGGGAAGAAAAGGAGCGGTATGCTCGATAACATCATACATTTCTTCGTGAGTCTCACCTACGGCAAGTCCTCCAAGAGCATATCCGGGAAGATCAAGTTCTGAGATCCTCTTAGCATTTTCAATTCTTATGTCGTTATATACGGCACCCTGATTGATACCAAAAAGAAGCTGGTTCTTATTGATGGTATCTTCAAGTGAGTTAAGCCTGTCCATTTCCGCCTTACACCTTACGAGCCATCTTTCGGTTCTTTGAACGGAAGGAAGAACATATTCCCTTTCAGCCTTCGCGGGAGGACATTCATCAAAGGCCATTGCGATTGTCGAACCGAGATTGCTCTGTATCTGCATGCTCTCCTCAGGCCCCATGAATATCTTATGGCCGTCAATATGACTTCGGAAGGTTACACCCTCTTCCTTGATCTTTCTCATGGAAGCGAGGGAGAATACCTGAAATCCGCCGGAATCCGTAAGGATGGGCTTATGCCAATCCATAAACCTGTGAAGCCCGCCGAATCTCTTAATAAGATCATCTCCCGTTCTAACATGAAGATGATATGTATTGGAAAGCTCCACCTGACATCCGATGTTCTCGAGATCCTCGGATGAAACTCCGCCTTTTATGGCCGCCACGGTTCCGACGTTCATAAAAAGAGGAGTCTGAACCGTACCGTGTACCGTTATCAGCTCTCCCCTTCTGGCTTCACCGTTTTTTTTGATCAGTTTAAAACATGAATTCAAAATACTGTCTCCCAGAATTCTTCAAGTGTAAGACCCTTAAGTGTCATATATGCGGCAGCTTCTCTGCCCACATATCTGAAATGCCAGGGTTCGTATTCAATAGTTGTAATGTATTCTTTATCCGCAGGATATCTCAGGATAAATCCGTATTTATAGCAGTTCTCGGCAAGCCAGATTCCTTCTGCGGTTTCACCGAAGCCTTCACCGAGATGAGCATACTCATTATTAACGATATCAAAAGCAAGTCCGATCTGATGCTCACTTGTACCGGGAAGCGTCACTGCTTCCGCAGCAAGCTGATATGCATCAAAATAGTTCATGCCCGAATCTATGTATTTGCCCAGATCATAGTTAAAGAGATTCTCCTGCTTCTCTCCCGACCTGTAAGGAGATACGATCCAGATATTCATTCCGGCATTTCTAGCGTCCCTGAGCATCATGACAAGATCTTCGATAACTCTCTCATCACACTGGACGTTTGCAGCCAGTTCTCCCAATGGAAATTCATATCCTGCAGGAACCGAATGCTGTTTATTAACAAGGAGCAGTCTCCAATCGTTTCTGTCGAAAACAAGACTGTCAAGATCATATTCCTCATAAGGGTCCGAACTGCCTTCTGTATCGCTGTCAGGCAGAGTATACTCTCCGCTGCTTACATCAACAAGAATGTCATCGGTTCCTATGGCGATGACCTCCTGTCCTTCGGAATTAACACTTACATAACCGGTATAAAGCGATCCGTCCTCACCTCTGAAATCCTTATAGAAGATCTTTCTTGCTTCATCGGCAGTAAGGAAATCCTCGGCTTCGTCGGCAAGCGAAACAGTTTCATCCAGCTCATTGAAATCTATGATACCGAGATTTGTAACGGATCCCGTAAAAAGAGGAAACGAAAAACTGCAAAATGCTATAAAGCATAAAGCAGATGTGCTTAGCAGCACAAACTTTATCAAATGACCGCTGCAGAAATCACATATACCTATCCATGCAAACAAGACCCCTTTTATAAGAGGTGAGAAAAATCTGAATGCCTTATTCTTTTTTCCGCGTCTTCTGATCTCCTCCGAGACCATTTCCTTACGGGAAAGATTAAGCATTGCCTATAAACCTTTCGGAAAATAATTATTTTTCGTCGGTCTCGTTATTGAGCTTGTGGATCAGAATACAGTTGGGGGTATTTACTTTAACAAAATCTCCGTTCATGATCATGGTTCCGTTTTCAATGTCCAGCTTAAAGAAAGACATCTCGTTGGATTCATGATTAAGTGATACAAGGAACTTATTGCCGGGAAGGATCTCAGCATCCTTGGGATAATCTCCGGATACGGGAAGGACAAGCTTCTTGGTAAGAAGTCCGGTCTTTTCGTCTGCGGCAAAAATCGCAACGGAATTATCGCCGGCAATGGTTGTAAGGATATATTTATAATCGCTTGAAAAAGAAAGTGCGCTGAGTGCGGAAGGCGCACCATCCTCAAATTTGATTACATCAACGGTCTGGATCTTCTCGAAAGAAGGAGCCTTTCCGTCAAATGTATATTCATATACATCGATCTTGCATGTAGCCTCAAGACAAATGTAGATAAATCTACCGTCTTTGGAAAGCTTGATCTGGCGGGGTGAAGATTCAAGTTCGCATCTGATGATATCAACAAGCTTGATCTTACCGGTCTCCTGATTGAGTTCATAGACATTAACGTGATCCATACCCTGATCTGCAACAAGGATATATCTGTTGTCATGGGTCATTCTCGCACTTGCGATATGAGGTCTGAAGTTTCTGTCAGCCATGGAACCGAGACCCTTATGGAATACTTCATCCGTGATCTTACCGACTCCGCCGTTCTCCTTGATATGAAGCACGGTAAGCTTTCCGTCATGATAACCTGCAACCATAAGATATCTGTCGGTATAGTCGGTAGCAAGGTAGCATCCTCTCATACCGTTGATGGGTGCAAAGTTGATAAGATCCAAAGTTCCGTCGGGAGCAATCTTATAAGACTCGACACCAAGGTCGGTTATGGAATACAGATACTTACCGTTGTGGGATACCGTTACATATGAAGAGTTGGATATATCGACTTCATCCTTTTCCTTGAATCTGCCGGTTTCCATATCCACATCATAAATCTTGATACCATGATTATCGCCGCGTGTATAGGTTGATATATATGCGACATATTTATCCTGTTTTTCTTTTGAAACTTTAGCTTTCTTCTTTTCTTCTGCCATTTAAGTTTCCCTCACTGATTTTTATATATTCTGACAAGATTATCTATCCTGGATGTCATTCCGTACATCAGAGCATCAAGTATGGTAACCGCACACATGCTCTCCAGTACCACGACCGCTCTGGGTACGATAACGGGATCATGTCTTCCGAGGATCTCGATATCTGTGTTATTACCGCTTGTATCCACCGTCTTCTGACTTCTTGCGATGGAGGGAGTGGGCTTTACAGAAGCCCTTACGATAATATCGGACGAATCGCTTATTCCACCCAGAATGCCGCCCGAGTGATTTGTCTTTTTGGTAATACCGTCTTTGGAAGCTTTAAACTGGTCGTTGTTCTTACTGCCAACCGATCCGGCTACTTTACATCCGTCGCCGATCTCAACCGCCTTGACGGCTCCTATGCTCATAACGGCCTGTGCAAGAAGCGCATCGAGTTTATCAAACACAGGATCACCGACGCCCGCGGGAACTCCGCTTATAATGCATTCCATTACACCGCCGCAGGAATCCGATCTGTTTTTCATATCCGCGATATATTCCAGTGCTCTTGCATTGGCGTCTATATCGGGCATTGCGGTTGCGTTTGCAAGAACGGCGCTTCTGGAATAATCTGAAAGATCCGCTTCCACGGGACCGATGGATCTGGTATAAGCTTCAACCTTTATACCGAGGGTGTTCAAAACCTTGACAGCCACTGCACCGGCAATGACTCTTGCCGCAGTTTCCCTTCCGGAAGCTCTTCCGCCTCCCCTGTAATCCCTGAATCCGTACTTAGCATCAAAGGTATAATCCGCATGTCCCGGTCTGTAAATGTCTTTTATATTGTCATAATCCCGTGAATGCTGGTCGGAATTTCTGATAATGACCGATATGGGAGTACCGGTGGTCTTGCCTTCAAAAACTCCCGATAATATTTCACATGTATCCGATTCTTTTCTCGCAGTCGCAACAGCGGGATTCCCCGGTTTTCTTCTGTCAAGATAAGGCTGTATGTCAGCTTCGGATAATTCAACGCCGGCCGGGCATCCGTCTATGACGCATCCCAGTGCCGGTCCGTGGGATTCACCCCATGTGGTTATTCTGAATATTCTGCCGAAAGAAGAACCTGCCATTTGTTCTTTGTTTTCCTTTTAGTTTGCTCCGGACCTTTTTGATCTTGGAATATAGCGTCCGTGTTTCAATTCATATCTGATAAGCCTGCAAAGCTTGTCTTCACCGTATATCGCAAGGATCTTCAGATATCTGTACAGCTTTTTTCTGGTATTCGGATGCATGGGAGTCGTTTCTATACCACCCAGAAAATACTCGAGAGAATCGGAATCTTTATATTCGTCTCCCTTGTAAACCTTGGATGCGGCTATTCGGTCCATTACCATTTCCGCAATATACCTGTCGGGCATCTCTACCGGGATCAGTACGTCCTCACCCGGCATCTCGCCTCTTGTGTTATAGTCGATCCAGTATTCGTAATGATGCTTGTTCCTGCCTTTGTGATGGAGCCAGGCGGATGAATAACCTATATCCTCACGTTCCGCATTATTGGGGCTTCTTGTTCCCTGAAAATATTTGACTCCCACCAGAAATTCATCGGGAGAATATTTGGACAGATCGTGAGTCAGTCCCTGGTAATATAATCCGATCTTAAAGCAGCCTTTGCAAACAAGTATGCGGTGCTTGGTGATCGTAACAAAATGCTGAACAAATCTGACTAAATAAGGAGTACTCATTTTTTCGCCTTCCCGGTTTTACTTCCCGCGGGGGTTTTGACCGTTTCAAAGAAGGTTACGGTCCTGCCGGGAATAGTTTTTTCAAGTTCCTGTGATAAGGGGCTGTTTGCTGCTTCAGGATCCGTGGAAAATTTCATTTTCCAATCGAAACCTTTAGGTGGTCTGGGAAGCGCAAGTACTTTGCTGTCCCATCCCATGTTGACTGCAGCATATAAAAGGGACTCACCCTTATCTTCGCAATACATGATACCGAAGGATCTGGAATAATACTCACACGATACTCTGTATGCGGTATCCGAATGGTAACTCATCTCCGGATATCCGCAGTTTTCGGTATCTATCATATAAAGCTCTCTGCCCAGACTGAAGATCTTATGACTTCTTCTCAGCTTAACAAGCTCTTTGAGATAGTCGGTGAGTTCGGAATTCTTCTTAAGATTCTTCCAGTCAAGCCAGGTAACGGGAGAATCTATACAGTAGGGATTATTGTTACCGTTTTGCGAATTTCCGAATTCGTCTCCCATAAATATCAAAGGAGTACCGGCACTGAGCATCAAGAGGCTGTAAGCATTTTTGATCTGTCTGAGCCTGAGATCTTTGATCTTCTTTTTACGAGTAGGTCCTTCCTCTCCGCAGTTCCAACTGAAGTTATAGTCACTTCCGTCTCTTCCGTCTTCACCGTTTTCCTCGTTATGCTTACGGTCGAAACTGACCATGTCCATCATGGTAAATCCCTGATAGTCGGAAAAGAAATTGATGCGTCCGTAGTTTTCGGGATTTAACCTCAGATAAGAAAGCGTATCGGATATCTGGCCTTCATCTCCTTTCAGAAGTCTCCTCAAAGGATATCTGAAATCATCCGTATATGATCCGACAAATCTTCCGAAACCCGATTCCTTGAGTGAATCAAAATCCACATTTTCAAGATGATCGTTCAAAAGCTTGGTTCCGGCCAGAAGTGAATCCGAAGAAACCAGTCTCATGGGTATATTCATTCCCATCAGATGGAAACCGTCCACGTGGTAATTGATCACCCAGTATCGCAGAACTTCAAGAACTTCCGATTCCGGAAAATCAGGAGCAAAATAAAACTGCATACAAAGCTCCATACCGCGCTTGTGAAGTTCTTTTACAAGATCTTTGAATTCCTTGGATGCATCCGAAGAAGAGGAATAATTTGCCTTCGGTGCGTAATAATATCCGGGTTTGTAACCCCAGTAATTCAGCTTGCCCGGAATGACCTGAAGAGGTTTTGACGATCCGTACCCGTACACGGGCTCAATACCGGGTTTGCATTCCGTTTCTATAAATTCATATGCGGGCTGTAATTCAACCGTCGTAACCCCGAGGGATACAAGATGATCCAGCTTTTCAATTATTCCCGCATAGGTTCCTTTAGCTTTAACTCCCGATGAGGGAGACTTGGTAAATCCCCTTACATGAAGCAGATAGTAGAAACTGTCTTCAAATTTCAATCGCGGATGAGCATCGTTTCCCCAGTCATAACAAGAATCACAGATCACGGCTTTCAAAGGTTCATTCACAGGTGATGCGTATTCTCTTCCGGCAGCAAATCCGGTTGCTCTGGGATCGCTAATTTTGCTTGATCCGGAATAATATAGATATGAAATCTCGGATGCCCGAATGCCCGTAACCGTTTTGCAATAAAGATTACCGATACGGTCACCCGGTTCAAAAGCTATCTTTTTAAGTTCCCTGCCCGATGCTCTGTCATACAGGACAATTCCGCAGTCGGAAGCGGTATTTTCCAGGCAGAATCTAAGGCCGTCATCGGTTTCCTGTGTGATGAGTGGGAATATATAATTGGTCCCGTTCTTATTCATGTGCAAGGTACTCCATAATCCAATAAATTATATCGCGAAAATCCTTTATTTACAAGGTTTTTTAGGGATTTGGGGGTCCTGAAGCCGGCACTATAACCTGACCATTAAACATAAATATACGGATTGAGGTATTTAATTTTTGACGCGGAATGATATTATATACAAAAGCCCCCGGAGAAGGCTGTTTTTGAAGTGCCATCCGGAGGCTTTTTATGTTCGATCAAAACAATCTCAGCAAAGAACAGCTGCTGGCTGCAACTTACACAAAATCCGATATTCTTCTGGCTGCGGGGCCGGGTTCCGGAAAAACTCATACCATGACATCAAGGATCATGTACCTTACGGAAAAAAGCGGTGTAGATCCCGCTTCCATTTTGGTAATCACCTTTACCAAGGATGCTGCGACAGGCATGCAGAAAAGATTTGCAGCAGCCTCTGAATACCCTCTCCCTGTAGCATTCGGAACATTCCATTCCATCTTCTATAACATGATGAGGGAATGGGGAAAGAACAACCTTCTTCAGATACTGTATGACCGAAACAGATCCGAGATCGCGGGAAGCGTTGTTAAAAAATATATAGGTTCGGGAAAGACTTGCGATTACAAAGGAACACTCTCCGATTTCCTAAGTGCGGTATCTGTTTATAAAAACACTCTGGACGAAGAACGTGCCGCGGAATGCCTTAAAGAAGCCAAGGGGCTGTTCCGCGATATGTTCGGATACTATGAAAACATTCGTAGAAAAAGCGGACTTATGGATTTTGATGATATGGTATATGATTGCCGTAATCTCCTTCTTCACGACAGATCATTTATCAGAAAATGGAAAAACAGATTCTCACATATACTCATCGATGAATTCCAGGATATTAACAAAGCACAATACGAAACGGTAAAACTTATGGCAGGTGACAGAACAAGGATTTTTGCCGTAGGGGACGATGATCAGTCAATTTACGGTTTCAGAGGATCGGAGCCATCCATACTTAAAAGATTTCTGGAAGAAAGAAATGCCGTATTGATGCATCTTAATACCAATTACAGATCATCACCCCAGATAGTCAAGGCATCCGTTTATGTAATAGACGAAAATAAAAACAGGATTCCGAAAGCCCCCGTAAGCAACCGGAGCGAATGTGAATCCATCCTTTGCATAAAAGGTTTCGAGGATCACCAGGCAGAATACGAAGAAATACTGAGACTGATCCTTTCCCGTAAAGGATCTCTTGCAGTGCTGTTTCGAACCAATATAGAAATGCAAACGTTTGCTTCCTACCTTACTTCCAAAAACACAGGCTTCAGAATCCGTGAAAAAACAACCGGCATATTTGATCATTTCATACTCCGTGACATTTACTCATATCTCCATGTAATATACGGTCTGCCTTCAGAGGATCATATAAAAGCCATAATAAACAAACCCTTTCGCGGTATAGATCCCGAATACCTGATCGGATGCGAAGGCAATCTCAGCAGGATCATCAAAAACATCTACGGAGCAGGCGAATTATACCGCCCGGGAAATGTGATCAAAAATCTAAACGATCTCAAAAAAGATCTGGAATTCATGAAAACCCTGTCCGTATCTGCAGCCATAACATATCTATATAAAAAGACGGGATATGAAAAATATGTGCTTCTAAAAGCGGGTGACGAATATAAAAAGGCAGAATACATTAAGATACTCACAGAAGCCAAAAATCTGCTAAACAACGCGGAAACACTCGAAGATATAGATATGATCAAAGAAAAATACGAAAGAAATCTGAAAAGATCCATGAAAAGCAGGGAGAAGGATCTTCCGGATCTTATGACGGTTCACGCCTCCAAAGGCCTGGAATTCAAAACGGTTATCATACCCGATGTAAATGAAGGCACCTTTCCCCACGATAAAATTCCGGATGAAACTTCAATCGAGGAAGAACGCCGCATTTTCTATGTTGCCATGACCAGAGCCTGCGATAACCTGTACCTGTTCTACAGAAAAGCATCCGAGAACGGAAAAGCAATGCCCGGCAGGTTCCTCACTCCGCTCTTAAAGAATAATATGCACATAAATGAAAAGGGTAAAAACCGATAATATTGGAAAAAGGGGCCGGGAAAGAGTAAAATATATAACGCTGGACTTAAAATATGTAATTCGAGGGGAATATTATGAAAAAGTTCTTTGGAAGACCGGTGACAAAAGTCGTATCTGCGATTTTAGTATCATTCATTTTGATCATCTCATTATCTCAATACGCATTATCCGGGACGACTATGGCTGCTGAAACACCGACAGCAAACAATGTAAAAACAAATCTGTGGGGTTCAGGGGGCCAGATTTCTTTTGACCTGAAGGGCTGTTCAGGATATCTGACCATTACTGTGGTTGTGGAATTTAACACAGATGTAAAATCCCCTTCGGGATGGGGATTTGATACCTATACCGCTAACGGTCATCAGGTAACCGCTACCGTCAAAGCAGACGGAGCAAATTCCTGGGGTTTTAACTCAAACGTGGGTATACAGGTTGACGGATCAGGCATCACTTCCGCGAAGGTCGTAAGCGTAACGGGCTCCGGTACATATACCGCTCCCGCAAACAACAATAATAACAATAACAATCAGAATAACCAGAACAACCAGAACAACCAGAATAATAATTCCGAAGCAAGACCCGAGTTCTCATCTCCCGCCGTTTCCACTTTCGGCACCACCGGCGATGACTGGCTTTCCACCGACGGTTCTAAGATCGTGGATATGAACGGAAACCAGGTATGGCTCACCGGTCTCAACTGGTTCGGATACAACACCGGAACCAATCTCTTCGACGGATTATGGAATGCGGAACTGGAATCTTCCATCGTTTCCATCGCAGACCATGGATTCAACCTCATGAGAGTCCCCATGTCCGCTGAGCTTCTTCTTGAGTGGAAAAAGGGAAATTATCCTACCGCCAATTACAATCACGCATATAACTCCAATCTGAATTCTTTGAATTCACTTGAGATCTTTGACTACGTTCTTACTCTTTGCGAGCAGAACGGCATCAAGGTAATGATCGACATCCATTCCGCAAATACGGATGCATCCGGTCACAATCATCCCGTATGGTATACCGACAAGATCTCGGAAGATCAGTACATCGAAGCACTTAAATGGCTCGCTGACAGATATAAGAATTTCGACACCATCGTTGCCATCGACCTTAAGAACGAGCCTCACGGCAAGCCCAATGAGACTCCTCACGCGATATGGAACGATTCAAACGACGCAAACAACTGGAAGAGAGTTGCAGAGCGTGCAGGTAATGCGATACTCGACATCAATCCCCACATGCTCATTGTAGTCGAAGGAATTCAGATCTATCCCACCAAGCCTACTGCCAACAATTTCACTTCTACAAGCGAAGCCGATTACTACAACACATGGTGGGGCGGAAACCTTATGGCCGTCAGGGATTATCCCATTGATTTCGGCGATGAAGCAAGAAACAGACAGATCGTTTATTCACCCCATGACTACGGCCCTCTCGTATATCAGCAGCCCTGGTTCAGCGGAGATTTCACTTATGATTCCCTCTACAACGATGTATGGCATGATTACTGGCTTTATATCGCAGAGGAAGATATAGCTCCCATCCTTATCGGTGAATGGGGAGGCTTCATGTCAGGTGACAATCTTAAGTGGATGGAATACTTAAGAGACCTTATCGGAAAAGAAAACCTCAACCACACCTTCTGGTGCTACAACGCAAACTCCGGTGATACGGGCGGACTGGTTAAGGATGACTTTAAGACATGGGACGATGAAAAATATGCTCTAGTAGAAACTGTTCTCTGGAAAAATGATGCAGGAAAATTCATCGGACTTGATCACGAAGTTGCACTTGGTGCAAATGGAATATCACTTTCAGACCATTCGGGGAATGCTCCTACACCCGTTTTAAACGAAGGTTCGGGAACAGATGAATCTTCAACAGGAACCGGAGCAGCTGCAGGTTCAGGCTCCGAGTCAGGTACCGGAACGGAAGGCGGTGCTCCGGCAGGTTCCGAAACCGGTGCGGCAGACGCAGGAAACGCTGCTCCTTCGGACGGAAGCTATCCCGCTTCTCCCGCTGCCACTCAGACACCTCAGGCCGAAAAAGAAGGATCCGCAAACTCCGGAATACTGATCACTCTTCTCCTTCTTTCTGTTGTAATGCTTATCATCGTCGTGATATTAAATGTAAATAAATACCACATCAGAAAGCTGGACAACGAATTCGAGAAAAGAATAAATACGGAATATAACGGTCCCAGAGGAAACGACAATTCTCACAAGTAATCAAAAATGGTGCAGGCTGATCCTGCACCATTTTGTTTTATCTTGCTTTTCTTCTGTCTTCGTGTGTCAGATAGAATTTCTTTTTATCCTCGTACATAAGCTTATCAGCCCTGGTAAATACATCACTGTATTCATTATCGGTGTTTTTGTCATATACCGAAAATCCTGCAGATACGGAAGCGGGAAGATCATCTATCTCAGCTCTTGAGGATTTCAGTTTTGCTTTCAGGTCCGAGATCCTTCCGGCATAATCGGGGTCTTTTCCAATGATAACAAATTCATCTCCGCCGATCCTGTACAACTTCTCATTGGAGAACAATTCCTGAATGGTTCTTGAGACCAGAGTGATCACTTTATCGCCTTCCTCATGTCCGTAATCATCGTTGATCAGCTTGAGCTGATTTATATCACAGACAACAACAGTAAAAGAAGCTTTTCCTGACGCTATATTATCTTCAATAACTTTGACCTGCTCCATATATGAGGTCCTGTTTTCGAGACCTGTCAGGCCATCGATATAAGCAAGGGATCTGACATATCCGATCTGATCTTCAAGTCTGTCCTGAAGTGATCTGATCTTCAGTGATATCACCTCAATCTCATCATTGGAACTCTTTTCCTTCTTCTCGCTAACGGACTCTTCGTACCAATAAGAATCTATGGAGACTTCTTTTACAAGGGTTTCGATCTCATCAGAAAGCTTTCGCATATCTTTGGATATAGATTTAAATCTTTTCCTGTATTTGGTTGCGATAAATATGATGATGCCTACACTGAGGGCAAATGCTATCAATATAACAATGATGGTAATGAACACGAGATTGCGTATTTGTTCATCATACCATTCGGCGCTGAAATCAACGGCAACAATCCCCGCAACATTACCCTCAGAATCAAATACGGGAGAATATGAACTGTAGAATCTGCCCCATTTGTCTTCATATGGCATTTCGTCAACGGATGCAAAACCGTCACTTGCCTGCATAAGAGCTTCGGTACATACAATGGGCTCACCGAATTCACCGGGATCTTCCACCGTGGGGTCGATGGAAAATACAAAGCTGTTATCCGCAACTTCTTTTATACAATATATGTATTCGAGTTCGATATTATCCTGAAAAAAGGTGAGAGTTTCGTAGATCTTCCTGCATTCGGGTGAATCCAGATTATCAAGACCTGCAGATTCGAGGACATCACCGTCTATCATCGAAGCTGCGGTATTGGAAATATCCAGCATACGGTGTTGAATGAGATCCCTGATGGCTTTGTCGGATTGTTTGGTCAGCAAAAATCCCAAAAGCGCATTGGTAACTATCAGAAACACGCTTATGGATATCATGTATCTGCTGGAACGCGTAAGTTTATTCACTGTTTTTCCCCTCGGCAATACGAATATACTATATTTTACATTCGTAAAATTTTGATTTCAATAAATTGCCTTCCGGTTACCACAATAGACAATATGGAAATCCTTTTTCAAAAAGAGTATAATCGCGTATTATGCAAACGGAAAAGAAAGAAAACACGGTTCCACCCATCGGAACAAATATACACAAAGCAATAATGCACCTGCTTCTTGCGGCGTTCTTTTTCTCCCTGATGACATTCTTCGTAAGAATATCCGGAGATCTTCCCACAATGCAAAAAGCATTCTTCAGGAACTTCTTCGCACTGATCATTGCTACGGGATCCATACTGAAAAACAAAGTGGGTTTTTCCATCAGAAAAGGTAACGGCATATCCGTACTTATGAGGTGCCTGTTCGGAACCAGCGGAATGATCGCTAATTTCTGGGCCATAGACAGACTTGGAATAGCCGATGCCAACATGCTCAATAAGCTCTCTCCCTTTTTTGCCATAATAGTCAGTTACTTCATCATGAAGGAGATTCCGTCAAAGACCGACTGGGCATGCGTCATCATGGCATTTACCGGTTCACTCTTCATAATAAAGCCTTCAACGGGTCTTGCAGTCATACCCGCGCTCGTAGGTCTCTACGGAGGATTCGGTGCGGGTGCCGCTTATGCCTTTGTCCATAAAATGGGTAAAACCGGTCAGCCCGGTAAAACAATAGTCTTTTATTTCTCGCTTTTCTCCTGTTTGGTTACGGGGCCCTTTCTGATATTCGACTGGCATCATATGGCACCGGCCCAGTGGTTCTGTCTTATCGGAGCGGGAGTTGCAGCAAGCGGAGGACAGTTTAATATAACCGCTGCATATCAGAATGCACCGGCCAAAGATATCTCGGTATTTGATTATACGCAGGTCATATTTGCGGCGATCCTCGGAATGATATTCTTAAGCGAGTTCCCCGATATATACAGTATCATCGGATATATAGTCATCATCGGAGCCGCAGTGATCAAATGGAACATAGCAAGAAAGAAATAATAAAAGCCCCTGCATGCAGGGGCTTTGGTTTTACTGAAGTCTTCTTTCCCAGTCGGCGCCGTTCTTGGACAGCCTGACCACTATGGAATCGATATTGTTGGCAAGGTCCGTGTTGATCTCAAAAACAAGTACACAATCCATCTCATCATTGTCTCTCATAACAGTCTGAAGAGTGGACATGTCATCATCAAGCATAGTCACAAGAGCCGTTGCGGTATTACTGTCATTTACTCTGCATTTAAATGCAATGTTATCCGCAAGGAAATCTACGGAAGCCTCGGAACCGGATCCGTTATAAATCGAATACCACAGTACCAGGAATTTATTACCCGCAGTCGCATCAACAACGAAATAATCGGAATAATCCGCATCTTCTGGATAGGATGACTGGATGGAATAACCTCTGTATGTCAGAAGAACTCCGTTGGGAAGTTCAAGGAAGTCCTCCATGGTGTCGCTGACATATCCGGCATTACCGTCCGTATTGTCTATGACATCAACGGGATTTCCTTCGGCATCATATGATCCTTCCGGCTTTGATTCTTCACCCGTTTCGGTCTGTCTTGCAATTTCCGCAGCCGCAGCCGCTTCCTCTGCAAGTCTCTTTGCCTCATCCGCAGCCACAACCTCCGAATAATCAACAAGCCTGCTTCTGTGCTCCGCATCGTATCTGAGCATCGCAAAAGCTGCATACTCTCCCACCTGCGTCTGCTGTTCCTCGGTCATTTCGGGTATCTCCGAACCGCAGCCGCCCATAAATAAGGTGCAGATAAGTGAAAGCGATATAAGTTTACGGGTTAAACCAGACTTCATTTCATGAAGCTCCTTGTTCATTATTCTTTTTGGTCAAAGCCTTGCTCTCTCTGGATTCGAGTACCATATAGATGGTTCCGATGAGGAGAGCAAAAGCACCCACCAGAATGTACATTATAGTCTTAGACAGCGCATCGTCAAGTGTAACGAAGTCTATAAAAGCTATTTTAGCACAAACCACAATGGAAAGCACTAATCCGTAAATTCGGATTCCTTTTCTCTTAAGGGCAAATCCGATTATTACACTTACAACCGCTATTGCCATCAGGAGTATGCTGAGAAGGAAGTTCTTGGTAACGGGAGCTAAAAGCATTGCCCAGGTCAGATATATGGGAACAAGAATATACTGCTCGGCATAGAACATTCCGTATTCTTTTCTCAGAGTGATGATCAGATAGGTAAGTCCGAACACTGCTCCGATGGAATAAATGAGAATTGCTTCGGGACTGAATATATATGATCCGAAGAATCCGTCGCCGGTATAGTATCTGGCAGCAAGAATATGGAGAAGAAATATCTCAGCCACAAGGGTTATATAATTGACCACCTGATATTCATTTGTCTTCAGACGCTGCAGAGTATTGATAAGGAATGTGAACAGCAGGATAAGGCCCATTGCACATACCAGTTCAAGTCTGCGTACACAGAAAACAGTACTTACGGCTGAAGTTACCGAAACGATCGTAAGGATCTGGGAGACAACCACATAACCGGATGATAAGAACATGGAAACGAGCATCGATGCGCAAAGGATTGCAGCAGGGATAAACAGATATATCAGTGATTTATCCGCATCAGGCATAAAGAGCTGCTCTGCAAAGGTAAGCATTACCGCCACAAAGATCTGTATAAGGATATCCATTACCTTCAAGCCTTCAACATCGGCATAATGGTATTTCCTGAGCAGGACCTTACTTGTAATGATACTTACCGCAAATGCGATGGATACCGCAAAAGGATTCTCCGTAAAGAATACGACAATCATACCGCATACAACGAACAGAATATAGAATACTTTCCAGGAAGAGATATTTTTACGATTTAAGAAATAGGCAAAAAATCCCGAAGGAATGATCATTCCGAAATAAGCTGCTATACCGATGAAGATCCTTTCACTCTCTGCAAGCATAGAACTTCCGGATGCGGCGATCATTACGGAATAAATGATACCCGCGATGACAATAAAGATGCTGTTTACTACGCTGAAACCGGTTATATCAAGCCTCTCTTCGCCGTCACTTTCGGAATGATAGAAAACGAACTGACATACAAACCAGGATACCAATCCGAATATAAGCTTAACCATTGATACAACCATGGAAGAATCCGTATCGATCCTGAAACCGAGACCTATGAACAAATAAGCAAGTTCGGCAAGGATCATCAAGGTATCTACGATCTTATGCTGCTTTTCAACAGGGAAGATCATCCAGAGACATGATATCAAAAGAGTACCGAGGGTGATAACCATATACTGAACAGGTGAAACATCCGAACCGATGGCTACGGATGAAGCAAATCCGGCGAAAAATCCTATGGCAGAATACAATCTGCTCTTTCTGTAAAAACCGAACAGACAGACAAGTATCGCACAAAATGCCAGGATCACACCGGCAACCGGCAGTGAAATATTACCAAGCGCCCTGTAATTGACTACAGTTGCCAAAAACAGACCGCTTATACCGATGGCGGTAAATACGGCAGAAAGCTTGAAAACGTATCTTCTGACTATAAGTTCGGAAACGGCAAGAACTACGGCGCATGCAACATACATCAGCATGCCCTGTGTAAAAGTATCGAGGAAATTAACCGCAAAATATACAAGTCCCGTAAGAAGAAATACTGCACCGATCACGGACATAACAACCGCTCCGACGGCATATTCGGTCTTCTTGGAAACATTCTGAGGATTAAATGAAGGAACTGAATAAACAGGGGCCGGTGCGGGGGGAGGTGCAGGTTCCGTATTTTGGGAATCCACAACTGAGTCAAGCCCGCTTAGGAATGATATGGAATCCTGAATGGATTCGGGATCAACACTTGAAGGCTCAGGTGAAGCAGGAGCCTGCACATAAGGTGTAGGCTGAACGGAATCCGAAGGATGTCCTTCATAATAAGATCTTATATAATCATTCTGAGGCTTATAGGAAGATTTAACCTCCTCAGTTTTTAAGGATTCGGTATTGGCAGATTCTTCCATTGAATCTTCCGCCTTAGCTTCTTCCTGCTTAACAGGCTCATTCGCAGCACCCTCCTTCTCGACAGCTTCAGCCTTTTCAGACGCTGCTGCTTCAGATTCCGATTTAGCTGCCGCTTCCTTAACGGGTGCGGATTCAGAGGTTTCTTTTTTTACGGACTCTTTTTCTGCATCTTTTGCATTTTCGGATTCAGCCTTAACAGGTTCAGACTGAGATGACACTATTTCAACCTGTGCGTCACCATAGATTGCCTTGAAATAGTAGGGAGGAACATTAACCCCTCTGGTTCTCATGGTGTTAACGTAGATCTCATAATTGGCAATGGCTCTTCTACGAATGTCCGCTGCATTTTGAGGTGCATAAGACAATTCACCTTTGAGCTGATAAAGATAAGTCGTGAAATTCCTGTCTTTGGAATTGGAAAGCAGCACGTTTAATTCATTTTCAAGCTGTTCCAGCTCACTCTCAAAATAAATCTTCATTTGGTAACTCCTTCCGACTCAAACCAGAATACAACTCCACCCTGAACATTTTCGGCGCCAAAACACTGTCCGAGAGAAGTTTGTATTGCTTTTACAATGGATAAGCCTATACCGCTTCCGCCATATTCTCTGGTTCTTGCTTTATCGGCTTTGTAGAATTTATCCCAGAGCTTTGGCATTTGATCATCAGGAAAATGATCTCCACTGTTAAAAACACATACCTTTATAATCTTATCAAACCTGATAAAACTAACCTTTATCTGTTTACCTTCTCCCACATCCTTACAGTAATGGATGGCATTGGAAAGGTAATTCTCAAATACGGTCTCCGTCATATAGGGATCACCCCATACGAAGGCACCCGGTTTTTCATCGAATTCACATGTGATACCCGATTCACGAAACAGTACCGACGAAGTTTTTAGGCAGGCAGATATCACTTCGGTAATATCGAATCTCTGCATCTCAATAACATCATCACCGCTCTCGATCTGTTCGAGACTGAGAAGCTGTTTCACGAGTTTATTCATTCTTGATGCTTCGTCAATGATCACATCGAGATAATATTCGCGGTCTTCAGCATCATCCGAAACGCCCTCTTTAAGTCCTTCAGCATAACCCTGTATCAGGGATATGGGAGTCTTAAGCTCATGGGATACATTGGAAATGAATTCACTATGCTCCTTTGCAGCTTTTTCTTTTTTCTCGATATCCCTTTTAAGCTGATTGTTCGCGGTCTTGAGTTCCGATATGGACTCTTCCAGAGATTCCGAAAGTGTATTTATATTTTTACCGAGGAGCGATATTTCAGCAGCATCTTCGCCTTCATATCTGGCTTCAAAATCAAGATCAACCATCCTTTTTGAGATGTCGCTAAGATTCAGGATGGGTTTTGATATTCTACGGGATACAAAATATACAAGAAGTGCACCGGGGATGATACAGATCGAACCAATGTAAAAATAAAACCACGATGCATAGGCAGAAGCCTCATCTATACTTTCAATGGGTGTTCTGAACAAAAATGCGGATCCGTCAGAAAGACGACCGAACATTTCGAGATAATCACCTTCCGGCAATTTGCTTATTCTGATACTGTAATCGTCTGTTTCTTCAACAACCTCTATTTCCTGAGATCCGTTCGGATTTCTGAAAATGATCGATAAAAGAACCAGTTCTATATCGCGTTCGCTTTTGATAGACGAATATATTACGGATGAATCCGGAGCTAAAACAATGGCTGATACGTTATTACGAAGAGACATTTCGTCCAGATCTTCGTACAAATTCTCATCACCCGAAACCAGCATCTTGTATTCTTTGCGAATGTCTTTGAGTCTGGAATACCTGTAATACCAGGGTAGCAGCACGGAACTCAAAATAATGGTCAGGAAGATAACACCCGCCATAAGTCCGGCAAAAATAAAAGTATATTGTAACCTCAGCGATAATCTGCGCCCGGCTTTTAAACTTTTAATTATCAATGCTATTCCTCGAATTTATATCCCATTCCCCAAATGGTCTTGATCATGTCCCCCGCTTTTCGTCCGAGTTTCGCACGAAGCTTTTTGACATGTGTATCGATGGTCCTTGCTTCTCCGAAATAATCAAAATCCCAAACACTGTTAAGTATCTTTTCCCTGGAAAGAGCTATTCCTTTATTTTCCAGGAAAAATGTCAGAAGCTCGAATTCTTTGATACTCAGATCAACGGGAACATCATCAACGAAAACCTGATGTGCGGCTTTATCCACCTTTATATTTCCGGCGGTTATGATGTCTTCACCGGAATCATCATGCCCCGCCCTTCTGAGAACGGCCTGAACTCTTGCTACCAAAACCTTTGGCGAAAAAGGCTTTGAAATAAATTCATCCACGCCGAGTCCAAAGCTTTTCAGTTCATCCTTTTCTTCGGTCTTGGCCGTCAGCATAATGATGGGAACATTCGAAAATTCCCTGATCTTTTTAACTGCTTCCCATCCGTCAAGGACCGGCATCATGACATCCATAATGATAAGTGAGATCGAAGGATCATCGCCGATTGTTTCCACCGCCTCCAACCCGTTGGAGCATTCAACCGTAATAAAACCCTCTTTGCTGAGGAAATCCTTAACCAGTTTTCTCATGCGGGCTTCATCATCCGCCATCAGGATCTTTATTTTATCCATGTGATTATCAGTCATCCGTTGTTTGATAGCTGAGTTCTCTTTCTGCCTCTCTGACTGCAGCTTCTCTTTCGGTAAGTTCCTGTTCCCAGGTCGCATATTTATCCGTAAGTACGGTTTCGTAATTCAGTATATTGGGGTGATCGGTGTGGGTCGCTATCCAAAACATAATGATCACCGCAACAATAAGAGCTATGTTTAAAACCACGGATGTAAAAAGAAAACCGGCACGTTCTTTCTTCTTCTCTTCTTTCACGGGAGCAGATTTCTTGGTCGTGTCATAGAACATATACAAAGGTATCGACCGTACTTCATCTTCCGAATAATCGAGAGTATCCACAAGATATTCCCTCATCTCGGTTAAAAATCCGATACCTACCGGAGTTTTAAAAAATTTCTCATCTATGGCCTTATCATACAGAGCCTTTACCGTCTCGGCATCGCCCCTGTCCAGATGAGCCTTCAGATAATCGATCTTTTTGATCTCCGATTGTGCAAGTATCGCATCATCAAGGCAAGCAAATTCATAACCCAGTGCAGTTACTCTTTCCTCAGCCATATTAGCCCCCGTTAAGAATTAAACCATGTATATATTATCAGATAATTTTGTCAAAACCCGAAAAACACAAAACTTTCACATATTGCCGAAGCGCCCGGAACACATCTCACCCGGCAGAGATATATTTCTTCTTCAGTATAAGTATTCTTCTGACGCTTTCATTGATCCTCTCTTCGGAGATCACTCCGTTTTCCACCGCAGCCTCCAGACTGCTTACCGTCACTTCAAGATCTGTAGGCATCAGGATAATGTCACATCCGGCAGCAACGGCCATTACCGGTATTTCTCCTGCTCCGTAATGATCCGTCATAGCTTTCATCTGAAGAGAATCGGATATGATAACTCCGTTAAATCCCAGTTCGTTCCTGAGTACTCCCGTAAGGAGGGGATATGAAAACAGTGCGGGAATGTTACCCTGATCCGCCACAATAAGATGGCCTATCATAACCGCATCAGCTCCGGCATTTATACCGGAGATAAAGGGCTTGAATTCATCTGCTCTCATCTCATCAAGAGTCTTATATACATATACGGAACCGTAATGAGAATCTGCCGAGGTATCACCGTGTCCCGGAAAATGTTTGATACAGCATGCAACACCGCTCATATGAAAGCCTGATACCGCTGAAGATACCAGTTCTGCAGCTTCGTCAAAATCCGTACTGTACGCCCTGTCTCCTATAACGGTATTATTCGGATTGGACCATACATCCGCAACAGGAGCAAGATCCATATTAAATCCGAATCTCCTGATATCATTTCCGATGGTCATGGCATTAAATGCAGCAACCTCTGTTCCCATATCATGATAGTAATACATGGGTCCGACGGGAGTTGTACCAACGGTTTCCATAAGCCTTGTTACTCTTCCGCCTTCCTCATCAAGAGTAACGATCATGGGTATTGTCATATAAGACTGTGCACCGGATATCATACCGGTAAGCTGATCCGCATTTACGATATTACTCTTGTCCAGGATCATTCCACCCACAGGGTAATTCTGAAGCGCAAGATAACAGGCATCCGCTGATGTTACCTTAGTTGAATGTGTAAGGACGGAAGGAGTTACGATGATCATCTGACAGATCTTCTCATGAAGGGTCATTGAAGCAATGATCGTATCAACGTCATCGGAATAATTTAATTCATGAGGAATATCCGTGATCCGTGAATCATCATTTCCATCAACATCCTCAGTTACAGGTTCTGAAGAATCCTCGGAAGTAGTATCATCTTCTTCAGCGTTATTCTCTTCACTTTCATCAGATCCATCCTCTTCATTCTGTGCCGTTTCATCCGATAACCCTGATGTTTCTACAACTTCCGATATTTCATCAATATCCGCATTATTTTCACCGGAAGGTGTTGCAACACTGCCTCCGTCTTCAGGTTCTTCAGTATTTTCAGCCGTCAGATTTTCACTTAAGGGGGAGCTTTCCGAGACAGAGGCCTGAGGAACCTGATCCGTGCCTTCGGCGAGCTCCCTTGTGCATCCGGATATCCCTAAAAATACGGGAAAAATACATATAATAATTGATAATACAAATCCTTTTTTCATACCCAAATATTATATCATAATTGTAAATTTGAAGATAAATCAGCAGAGTCTGATATGAATTATCCGTCAAATTATTTATAATAAAAAATGTATTCCAAAACACTGATACGGGGGTATTAAAATGCTTAGAAGTACAAAAGTAAAAAACGGAACAGTCGCGGGTTTGCCCGGAAACGATCCCAGGATAACGGTATATAAGGGAATCCCTTTTGCCGCTCCTCCCGTGGGCGAAAACAGATGGAAAGCTCCTCAGCCCTGTGAGGATTGGGAAGGTGAGCTTCTCGCACATGAATTCGGACCAATATCCTATCAGGATCAGCCCGCTGTCGGAGACGATATTTATTGCAGAGAATGGCATGTGGATCCCGATATTCCCATGGATGAAGACTGTCTTTATCTTAATGTATGGACTCCCGCCAAAAAGAACGATGAGAAGCTTCCCGTTCTCATATGGTATTTCGGCGGCGGTTTCCAGTGGGGATATACGGCGGAGATGGAATTCAACGGCGAAGCACTTGCCAGAAAAGGCATTATCGTAGTTTCTGTCGGATACAGACTCAATATTTTCGGATTCATGGCTCATAAGGAGATCACTGCGGAAAATCCCGATGCTCCCGCAAATTTCGGTCTCCTGGATCAGCAGGCAGGTCTCCACTGGGTGTATGACAATATCGCAGCCTTCGGAGGAGATCCGGAAAAGATAACCATCATGGGCCAGTCGGCAGGCGGAGCAAGTGTAATGAACCAGCTTACATGCCCCGATAATTCCCATATAATTAAAGGTGCCGTAGTACTAAGCGGTATCATCAAAGTAGAAAATCCCGCAGAGGATATCTTCACTCCCATCTCATTTGAACAAGCCGAAGATTTCGGAGCAAAGTTTTTTGAGATCCTGGGAGTCAATAACCTTGAAGAAGCCAGAAAGCTTTCCACGGAAGAAATATTCGACGGTTACCGCAAATTCCGAACAAAATACCGTATGCTTTTTCCCATCACTGACGGAAAGCATTATCTCGGAGATGCGGTGGACAGGTTCACAGAAAGAAAATGTCCCAATGTTCCCATAATAGCCGGCAACACCGCAGATGAATTCAGTACTAACGGAGTAAATACGGTGGAGCTTTCCGTTAAGGCTGCTTTGGGCGCCGCAGCAAAGAAATCTCCCGATCAGAATTTCTACTACTATCGTTTTGATGCGGATATTCCGGGAGACGGACACGAGGGAGACAGCTATCCGGGTACTTTCCACTCAGTCGATCTGTGGTTCTTCTTTGATACCCTTGAAAAGTGTCACAGACCCTATACCGGAAGACATTACGATCTGGCACATCAGATGAGCGATTATATCGTAAACTTCGTAAAGACAGGAAATCCCAACGGTCTCGGATTCGATAAGAAGAAACTCCCCGAGTGGAAACCTTTTACCGAAGATGACCGTAACGAAATGGAATTTACCGGAAGCGGTGCTCTTCCGAAAAAAGAAGGCGGAATAAGACAGCACAGCAAGAAGCAGGCTGTTAATCCTTATCTTCCTTCATGGGAATATGTTCCCGACGGCGAGCCTTATGTATTCGGAAACAGAGTATATGTATACGGCTCACATGATATCTACGGCGGAGAAACCTTCTGTCTCGGAGATTATGTATGCTGGTCAGCCGATATAAACGATCTGGGCAATTGGAAATATGAGGGCATCATCTATCCCAAAGATACCGATGAACTCAATAAAGAGGGAAACATGGAGCTCTATGCTCCTGATGTGACCGTAGGTCCGGACGGCAGATACTATCTGTATTATGTTCTTGACAGAGTAAACGTGGTATCCGTTGCAGTCAGTGATACTCCTGCAGGCCCTTACAAGTTCTACGGATATGTTCATTACGAAGACGGTACAAAACTCGGTGACAAAGAAGGCGATGAACCCCAGTTCGACCCCGGTGTACTGACAGAAGGTGACACCACATATCTCTTCACCGGATTCTGCGGACACGGCGATAAGTCAAGACACGGAGCAATGCTCACTCTTCTCGACAAAGATATGCTCACCATCAAAAAATCTCCAAGGATCGTAGTTCCCGGCGCTCAGTATTCCGAAGGTACCGGCTATGAAGGACATGCTTTCTTCGAAGCATCATCCATCAGAAAGCGCGGAGATATCTATTACTTCATCTACTCTTCCGAAGTAATGCACGAGCTCTGCTATGCCACTTCCAAGAATCCCGAAGGTCCTTACGTGTACGGCGGTGTTATCGTAAGTAATAACGATATGCACATAGATACTTATAAACCTGCGGATCAAGCTTCTGCATACGGCGGTAACAATCACGGAAGTATGGTTCAGATCGGTGACGACTGGTACATCTTCTATCACCGTCATACCAACGGAACCTGGTTCTCAAGACAGGGCTGTGCAGAGAAACTGACCTTTACCGAAGACGGACATATCATTCAGGTTGAAATGACATCCTGCGGACTTAACGGTGGTCCTCTCTCCGATTTCGGAGAATATCCTTCTTATCTTGCATGTAATATCTTCACCAAAGATCATAAGGTCTATGTTGAAGACAATGCTCCAAGAGTCGTACAGGAAGGCAAAGACAACGATAAGTATGAAGGCTATATCAAAGCCATCGTTGATTCCACCACGATCGGATTTAAGTATTTCGACATGAAGGATGTAACCGGTCTTAAGATCAAGACGAGAGCATACTTTGACGGAGATTTTGAAGTAAAGACTTCAATAGACGGCGAAGTCCTCGGAAAGATCCACGGAAACAACTCCAATGAGTGGCAGGAAGGCTTCTGCACATTCTCTAAGAAAGTATCGGGAGTCCTTCCTTTGTACCTTACCTATAAGGGAGGCGGAGGAGCCAGCCTGAAATCCATTGAACTTCTGCATTAAACATATGGCATACAAAAACATCGGAAGGTTTTCCTTCCGATGTTTTTTAGTGGAGTAGACGGGAGTCGAACCCGTGTCCAAAGAACCATCCCTCTGTCCTTCTACTGTCATAGTCAGTTCTTTTGCCTTCTGCAGGCACGTTCCTCCGGAAATGAGCGCTCCTGACAAACTCACTTCCGGGGTAGCTTCATAATACGTATGCATGGGCAAAGCTTACCATACACCGTTTCTCACGATGCGACGCCGGACCCCCAAAGCGTGAGTGCAATGGGCCGACGAGCCCTTAAATGGGCGTCACGCGCTACTTATTAGGCAGCGAGTGCGTACTGATTGTTATCAGCGTTTATTTTAGGTTGCGATTAACGGTTCGCACCGGACAGCTTCTCCAGTTTCAAATTCCCTGTCGAAACCTTAACTACCCCATATTCTATTATATATATTATAGCATGATGACAATGGGGACGTTTCATTTTTGTCATCAAATTCTATAATTTTATGATTTTTTATAAATCAGATGACAAAAATGAAACGTCCCCATTGTCATCTACTGTTTGATACGAACTTTAAATTCTCTTTCAGCTTCCCTTGCGCGGTCCTTCTTGGCAATGGTCTCACGCTTGTCATAATTCTTCTTACCTTTGGCAAGACCTATGCGCACCTTTGCGCGTCCCTTGGAGAAATAAACATCAAGAGGTACAAGTGTATATCCGTCTCTTGAAACAGAGTTTTCAAGCTTATTTATCTCGGAGCGATGTACGAGAAGCTTACGGACACGCATGGGATCTACGTTGAAGATATTTCCCTTTTCATACGGAGAAATATTCATACCCATGATCCAGAGCTCGCCCTTTTCGATACGAACCCAGGCTTCCTTGATGGAACACTTTCCCATACGGAGAGATTTTACCTCGGTTCCCACAAGCACGATTCCGCACTCATACTGCTCTTCGATGAAATAGTCATGAAATGCTTTTTTATTGTTTGCAATGAGCTTTGTATGCTCTTTTTCATTAGCCATAATTATCTTTTATCACTCTGCGATAACAAAATCAATGACCCTCTGGTTCAGGTCACATCCGCTGACGGAAACACGTAATCTTTTACCGATGGAATAATACCTGCGAGATCTCCTTCCGGTGAGTCTTAAAAGTGATTCCTCATAGATATAATCATCTGCGGGAAGATCGTATACGCTTATCATACCCTCAATGGAATTATCCAATTTTACAAATATTCCGTATCTTGTAACACCGGAAACGGTTCCTTCGAATTCCTCTCCCATATGATCTTCCATATATCTGATCATCTTGAGACGGTCTACCTGATATTCCGCTTCCTGTGCTCTTCTCTCACATACGGATGACTTTCTGCAAACCTCCGGAAGAATACTTGTGAAATGTTCTTTTGCATCCGCTTTCATCTTGCCCCTTAAAGTCTGTTTGATTATCCTGTGGATCTGAAGATCCGGATATCTTCGAATGGGTGATGTAAAGTGGCAATAATACTTAAAAGCAAGTCCGTAGTGTCCGAGAGACTCGGGCTTATACTCAGCCCTCTGCATGCTCCTGAGTGTAAGTGTCTTTATGAGCATTTCAAAAGGAGTACCTTCAGCTTCATCAAGTAACTTTGCTATCTCCGATGAACTGATACTGTCGTCATCGGATCCGTTAACCTTCTTGATGATCTTCCTGTCAACGGAAAGACCGAGCTTTTTGAAGGTCTCTACAAGATCCCTGATCTTAGTCATATCGGGATCTTCATGGACACGATACGCAAAGGGAATCTTCTTTTTACAGAACTGCTTTGCAACGGTCTTATTGGCAAGAAGCATATACTCTTCGATAAGAGATCTGGAAGCGCTTCTTTCCCTTGCTCTTATATCGGTTACTTTACCGGTTTCATCAACGCTGATCTCACATTCCTCTATATCGAAATCAACGGAACCCTTGGCAAATCTACGCTTGCGAAGGATAGAAGCAATTGCCGCCATATCCTCCAGTATATCGGCAAAAGGTTCATATCCCGAGGGAACATCACCTTCAAGAACCTTATCCACATTTCCGTAAGTCATTCGCTTAGAGGATCTGATCACAGATTCGGTAATAAGATGATCGACAGTCTTCCCATCCTTATCAAGGAGCATTATGGCTGAAAGACTCAATCTGTCCTCATCCGGATTCAGTGAACAAAGACCGTTTGAAAGCTTCTCGGGAAGCATGGGAAGAACCCTTCCCGGAAAATAAACACTGCATCCTCTTTCGAGAGCCTCGGCATCCAGAGGAGAATCCTCGGTTACATACTCGGCAACATCGGCAATGTGAACACCGACTACATAAACACCGCCGTCTTCAGTAGCGTGATCAAGCACCTCAAGACTTACGGCATCATCAAAATCTCCGGAATCGTCCCCGTCTATGGTAAACGTAACAATATCCCTGAGATCCAGCCTTTTACCCTTACCGGAAAAAGAATCGCCAAAAACTTCGGATAAAGCGCTTATATCATAGAGATCATCCAGCTGGGAAGCGGATCTGCTTCCCTCTATGGTACCGTCTCCGCAGATATCATCACAGTTTCTTATGACAGCATCGGGAAAATCCGTCCTCAGTCCCAGGGCACAGATAACACCGACATCATCCGTCAGCGGATCGTCAATGTCACCGATTATCTCTACGATCCTGCCTTCGGGAGATCTTTTGAACTCACCGTAATCGGATATCTCTGCAAGGACCTTCTGTCCGGTGACGGCATCCATGGTATTTCCCTTGGGAATATAAAGATCGGAAGCAAGTGTTCCTTTATCGGGTATTACGAATCCGTATCCGTTTCTGATCTCTTCAAAGGTTCCGACTATCCTGGTAATAGAATGTTCGATCACTTTAACGATCTTAGCTTCACGGCTCTTGGGACCGCGTCCGTTATCGGATTGTTCTCCGTCATATAAAGGTCCGGGAGTAAGAAGTTCTATAAGAACCTTATCTCCCTGAAAAGCATAATTGGTAAACCTTTCGGATATAAACACATCTCTGGTAAAGCCTTCGACCTTTACAAAGCCGTATCCCTTATCGGTTGCACAGTATGTACCCTCATAACGGAAAAGCTTGCCCTTACTCTGTTTCCCCTTAAGTACTACTTTGGTCTGCTTTTTTCTCCTGACAGGTGACGAAGGCACTGCGGAGGAATGACCGTTTTTCTTATTCAATTTTCCGTAGTTTCCTTTTTTCTTCATAATTCCTTATCAGGATAAAAAAAGGGCGTCCGCATTAACGGACGCCCGAAATCCGCGATATCAATAAGTGTTAAGGTTCAGCAGGACCGCAAGTACCATGAAAAGTACCGCAAGTGCTCTGGTCAGCTTTACAAGCATGCCCTCCATGCTGCGTCCCTTATTCTTGCCCCAATAGCTCTCTGCAGCACCGGCAATGGCTCCCAGTCCCTGGGATTTGCCTTCCTGCATAAGAACCACAACAGTAAGAATCAGGCAGTCAATTATAAAAAGTATTGTAAAAACTATACGAAGTGCGCTCATTTACAAACCTCATCATTGCATTTATAATGCTTTATTTTCACAGACTTTGATAAGATATCACAAGTAAGGAAAAAATGCAAGTTTTTACTGAAAAATCGCGAAAATCAGCCTGTTTAACCTGCTTTTCTCTCATCCAATACCTCTTGTACCGCCATCTGAACGGAAGCTCCTATCTCCTCAGGAGTTTTACCGGCATCAAAGCCCTCATATATAACGTTTATAATCAGTTCATTAAGCTCCTGATCCTCAAAAGCAAGTCTGTCAACGGACATTACAAAATCCTTGCCCTGCTCTATCTGCTCATCGGTCATAAAAGGAACATCCGTTAATTCACCGTTCTCATCTACATACTGAGGCATATATTCATATTCCTCACCAAGTTCGTTGACAGATGTGAATGGATTCTTACAATCTTCCATCATCTTATCAAACGCACTTCTGAGAACAGGGAAATTAAATACATTTTCAGATTCCTGATAATCACTGAGAAGGAATCCCTTTGCATACTTCCATGCCCTGTCAAGTACGGGGGATGATGCATTAAGCAGATAGAAACTTGTATATGTTATAACGCTGCCCTGTGAATCCGGTGAGGGGAAGCCTACATATAAAGGCTCATTCTTACAGGTAGAATATGCGTCATAATATGATTCCTTATATGAGATCATATATTCCAGCTTAAGTCTTATTTCACCGGACTTATACATATCTTCATATCCGTTCCAGTAATTCTGCATATGAATTCCTTCGAAATCTATCTCCTCCGGAACCTTAGCAGCATAACCCACGAGTCTTAAGAAATTGATATCGTTAAAGTCACATGAGTAATTATCCCTGTCGATCCAGCTGTATCCGTTGTACTTAAGCATATCCTCAAGGAAATTGAGACGTGTCTCGTACATGGTCAGCATGATGGAATCCAGAGGGTCAAGACCTTCGGAATATTCAAGGAATTCATCAACAGTCCAATTCTCGCATCCGGATATATATTCAGAATTACCGTATGCGGTATAGAGCGAGAATGAGGGCATTATACGATACAGCTTTCCGTCGAAGCTTATCGCATCGAATATGTTGGTAAGATAATCATCTCTCGACATATCGGGATCTTCATCAATAAGAGCTCCGATATCCGCCAAAACACCGCTATATGACAGATAATCTATATCAACGTTCGAATAGGGATCCAGAAAAACAATATCAGCCATACGGCCGTTCTTCATATCCTCATAAAGCTTTTTCATATCGTATTCATAGTCATCTTTTTTCTCAAAGATGTTATAGTCCCTGAATACGATTCTAAAACCGTTATTTTTCTCATTGAAATCAACTATACTGTCGATCATATTACCGTATAAAACCGTGGAAGCAAGGGTAACAACGTCACAATCTTCCACATTCTCTTCGGGAACATGCTTGCAATAAGCAATATACCTCTCGCCCTTGGTATTAATATAGGACATGTAAAATTCTTCGGTTCCGTTTAAACTTACAAAATAACCGCATCCTTCATTACGGAAATCGGAATTAATGGTATCAAAAAACTGAACAGCTTTTTCACCATCCTTGCAAGACTGAAGTCCGGCGTTCGTTTTGAAAATAAGCTGTCCGTCATCGGTGGCTCCCATCGGATAAAGGGATCCGGATCCGAGCTGATCAAGAACATAGGAATTTGAAGGTTCAAATGTATCCGTATCGATCTCGCCGACACATGTTTCATAGGGAGCATCCACGGAATCATAAACAGCCAGTGTCTTATCTCCGACATTAACAAAATGCCCCAGATAATCCGTCCATGAGGAGAAATCTTTATTCTCGGTAACAACCATAGTTTCGGGATCGTCAAATCTGTCCTCGGAAAAAACTATGACACTCTGTCCGGAAATATCATCATCCCACGTATAGCTGTCGTAAAGTACGGAAAGTCTTCCGTCGGGAGAATAAACATATCCGTCGATATATCCGTCTCCGTATTCAACGGGAAGATATAACACATCCGTGCATTCACCTTCATTATTCCAACGTACGTTAAAAGAATACTCCTTGGAGGCTTCCTCATAACTGTTCGTATAGATCCTGATTATCGCTTCATATGTTCCGTCACCGGCATAATTGAAATATTCATAATAGATGGAATCTACTTCTTCCGGTTTGATCTTGTTTTCTTTAAACAGATCATTAACATCTTCATAGACTATTCCGGATGTTTCTTTATTAGCCTCGGTAACTTCGCTCTGTTCTTCTTCGCTTACAGGGAGACTAACAGGAAGGGAAAGGTGTGTGGTATTAACAAGATTTCCCTTATCATCAAGATCAAGAATGTAATATGCATGATTCCAGTAATCGTCATTTTCACAAACAACGTAATAAACACCGCTTTCGGTTTTGCCCGCATCATTTACATATACATCCCTTGTTCCGAATCCGAGATCAATATCCGTAATATCGTATACTCCGGTCTTGGCGAGCTCAGAATGATAATATTCGACAACTTCTCCCGTATCCGGATCCACTATCTCTTCGTATTCCTCTTCGGTATTTTCAGGCACTTCTACAGGCTCCTGGGGTTCTTCTCCGCCCTTACATGCCGAAAGAGAAAGCAGCATTGAAAATATAAGCAGTATTGAAATTTCTTTTCTAAATTTTTTCGTAATGATCACCCTTTCTTATTTTTTAGCCAAAAACATTATAACAGCAATGGAAATGTTATCCCTTTAAGACTTTATTAAATAAAAAAGGCATAAATTTAAACTTTTTTAAATCATTTTTGCAGTTCGGTAACCCTATCTTGTAATCCGGTTCATCACCTGTTGAACAGGCTGTTTTCCCATGATATCTTGCATTCACAAACATTTGAAAAGAGGTATGAAAATGAACAAAAACAGCTTAAAAAAACCGTTTCTCCTTGTATTTATGATCTATCTTCTCTGCTACGCACTTCATATTGCGGAATACTTCCTGCTTAGGACAGATCAGACAGTCATAGGCGAAGCCGTAATCCATAAGATACTGGGTATTGTGATACTTGCTATCGCTGCCAAAAAACTTGGATTTTCCGCCAAAAAGATCGGATTTAC
The DNA here is from genome assembly GCA_017962825.1 of Lachnospiraceae bacterium. GTDB lineage: Bacteria > Bacillota > Clostridia > Lachnospirales > Lachnospiraceae > AC2028. The sequence continues at coordinate 18,636 of JAGCUO010000033.1, read as the reverse complement.
ATCAGGAAAAAACTTTTGGAACATCCTTAAGGGTCTGGCATTCGGTGCAGCGGTATTTATCCTTGCCTATACCACCGAGGTGATGATCGCGGTTTCACAGGGTAATTTCAGTTCTCTTAAACTATACGTAAGCGCTTATGCAATAGATAAAAATATCGGAAACAGAACCGAGCTCATATTCTTTGTGATATGCATCATCGGAAATGTTATCAATGTCATCATGGAAGAAGGCAATTTCCGTGGACTTTTCATAGAAATCCTCGGATCAAAATATTCATTCTTCAAGGCTACGCTGATCTCTTCCGTATTATTCGGTTTCTGGCACGTTATCGGCCCCGTAAGAAATTATTTTGACGGAGAGCAAAGCTTAAACGGTATGATCTTTAATGCATTATTTCTACTTGTCGCAAGTGCACTTGTTGGTATAAAGTTTACTATGTTGACTAAGATGACCGGAAGTCTCTATTTTTCCATGGCGGATCATTTTTTCAACAATACAATAGTAAATCTTTTACATGTAGTAACAGATACAGGTGCGGATGAATTAATGACTGTCAGAGTATCCATTGCCCAGACAGTATCCTTCGCCATCGTGCTTATCTGCTACTGCATATGGCGAAAAAATCATGCAGCTGATAATGAAAGAAAACCCGAATATGGGAGAACCGGAAGTAACGATTGAATACAAAGTTATGTCCGGCAACGTAAAACGAGTATCCGATTTCGTAAAATCCGTTGATAAAGTCATAACCTGCAGAAAGGATGACGAAGAATACTCTGTTCCCTTAAATGAGATCTACTATATGGAAAGTGTGGACAAAAAAGGATTTATTTACACAAAATCCGAAGTATATCAATCCACACACAGATTACTGGAGCTTGAAAAGATGCTTCCCTCTTCCGGTTTTGTAAGAGTAAGCAGATCCGCCATCATCAATGTGGAAATGCTTAAGGGAATAAAAAATCTTCCCAATTCAAAACTTGAAGCCATACTTATTAACGATGAAAGAATCTGCGTTAACCGTAATTATCTGAATGGCATCAGGGATGTACTGCTCCGGAGGAACTCATTATGAAAAAGACGGTTATCAATATTTTCGCAATGACGGGGATTACCCTGGTGGCCCTTTCTCTTATAGCATATTTTTATAATGCCACGTTTTTATGTTTGGATACCGTATTTCAGGCACTTGGTGTCAATGTTCTTATATATGCTGGCATTACTCTCATCAATAAGGTAGAGATAAATCTGTCTCTTATAGAAACGGGATTAAAGATCATATATGCGGTGATTTTAGTGCTTATATTCGGAAATATCTTCGCATGGTATGAAAGCCTTCCGACGCCCGTACTTATAATCTTTACCGTATTCGTACTCGCCGTATGCGAATTATTGGACATGCTCAGCCTTAAAAACAAAGTAAAAGAGATCAATGATCTTATAAGAAACGATCTATGAACAGTATCAAAAAAGCTCTCGTAATAATACTTCATTGTACATGGGGTATCGGCCCCACGCTTATAGGTTTATTCATATTCCTGAAATACAGAAAATATCCGCACAGGATCTACAGATGCTCCATAGAAACAGTATGGGACAAACCCTGGAGCGGATTAAGCATGGGATTATTTATATTTACCCCCAATTCAAAAAGCTCTTACCATGATAAGGTAAGAGCTCATGAATACGGGCATTGCATGCAATCTTTATTGCTGGGTCCCCTAATGTTATTCGTGGGAATTCTTTCCTGTATATGGGGATCACACCCATATTTCGTAAATCTACGCAAAGAAAAGAATATTCACTATACTTCATTTTTCATTGAAGCCTGGGCCAGCAAGTGGGGTGAACTTGTCACCGGTGAAGAAGCCATATGGGATTAACAGCAGATATCCTTGATATTGTGTCTGATGATACGATAGATATCCGATGCCTGTTCATTACGATAGATCTTCTCAATCTCGTCATGAATATCCGCAAGGCCTTTTTTACCGCCGCTTTTTTTGATGATCTCAGAGATCTGATCGATCCTTTCTTCCGTTTCACCGGGAAGGAATTCTTTTAATTTATCCCTTGAGATATTTACGCTTGATGCGGCAGGCTTCTGAGCGGGAGCCTTTTTTGACACAGTCTGCTTTTTGGATTCGCTCTGCTTTTTAGGCTCTGACTGTTTCTTGGATTCCTGAGGTTTCTTAGCTTCCGCTTCCTTTACGCTTTCGGGAGCTTTTTTTGTATCCGCGGATTTCTTGGACTCAGAAGTCTTCCCGGGTTCCGATGTTTTCTTAGACTCTGCGGATTTTGTGTTTTCCGAAGTTTTTACCGGTGCGGTTTTTACAATATCAGGTGCCTTGGGAGTTTCACTTGCCTTTTTAGGCTCTTCCGTTTTCTTGACTTCGACCGGTTTCTTAGTCACAGCAGCAGTCTTTGCAGGAGCTTTTGCTCTGGATTTAACTCCGAAAAGGGGCTTCTTGGGTGCTTTAGCCTGTTTTCCGGAAACCTGGAAAGCGGTCTTTCTCGATACTTTAACTTCCCTGCCTTCCCAGAATTTGATTACCGCATCATATCCGCTGTCATCGGAGATAATGCAATAGTCAGCATTTTCATTGTTTCGTATCAAATATCCCAGATACGAAACAAGCTGGAAATCAAGGCCGTTCTTACCTGTGTGGCACTGTATAAGCTCTACATTCTTACCGGATGATATAACGCCGTTTAAGTCCTCATACGAGACATTTCCCGAATTCATCGTATAGAAGACATAAATCTTATCGTTAAGAGTCATTCTGTCAAGAAGAAGGGTCCAAACAGTCCTTACATTCTCAGTATCTATCAGATAGATGGTATGATCCTGCAATGGCACCTGCACTTCTGTCTTCCTTGAAAAAATAGACATTCCTTTTCCTCCTTTCATAATAGTCAGGAAGTGTACTTACACATTAAAAGGAGCCTGCATTAGCAAGCTCCCTTATGTCCTGCATATATATAATGCCCTATTTCCCTAGGAAAATCAAGCAGGTGGCAAAACCTTGAGAGTTTTAAGCCCGTTTGACGCGGCTCCGGCTGATAATACACAACCGCCGATCAGGATAAAACAAAGATCCTTGCGAAGCTCATTTTCCGTAAGATATGCATTCACCAAAGAAAACGTCTCAAATATACCGTTGGCACAAAGAGCGATTATTCCGCAGAGTAAAAGAGCCGCAAGAACTTTTGAGGTCTTATTGGTGATCTTAACGATAAGATGAAATGCGATCATCAGGGCGGATGGAAGAACGGACAAAGAAATGCTTATTATCTTACGCATCATAAGCTCCGAGCTGTCCGCAAATACACCCTGAGAAAACAGCTTGTCGTAATAACCGTTTTTGGTCCATGCAGTCAATGCTATTACGATAACCGAAATGATAATTGCCCCGATGGCAAGTTTTCCGGGATCCGTATTTTTATCGTCGTCTTTTATCTCAAATAATTTCATGAAAGTTTCTCAATCGCCGTCTTAACACGTTTTACGGACTCTTCTTTTCCGAGAAGCTCCAGAATCTCCGTAGCGCCCGCAGGAGTCATCACCTTACCGGAAAGAGCTATTCTGAGAGGCCACATTACATAGCCGTTCTTATAACCCTTTTCTTCGGCATATTTAAGAAGTGATGCATAAAGTGCATCATTACTGTAGTCATCCTGAGCCTCGAGAATAGGGAGAATATCGGTAAGTACGGCCTTGGAACCGGCCTCATCTATTTTATTCTTCTTATTGGTGTAAAGCTCATTAGAATACTCGGGAACAGCAGTCAGGAAATCAACCTGCTCTTCAATATCGGGGAAGATCTCGATACGGGTCTTGACCTTGGAAGCCACCTTCTTTGCATCGATACCTGCAGGAAGAGCTTTCTCGAGATAAGGCTTAGCCATCTCAAAGAACTTCTCATCGTCCATTGCCTTGAGATACTCTCCGTTCATCCACTTAAGCTTCTGAATATCGAATACCGCAGGGGATTTACTGATCCTGTGATAATCGAACTCCTTGATAAGCTCGTCGAGGCTGAAGATCTCTCTGTTATCCTCGGGAGACCATCCGAGAAGTGCAATGTAATTAACGATCGCCTCGGAAATAAATCCCTGATCTATAAGATCTTCGAAGGAAGAATGTCCGCTTCTCTTGGAAAGCTTTTTATGATTCTCATCGGTGATAAGGGGAAGATGAATGTATACGGGGCTCTCCCATCCGAATGCATCATAAAGTCTCTGATACTTGGGTGAGGAAGAAATATACTCATTTCCTCTTACTACATGTGTGATGTTCATGGTGTGATCATCAACAACATTTGCAAAATTATATGTAGGGTATCCGTCGGACTTGATAAGGATCATGTCATCAAGCTCGGAATTCTCAACGGTGATATCGCCGTAAAGCTCATCCTTGAAAGTAGTGGTTCCCTCATTGGGGATATTCTGTCTGATTACGAAAGGCTTTCCTTCTGCGAGATTCTTCTCAACCTCTTCTTTGGAAAGTCCGAGGCAATGCTTATCATAAACGGTGATGGTCTTTCCGTCCTCGGATACTGCAGTCTTAAGTGAATCAAGTCTCTCCTTATCGCAGAAGCAATAATATGCCTCGCCCTTCTCGATAAGTTCCTTGGCATACTTCATGTAGATTCCGGTCTTAACACGCTCTGACTGAACGTAAGGACCTACTCCGCCGTCCTTATCGGGACCCTCATCATGATAAAGACCGGTCTTTTCAAGAGTTCTGTTAATGATGTCGATGGCACCTTCTACAAATCTCTCCTGATCGGTATCCTCTATTCTGAGCATGAAATCACCGTTCTCATGCTTGGCAACAAGGAACTCATAAAGAGCTGTTCTTAAGTTACCTACATGCATCTTTCCCGTAGGTGAAGGTGCATATCTGGTTCTGATCTTCTGCATTTTATCTATCTCCTAACTATCCTCTGACCTGACCGTTTCCGGTGATCCTGTATTTATATGATGTGATCTCCTTAAGTCCCATAGGACCTCTTGCCTGAAGCTTCTGGGTGGAGATACCGATCTCCGCACCAAATCCGAACTCGAATCCGTCGGTGAATCTGGTTGATACATTTACATATACGCATGCGGCATCAACTCTTTCCTGGAACATTTCAGCCGCTTCTTTATTTTCCGTTACGATACATTCGGAATGGTGGGTGCTGTATTTATTGATATGATCGATGGCTTCCTCTACCGAATCTACCGTCTTAACGGAAAGGATGTAATCAAGATATTCCCTGCCGAAATCTTCCTCGGTAGCATGAACGGCTTTATCACCCAACACTTCATAAGAAGGTTCATCACATCTGAGTTCCACATTCTTCTCGGAAAGCTTTTCATATATAAGAGGAAGAACCTTGTCTTTAACCGCAGAATGCACAACAAGACTTTCACATGCATTACATACGGATATACGCTGAGTCTTGGCATTGAAAAGAATGTTAACGGCCATTTCAAGATCCGCATCCTTGTCAATATATACATGGCAGTTTCCGGTTCCGGTCTCGATGACGGGAATCATGGAATTCTCAACAACCGCACGGATAAGTCCCGCACCGCCTCTGGGAATGAGCACATCGATATATTCCTTCATCTTCATGAATTCGGTGGTTACACTTCTATCGGTTGACTCGATAAGCTGAAGGATATCGGGATCAAGTCCTTCCGATTCAAGAACAGATCTGAGAACTTTAACTATCGCTTTATTAGATTCGATGCAATCGCTTCCGCCCTTGAGGATACATGCGCTTCCCGCTTTAAAGGTAAGTGAGAATGCATCGGGAGTAACATTGGGACGGGATTCATAGATAATTCCGATAACACCCATGGGTACGCGCACCTTGGTGATGTGCATTCCGTTGGGGCGGTCAAACTCTTCCATGATCTCACCCACGGGATCGGGCAGATCGGCAACCTGATGCAGGCCTTCCGCAATACCGTCAATACGCTGCACGGTAAGGCGAAGTCTGTCCTGCATAGCTTCGGACATTCCGTTTTGAACGGCATTCTTCAGGTCGATCTCATTTGCTTTAATGATTTCTTCCGCATTGTCCTGAAGTGCTTTTGCACACTTTACAAGTACTTCGTTTTTCTGAGCCGTTGAAATAAGAGCGGCTTTATATTTTGCCTTTACGGCATTTTCACCTAATGTTATAAGATCTGTCATATGGATCTCCTTTTATGAACAAACCACCTTAAAGGGTCTTACATCACCTTCGTCTTCGGGGATTTCGTAGTCAACTATCTGGCACGCATGGCATACTGCGATGGAATGGATACGAAGCGTAAGCTTGTCCTCCAGAAATCTGTCATAATATCCTCCGCCGTATCCAACTCTCTTGTTGTATCTGTCGAAAGCAACACCGGGGAGAAGTACAAGGTCACGTGCGGGAAGCATCATAGCTTCAGCCTCGTTATATTCAAAAGGTTCACATTCTTCGGATGGTTCTAAGATCTTGTATTTTCCGAAAGAATAATGAACGGGATCCACATCCTTAACTTTTCTGAATTCCATCTCTTTATGGAATCCGTTTGTGGTAATGCGTGGAACAAAGACTTCCTTTTCATTGGCAAGAGCATATTCAAGAATGGGCTTGATGTCTATTTCGCTTCCGAATGGCATGAATCCCAGTACTCTCTTGGCTTTTATGAAAAGAGGATCCGAGATCACCTGATTATATACGCTCTCTGCGGCAGCTTTTGCCTGAGTTTCACTGAGAGCATCACGCTTGGCAATAACCTCTGCTCTGATCTGTTTTTTTGAAATTTCGGGTTTTCTGTTATCAGCCATATATCCTCTGGGGCCTTCCGGCCATGATTATTTAAGTATATCCCTTACAAAAGAAGGAAGGTCGAAGGAGTCGTCCTTAGCGGAAGCAAATGCGGTTCCCACCTCTTCTCCCGCAATGATCTTTGAGAGAATGGTAAGATCCTTGCTGGAACAAATGACCATATCAGCTCCGGACTTGGTTGCAATCCTAGCTGCATTGAGCTTGGTGCTCATTCCGCCGGTTCCCATTCCGGAACCTGTACTTCCCTTTCCCATCTCCAGATATTCATCGGTGATCTCGGGAACCTCGGCAATGAACTTGGCATCGGGATTCTTGTTGGGATCATCGGTATAAAGTCCTTCAATATCGGAAAGAAGGATAAGGAGATCTGCTTCTACCATTGAAGCTACCATAGCGGAAAGTGTATCGTTATCACCTATCTCGATCTCGTGGGTAGCGATGGTATCGTTTTCATTAACTATGGGGATGACGCCCATATCAAGAAGTGCCTTGAATGTATTGGTAGCGTTAACCCTGTTGGTATCATTTAATACGGTATCTTTGGTCATAAGGACCTGAGCAGGAAGAGAATTATACTCTGTAAAAAACTTCTCATAAATGTTCATGAGTCTTCCCTGACCGATAGCAGCGCAAGCCTGTTTCTGAGGAAGAGTAAGCTCATGACGGTTGATGGATCTGTCCATTCCATATCCGATGGCATATTTACCTGCAGCGATTGCTCCCGATGATACCAGTACAACATCCTTGCCGGAATTGTGGATATCACAAAGCTGTCTTACCAAAAGCTCTATTCTGGAAAAGTCCATTCCGCCGCTTTCGGGATGATTGATGGATGATGATCCGATCTTAACTACGATCCTTTTTTTATTTTTAAAATTATCTCTTAAATTACTCATCTTATCACTAAACCGTTAATATATTTTTATTGCTTAAAAGCCCCTAAAATTCCCTTAAACATACCGTTTTAATATAAATCGAAGTACCGAAACTGTCAAATAAAGTACTTATATAAATCTTTTTACCTCATCGGGTTTTTCCAGCAGTTTTTCTACCGCAAAAATGATCTCCTCAACAATAACCGTATGAATCGGTATTCATACCGCCAAGCACATCCATAAAATCTGATAAACCCATTTTCCCCTCCCAAGAAAAATTAAATTGATGCAAATTTTTTGATGATCACTTCAGCTCCTCTTATTCCGTCAATGGCAGCAGAGGTTATTCCCCCGGCATATCCTGCTCCTTCTCCGAGAGGTATGATACCTCCTATTGAGCTTTCCAGTGAATCGTTTCGGGGAATCCTTACCGGAGAACTGGTCCTGGATTCCACACCTGCCATTATCATACCGGGATCATCAAAGTCTTTAATGGTCCTTCCAAATCTGGTCACCGCATCTATAAAAAGCATGTTTATTGATTCATCAAAAATACCTGACAGGTCTGTCCACTCGTATTCACCCTTAAATACGGGATTTACAAAAGAAGGATTATCGCATACAGCAGAGTCACCTGTAACTTTGCCGGCAAAGTCCCCGTATCTCTGTACGGGAATCTTACCCTTTCCGGCTTCATAAGCCCTGCGTTCTAAGACTCTTTGAAACTCGATACCGGCAAGAGGATGTTCCGAGGGATAATCTGTAACGGGAATGCTGACAACTATAGCCGAATTAGCATTCTCGGAATCTCGCCCGCTGTAGCTCATTCCGTTAACAACTGTCTCCCCTTCTTCCGATGAGGAATTCACTACATACCCTCCGGGACACATGCAAAAAGAAAACACTCCCCTGTCTCCGAAATTGGCGGTGAGTTTATAAGGAGAAGCACCGAGTATTTCGGAATACTTATCATCGCCGTACTGATTCTCGTTGATTATCCTCTGGGGATGCTGAACTCTGAATCCTGCGGCAAAAGGCTTTTGCTCCATCTTAAGTCCGCAGTCATATAAAGCTTTGTAGGTATCACGGGCGGAATGACCGATTGCAAGAGCAAGGATACTAGTTTTTATCGTATCCTCACCGTTAGGTCCGGATAATTTTACCCCGGTGATCTTACCCGCTTCACATTCAATACCTGTAAGACAGGTTTCAAATCTGACTTCACCACCCAGCTCTATTATCCTCTCACGGATGTTCTTAACTATTTTCGGAAGTACATCTGTTCCGAGATGAGGCATATGATCATAAAGTATTTCTTCGGGAGCTCCGTGCTCCGTAAAGATCTTAAGAACCTCATGTATCCTGCCCTCTTTGTCTTTGATGGAAGTCGAAAGCTTTCCGTCGGAGAATGTACCTGCTCCGCCCTCTCCGAACTGAACATTGCTGGCAGTATCCAAAACTCCGGTCTCCCAGAACTTTTCTACATCCTGTGCTCTTTCTTCAACACTTCTTCCGCGCTCGATAACAAGAGGGTTATATCCCGCAAGGGCAAGTTCATAGGCACAGAAAAGACCCGCAGGTCCCATTCCTACGACAACAGGTCTGTCAGACAAAGGTTCACTTCCGGATTGGGGAAGTTTGTATTCGACCTGGACATATTGAGAAATATTAGAGTCCTTATAAAATCTTTTCAGGATCTTATCTTCGTTAGAACACACTGCCCATATGCTGAACACATAATACAGCTCGGGCTTTTTTCTGGCGTCAAGAGATCTTCTGATAATACCGAAATCTTTTAATTCAGATTCGGATATTTTTAGTTTCGAAATAACAGCCCGACGTAAATCGGGCTGTTTATCACTTACTTTGATTTTTAACTGATCGATACGGAGCATTATCAGATCACCTTCAATATCTGACCGAGACTGTAAAGAATACTACCGAAAGGCATCAGCTTAAGTTCTGCATCGGAATAGTTCCTGAGGAGAAGCAGAACCGAGTGATATATGATAAGACCTATCGGAATGCATATGACTACGGTAAAAAGATTACCCAGATGAGCAGCAGCCGCATTTGTAATGATTACGAGGAAGATCGCACAGACTGCACCCGACACAATGGGGATAAGGATATTTCTGATGGGATCAAATACCATGCTCATACGGACATAGGATATTACGCACCATATTATGAGCTCGATTATGGAAAATACCAGAACGGATATCATAAGTCCCCTGTACATATTATGTCCGTTACCGGTAGATAATTTAACGGCAAGAATACCGGCAAAACCCGAAGCCGCATGCGCGATTATTCGGGGAATACGATCGTCTCTTCCTGAGCAGAGGGAATCGCAGAACATTGCCATTGAAAGTAATATGGAAGCCGCGATTATAAGTATGAATTCAACTACAATACTTAATTCGGTTCCGGTGGAAAGAAGCTTGGCAACCGGCTTGGAAACAGATGCAAAAAATGCAGTGATAAAAACGGAAACGATGCATACAATATGCATTCCGAAATCAAAATACGCCCTGGCATTTCCCTTCTCGTTCTTACGCACGCTCTGCATCCAGTTTGCTCCGGCATGTGAACCTGCATAAAGAGCAAACACCAGTGAAAATGCAAAGGGGGAAAGAAGCATATAAACGGAAAGTCCGATGCCGTGTACGTCACCTGACTGAGCAGCCCAGATCAGAAGGACCAGGCACACCGAAAGACCGGCCACAAGATCTCCGACTCTTCTCTTAAGGAGATTAAGAATTATGACTCCGAGATTATCTCTTCCGCCGAAGCCTTCTCTTTCATCACTTGCCTTTATCCTGAGTCCGAGACGGACTATAAACAGGAATACAAATACAAAAATCTCCGCTATGCAGAATCCTGCAAAGAGGCCGGCACATGCATAGATATATTTGATATCGTCATCCATCAGAAGTGCGGAATTAACGATACCCTTGTCATACATCATCTTCATTAACAGGAATCCGAATACGATCCTGAAAAGTTCTCTTGAAACCATTGAGATGCAGATAGCCCTGTCTCCTGATGATACCGATGCGTAACCCGTAAGATACTCATTCATCATCCTGAAAAAGAACCAGCCGCAGAGATATATTCCCAAAAATCTTCCCTTAGGAAGATGGATCACATCGGACATAAACCAGAAATTAAGAGCTCCGCAAAGTGCGGTACCGATAAGTCCGGATATAAAATGACATGCAAAGGATACGGCCAAAACATCAAGTGCACTTCTCTTCTGGCCTTTTGAAAGTCTTACCCTGGCCATTCTTGCGGTGACATCCGAAAATCCCTGTCCGAAGATCATCCATACGATCATGCAGACAAGGTAAGTAACAAATCCATATCCCATTCCGGCTTCGGTAAGGAACATCCTGTACAGGAATAATGAGATAATTGAAATAAGAAGGCAGATATATCCTGTCTTTTTCTTATAAACGTAATTCTTCATCAGTCACCTCTCGTAATACCAAGTGAATTAAGGATCTCTTCCTGTTTGGATATCATTTCTTCTTCCTCAGGCTTTGTCATATGATCGTAGCCGCACAGATGAAGACAGCTGTGTGCTACAAGAAAAGCGGTTTCACGCTTAATGCTGTGACCGTATTCTTCAGCCTGTGAAAAGATCCTGTCCACATTCAGGATAATATCCCCCAGGATAAGCTCTCCCGTTTCGGGATCGGTATAATCTGCCTTCCTGTCTGCGGGAATATCGAAATCGGAAGGCTTGTCAAAATCAAGATTCGGAAAGGATAATACATCGGTGGGTGAATCTATTCCCCTGTAATCCCTGTTAAGCTCCCTTATTCCCTCACTATCCGTAATGAGTACATTTACACATGCATTTGCAACGGGAGCTCCTTCGGATGAAAAGGCATGCTCGACAACAGTTTTGATGAGCACATTTTCATCAAAAGCAAAATCCGTATCGGTTTCTTTTTCAATGTAAATATTCATAGGTTTATTTCAAAAAATCGTAGTAAAGCTTTTCTTCTTTGAAGATCTTCTTCATTTTGGAGATATCGGAAAAAGTTATCTCGCAATCACTGAAAGTCCCTCTGGAAACAAATCTGTCAAATACGGCATCCACAAGTTTTCCGGTATCGATGTCCGCATCTTTATCTTTTTCAAAAAGAGCCATGACGGTCTTGACCACGGTTCTGGAGCATACAAGTACTGCCGCTTCTTTTCTGACAAGAGAGATACCGGGATTAGAGATGTATTCTTTATACTCATCAAGGATATTCTTAAGTCCTTCGGTAAAACCCATCTCATTATAAAAGTCTTCCCTGTCATCTTCACTGCCGGGAGTAAGTTCGTGGTAATAACCCGCGCATTTTACGATATCCGCATCAAGTCCGATGGATGATGAAACTCTGTCACAGAAATATGCGGTATGGATACTGAGCATATATTCTTTGGGAGATTCACTCTTGAGTTCAAGAAGCTTCTCATTCTCCGTATCGCAAAGAGTCTGGTACAGATCGGAATATTTGAACATGATCAGCGACGAATATCCCCTGAATGCCGAATATATGACCATCATTCCGATAAGACAGTTGGCGCAGGGCAATATCAGAAGCTGGATATCAAAAGCGGAATTTATGGTAAGTATGATCCCGCACATCTCACAAACAAGGAGACATAAGGAGGACAAAAATGCCGGCATGGCAAATTTTATCTCTTCGGTCAAAGGCAGATAAACCATGACCGAGAATACACCACTTACAAAATACAGGAAAAAAACAAGTGCTCCGCATCCGGATATCATTGCCGTACCGGCTAATAATACAGATGCGATTATTATTCCCACAAGAGGCGATGAAAACAGTGAAAGGATGACAAATACAGGAACAAATACCCACATGGTATTGGGAAAATAGGAAAACAGTACGGATAAAAGCATACAGATATATACGATTATCCAGAATCTCGATTCACTCTTTTCCGAGATACCGGGGTCAGTAACTGATACGGGGAAAAACTTACGGATGCAAAGGGAAACAAGCCCTCCCAGGAGAATGCTGAATACACCGTACTGGATAAGTTCTGCGGTATCCTTCCCCCCCACATATCCGACGCCCGTAAGGAGCATTGCATAAATAAGTGTGAAGATGATCCCGGGTATCTTACTTCCTGATTTTACCTTTGAGGTTTCCAATCCGCGTCAGCCCCTTTATCTGTGTTTTTTCTCACCAGGTCTGTGTCTGTTTTCGTAATCTTCGTACTTCTTGACTATCTTCTGAACCAGCGGATGTCTTACAACGTCCTTACTGGTAAGCATGCAAAAACCGATCTCATCCATGGAACCGAGAACCTTCAGAGCCACATCGAGTCCCGAAACAGTTCCGGGTGCAAGGTCTTTTTGAGTGGCATCTCCGGTTACGACCACTTTGGAACCGAAGCCGATCCTGGTAAGAAACATCTTCATCTGGGCAGGAGTGGTATTCTGCGCCTCGTCCAGAATGATAAATGCATTATCAAGTGTTCGGCCTCTCATATAAGCAAGGGGTGCTACTTCGATAAGTCCTTTTTCCATATTGAGTGCAAACTTCTCGGGACCCATGATCTGAAAAAGAGCATCGTACAAAGGACGAAGGTACGGGTCAACCTTGCTCTGAAGATCACCGGGAAGGAATCCCAGTTTTTCACCTGCTTCTATGGCGGGACGGGTAAGTATTATCCTGCCCACCTCTTCATTCTTAAAAGCGGTTATTGCCATTGCCATTGCCAGATAAGTCTTACCGGTTCCGGCAGGTCCGATACCGAAGGTGATCATCTTATCGGATATGCTCTTCACATATGATTTCTGACCGAGAGTCTTGGGTTTTACGGGCTTACCCTGAGCCGTATGGCATATAACATCCGCGGAAGCTTCACCCAGGGCACCCTCGTGGGAATCTTCCATCATATCGATCGCATAGTTTACACTCTGCTCTTCGATAACATTTCCTTTTTCCGAATAGTCTTTCAGATCCATGATAACCGACATCGCCTTATTGGCGTTTTCCTCACTTCCATAGACATACAGAAAGCCGTTTCTTGAAACAACACGGACATTCATGGAGGATTCAACCTTCTTGATAAAGGCATCCCTCATTCCGAATATGTTTCTCATCTCATCGCTTGACAGTTCTGCTTTAAGCGAAAATTCTTCCATTCAGTTAAGCTTCCTTTTGTTTATTTAATGATGTTCTTGATAAGAGGTTTCTTTTCGGGTTTTGTATCCGAAATGATATATGAAGTCTTCAGCTTATCGAGAGCATCCTCAAGACCGTCTTCCCTGGTATAGTAGACGACCGCAAGGTCTTCACCTTTCTTAACTTCATCGCCCACCTTTTTGATAAGTCTGATTCCAACAGTAAGATCTATCACATCTTCCTTGGATGCTCTTCCGCCTCCGAGCATCATGCAGGATACGCCCACTCTGTCACAGATTATACGGTCTACATATCCGTCCTTTTCAGCTTTAACGGTAACTGTTTTATCGGATACTTTGAGAAGTTCGGGATGATATACCTGTTCAGGATTTCCTCCCTGACTTTCGATAAAGGCAGCAAGTCTGTCGAGAGCTTTACCGTTCGAAACAACTTCCTTGATCATCGCAAGTGCTTCATCTTCGGAAGATGCTTTTCCTCCGAGCATGATCATATAAGTAGCCAGAGTATATACAAGTTCGGTAAAGTCTTCGGGACCGTGACCGTTTAATGTATCGATTGCTTCACGTACTTCGATGGCATTTCCGACGGCAAATCCCAAAGGCTGGTCCATATCACTTATAACTGCAACGGTCTTTCTGCCAGCACCGTTTCCTATCTCTACCATCTCGGCAGCAAGCGCGGTGGAATCCTCAAGAGTCTTCATGAAAGCACCGCTTCCGGTCTTGACATCAAGAACTATGGCATCAGCGCCTGCAGCGAGTTTTTTACTCATGATGGAGCTTGCGATAAGAGACATATTTTCTACGGTTCCGGTTACATCACGGAGAGCGTAGAGCTTTTTGTCCGCAGGTGCAAGGTCCGCAGTCTGGCCCATTATGGAAATACCGTTGGTGTTAACGTTATTGATGAATTCATCCGTTGATATGGATACGTTGAATCCGTCAAAGCTTTCAAGCTTATCGATGGTTCCACCGGTATGTCCCAGTCCTCTTCCGCTCATTTTGGCGATGGGAACGCCGCATGCGGAGACAATGGGAGTCAGTGCAAGAGATGTCTTATCTCCGACACCGCCGGTTGAATGCTTATCTACTTTGATACCCGATATCTTCGAAAGATCCAGCTGATCTCCGGAATCAGCCATAAGTCTTGTAAGAGTAAGGGTTTCTTTTTTACTCATTCCCCTGAAATAGATAGCCATCATCAGAGCTGAGACCTGATAATCGGGGATCTCACCTTTTGTATATCCGTTTACGAAAAAAGCTATCTCCTCATCGGTAAGCTCATTACCGTTTCTCTTGGAGATTATAATGTCAACCATTCTCATATAGATAAGCTCCTTTCGTAAAAAGATCACATTTTCTTACGACAGATATCATTAAGACAACATACCTCGCACTGAGGTGACTGTGCTTTGCAGACGGCTCTTCCGTGGTCCACGAGCCTGTGACAAAGACCACCGGATTCTTCGGGAGGTACGATCTTGCGAAGCTGCATTTCCACCTTGACCGGATCCTTGCTTCCGTCCGACATACCGATCCTTCCGGATAACCTTATGCAATGTGTGTCGCACACATAGGACTCCTGACCGAATATGTCACCCAGGATCAGATTCGCGCTCTTTCTTCCGACACCGGGAAGGGATAAGAGATCCTTCATGTTATCGGGAACAATACCGTCAAATCTCTCGACAAGCTGTGTCATGCATTCCTTGATATCCCGTGCTTTGGTTTTGAAAAGACCGCAGGGGCGGACGATATTTTCTATATCTGAAAGCTTTGCCTTCGAGAGTTTTTCGGGTGACGGGTATTTGGCAAAAAGAGCAGGCACCGTTTCGTTGACTCTTTTATCCGTACACTGAGCAGCCAGTCTGACACTCACAAGAAGCTGCCATGCATCTTCCACATCGAGAGTACATACGGAATCCGGATATTCCTTTTTAAGCCTTTTTATAACCTCGGCTGCAAGTTCTTTTTTCTTCATACTTTTCAGTTACTTATGGTAGGGTTCGCCACGCATGATCCTGAATGCTCTGTAGATCTGCTCGGACAGGATAACCCTCATAAGCTGATGAGGAAATGTCATATCCGAAAAGGACAGCTTGGCGTCCGCTCTGTCTGATACGCATCCGGCAAGTCCGTTGGACCCTCCGATGACGAATGCGATATCACTCTTTCCGGAAACAAAAAGATCAGAGAGCATTTCGGAAAAAGTTTCGGATGAATATTTCTTACCCTTGATCTCCAGAGTGATCACATGCATTCCGGGTTTTATATTCTTAAGTATCCGCTCGGCTTCCCTCTGTTTTGCAGTCTCTATCACCGTTTCCGAAGATCCTGTGTCGGGTTCGTCCTCAACTTCGATTATCTTAAAAGTGCAATATGCGGATAACCGTTTTGCATACTCGGCAATGGCATCACGGTAGAATGATTCTTTTATCTTACCCACACAGATAATACTTATGTTCATAGATTATTCTTCGGTCTTGTCCGAAAAGATCTGATCGTATAATTCCTCGTCGATCAGGTTGTCGAGAAAACCGGGATCGATGTTTACAAACTTATTGCTTATTATTTTCTTCAGACAATCGGTACGTTTAAAAAACAAAACCTCGGGTTCATCGGAATCGGATATGCCGGCCTGTGCATCAACTTCGGCAGAGTCCAGCTCATTTCCGACAAAATCCAGAATTCGTTTTTCAAGTGTATGATCTGATTTTGCTTTCTTCTCAAAAATGCCCGCACTTCTGATGGATATGATACCCATGACCAAAAAGAGTGTGAACACCGCAAAAAGCACACCATATGACAGATAGGGATTTCCGAGATATTCGGGAATGATACCTATCACGGTCAAAAGAACAAATAATATACCGGCGCCGCCGAATATCGTAAGTAACAAACCGGTGGATTTATAATCCGAAGCCCTTTCATTATTGCGTATATAAGGTGCTCTTAATCCGGGGGAAAGCTCGTCTTCGTCGGTATCCTTAACTTCGGAAACGGGAGGCGCTAAGGGCGCCTCCTCGTTGTATCCGTAGTTGTCGCTGTTTTCTTTTTCAGATCCGGACATATTTTTCCTCTTAAAAGATCATCCGTTTATGAACTCATCGATTGCCTTGGCTGCCTCTTTGCCGGCACCCATAGCGAGGATTACGGTAGCTGCACCGGTAACTGCGTCACCGCCCGCATATACTCCTTCTCTTGAAGTCTTACCGGTATTTTCCTCGGCAACGATACACTTTCTCTTATTGGTCTCAAGGCCCTTGGTGGTCATTGAGATAAGAGGATTGGGAGAAGTTCCGAGAGACATGATAACTGTATCAACATCAATCTCAAATTCGGATCCCTTAACTTCAACAGGGCTTCTTCTTCCGGATTCATCGGGCTCACCGAGTTCCATCTTTACGCACTTGATAGCCTTGACCCATCCGTTTTCATCACCGATTATCTCTACGGGATTGGTGAGAAGATCAAATATGATTCCCTCTTCCTTAGCGTGATGAACTTCCTCTACTCTTGCGGGGAGCTCCTCTTCGCCTCTTCTGTATACGATATGTACTTCAGCTCCGAGTCTGAGAGCGGTTCTTGCAGCGTCCATAGCTACGTTTCCGCCGCCGACAACGGCAACCTTCTTACTCTTCATGATGGGAGTTGTGGAATCCTCACGGAAGGACTTCATGAGGTTGCTTCTGGTCAGATACTCGTTAGCGGAAAATACACCGTTAAGAGTCTCGCCGGGAATATTCATAAATCTGGGAAGACCTGCACCGGAACCGATGAATACGGCACGGAAGCCTTCCTTTTCCATAAGCTCATCGATGGTGACACTGCGTCCTACAACAACATTGGTCTCGATCTTAACGCCAAGGGCCTTAACGTTCTCGATCTCCTTTGCAACAACTCTCTCTTTGGGGAGTCTGAATTCGGGGATACCGTATACAAGAACTCCGCCTGCCTGATGGAGTGCTTCAAAGATCGTTACATCATATCCGAGCTTGGCAAGATCTCCAGCACAGGTAAGTCCGCTGGGACCGGAACCGATTACGGCAACCTTGATCCCGTTTGATTCCTTCTCCTTCTTGGGCTTAAGTCCGTGCTCCATAGCATAGTCGGCAACAAATCTCTCGAGCTTACCGATGGCAACAGCTTCGCCCTTGATTCCTCTGATACACTTGCCCTCGCACTGGGTCTCCTGAGGGCAGACTCTTCCGCAAACAGCGGGAAGTGCTGAGGACTGGGATATAATATTGTATGCCTCTTCGATATTTCCCTCTTTGATCTGCTGAATAAATCCGGGAATATTGATGGATACGGGGCATCCCTTCATACACTGAGCATTCTTACAATTTAAACATCTTGAAGCTTCAGCCTGTGCTTCTTCAAGAGTATATCCGTAGCAGACCTCTTCGAAATTCTTTGCTCTAACCTGAGGCTCCTGCTCTCTTACGGGAACTTTCTTCATTACATCGACTTCCATTTATATATCTCCTTTAAGATGGTTTAGAATCGGTTTACATGTACGGATCAGCAATGGCCGCATCCGCCGTGATGAGTTGCACCTTCCTGAAGTTCGAGCATCTTTCTGCCCTCTTCGGTCTTGTACATGGTCTGACGTCTCATGGACTCATCGAAATTAACAAGCCATCCGTCAAACTCGGGACCGTCGATGCAGGCAAACTTGATCTCATCGCCTACATGTACACGGCAAGCTCCGCACATTCCGGTTCCGTCGACCATAATGGGGTTCATAGAAACGATAGT
>JAGCUO010000032.1 GCA_017962825.1 Lachnospiraceae bacterium | reverse complement strand
AGTATAGGTGGTTAAGCCGCAAAACTAAAACTGCCGGAACAGATCTTTGGCTAAGCGAAAATGAAATTGGAGCGAAGAGGATGAAGTATCGTCTCTTCGCTCTATTTTCGTTGGCGAAAAAATAGTTTCACTGTTATAATAAACATGACACACAGTTTTCATGTTGACTTTGATATGATACATACGGCGTGAGAGGGAGGAACCATCAAGTCGAAGACATGATATTCATTGTTCCGACCGACATGCCGCCGAACGAAGTGAGGGGGCGTTACCCGGGAATGAAGATAGACAGGCTGATCGGAATACTGTCAGTGCTTCTGCAGGAAGAGAAAACTACGGCACCGGAGCTGGCGGAACGGTTTGAGGTATCGAGAAGGACAATCAACAGGGATATTGAGGATCTGTGCAAGGCAGGGATTCCGATAAGAACAGCGCAAGGAACCGGCGGCGGTATCAGCATTATTGACGGTTACCGGATGGACAGGACGATCCTGACATCAAAGGACATGCAGATGATCCTTGCCGGACTTCGGAGTCTTGATAGCGTGAGCGGAAGCAGCTATTACGGGCAGCTCATGGAGAAGATTCAGGCGGGGTCGTCTGAGTTTATCACCGGCAGGGATTCTATTCTGATCGATCTGTCATCGTGGTATCGGGAATCACTGGCTCCAAAGATAGAAACCATACAGGATGCAATCGGAGACAGATATTTGATCAAGTTCCGATATTATGCTCCGTCAGGTGAGAGTGAACGGACGGTCGAACCGTATTATCTGGTGTTTCGATGGTCGAGCTGGTATCTGTGGGGCTGGTGTCTGAAAAGGAAGGATTTCAGGCTGTTCAAGCTGAACCGCATGGACAAAGTACAGAAAACAGAAAAGATTTTTGAATGCAGGGAAGTGGCTATGCCCGATCTCTCAAATGAAAAGATATTTCCGGGCGGGATTAAAGTGAAGGCATTATTTGAGCCGGATCAGAAGTGGCGGCTTGTAGAAGAGTTCGGCCCATCATGCTTTACGGAAAATGATGGCAGGCTTCTCTTTACTGCAGATTATACGGACATGGATAATCTGATCACCTGGATCATGACATTCGGGGATAAGGCGGAGGTGCTTGAACCGATAGAGGCAAGAGAGAAAATCGCGCTTATGGTGCAGAGAATGACAACAATTTACAAGGAGGATGCAGCGTTATGAGATTGGACGGTTTTGGATTATTGGTTGAGGATATGGCGAAGATGATTCGTTTCTATAGGGATGTGCTTGGATTTGAGATCAAGGAAACAGAGGATACTTCCAATGTATATCTTGTGAAGGATGGAACGCTGTTTCTTCTGTATGGGCGTAAGGACTTTGAAAAGATGACTGGCCACCGGTATGAATATGTTAAGGGATTGAATGGTCATTCGGAGATTGCTCTTTATGTTGATACCTTTGATGAGATTGATGCAGCCTTCAAAAATGCGATAGAGAACGGAGCTACACCGGTCTTGGAACCGGAAATTGAGCCGTGGGGACAGAGGACCTGCTATATCGCTGATCCGGAAGGAAATCTGATTGAGATAGGTTCCTGGAATAAACCCTTTGAAGAGAAGGATGCAGGGAGGTAGACCGCGATGGCTTTTGATTTCAAGAAAGAATACAAAGAGTTTTACATGCCAAAGAGTAAGCCCGGTATCGTGACGGTACCGAGCATGAATTATATTGCTGTACGAGGATCAGGAAATCCGAATCAAGAGGATGGAGAGTATAAGCAGGCTATCGGATTGTTGTATGGGATTGCCTTTACAATCAAGATGAGCAAGAAGGGTGACCATGAGATAGACGGCTATTTCGATTACGTTGTTCCACCGCTGGAGGGATTCTGGTGGCAAGATGGCGTGGAGGGAGTTGACTATGCGCATAAGGATAACTTCCATTGGATCTCAGTGATTCGTATTCCGGATTTTGTGACAGAAGATGATTTCCGATGGGCTGCTGAGGAAACTACGAAAAAGAAAAAGCAGAATTTCTCCAAAGTTGAGTTTCTGACAGTCGAGGAAGGGCTTTGCGTCCAATGTATGCATATCGGTTCTTATGATGATGAGCCTGCTACAGTTGCTATGATGCATGAGTTCATGGAACAGCAGGGCTATGAATTGGATATAACGGATAAGCGACTGCATCATGAGATTTATCTGAGTGATGCCAGGAAGGTTGATCCGGAGAAGTTGAAGACTGTGATCCGGCATCCGATTAAGGCGAAGGGGGAATAGTTTATGGCATCAACGAAAGAATATCTGGATTTTGTCTTAGAGCAGCTGTCAGGACTAGATGAAGTTAGCTTCCGAGCGATGATGGGTGAATATATCCTTTATTATCGTAGCAGAGTATTCGGAGGCATTTATGATGACAGGCTTTTGGTTAAACCTGTTCCGGCGGCGGTTAAAATGATGCCTGACGCAAAGATGGAACCTCCTTATGATGGTGCTAAGGAAATGATTTTGGTGGATGATGTTGATAGCCGGGAGTTTCTGTGTGAGCTGGTCGAAAGCATGTGGGAGGAATTGCCGGAGAGAAAAAAGAAATTATCCAAATGAGAAATATCATCTTGTCCCCAATTGTCCCCTTTATTACCCCTGGATTCCCCATTGTTTCCCTTTTCAGAAATATAAAAGGATGATAAAATTATAATCAGAGAAACTTTGAAGTCATCGAATTGATTGTTGGCATATCTGTGTAAGAAGAAAAATATAGTTCTATTATTTGACGTTGAACATGAGCGTTTCGGAGAGATCCGAGGCGCTATTTTTATGCCCCAAATTTGAAAGGTACTTAAGAGTTTTTACAGGTTCAGAGGGTTTGGGAGACATCCCAACAAGTCGCAAGCAGGCGTCGGTATATATCGATGCCCTGCTTGCGAAAACGCACCGGTTATCACCGATGCCCTGCTTGCTAGGAATGAAAATAACAAAATCACGGAAGGGGGTGATGAAGATGACTATGAGTTCCTGATCTTCCACACAGAGGATGAAGGCATGAATGAGATTGACAGAATAGAGGAAAGGATGGTTAAGGGTGTCAGAGAGTTCAAAGAAAGAATTAACAGTTAACAGATCGGATGAATGGAAACCGCTGGCAGATCTACTGGCGGACCTGATCGCAAAATATGCAGATGAGATCAATTTTGAAGAGCTACCGGATCCGGAGAAGTTTCTCCTGGTAAGAACGATGAAGGAATCTTACAAGAGATACACCGCGAAGAGAAACAGGTATCTGAAAGAACAGATATCCCTGGAGTATGTACTGACAGATAGCTGAGCGGATTTACAAAAGGAAGGATAATCTTCTTGTAGAAAAGGCTATGATATGGTATTGTTGGTATATGCCAACGATACCATATAAGGAGGCCGATCATGACAATAGGTGAGAGACTTTTTAAGATTATGAATGAAAAGAATATATCAATGCCCGAGCTGTCGAGAATGACCGGAATATCCAGGCATACGATCTTTGACTGGCAGAGAAGGAACACGAATCCGGGAGCAGACAAGATCATGGTCATATGTGAAGCACTGCAGATCACGCCGGAGGAACTCCTTGTAGGAAAACAAGATAATGAGAAGCCCGAATACGATCATTCGATCATTACGGATGATATAGAAATGCAGATCATGAAAGAATGTCATGACCTGTCTGAGGCAAAAAAGAAAAGACTGCTGGCATATGTTAGTATGCTGCAGAATACGAAGGAGAGGGGGAGAGACAATTGATGAGTAATGTTATAAAGATGGATAAGGATTACAAGAAATGGATAGAAGAAGTGGGTCGTAGATTTAGACATAGTCAAATCAAGGCTGCTAGCAGTGTAAATGTTGAAATGCTAAGGTTTTATTATGCGCTAGGAAGAGATATTACGGATATGCAGGAGAAGAACCATTATGGATCTTCATTCTATAAGAAAATAAGCGATGATCTTAAGAAACTTTTGCCTGATATACATTCTTTTTCACCCACAAATCTGAAATACATGGTATATTTCTATGATTTGTATAAGAACTGTATAAATCGTCCTCAACTTGAGGACAATTCTGAGAAAACAAATTATCCCCAACCTGGGGACTATTTGAGAAGTGATATTTTTATGATTCCTTGGGGACATCAAAAACTGATCATAGACAAATGCAAGGACGACCAGAATAAGGCATTATTCTTTGTTCATAAGACGATAGAAAATAATTGGTCGCGTTCGGTACTGCTCAATTTTCTGGAGACTGATCTTTATGATCGGCAAGGGAAGGCGATAACGAATTTCGCACAGACACTGCCAGGGATACAGGGGGATTTGGCTCAGGCCATTACAAAAGACCCATACAACTTT
>JAGCUO010000031.1 GCA_017962825.1 Lachnospiraceae bacterium | reverse complement strand
ATTTGAAAGGAAAAAACAGATCATGAAGAAAAGTAAGGCAGCTCTTGTCATTCTTATAGTTCTGCTTCTGACTCTCGGAATAGGCTATATGGATATCTGGGGCTACGACGGAAACGGCGCAGGAAATGCGTCCGACATTAAGCTCGGACTCGATCTTGCGGGCGGAGTAAGTATCACTTATCAGGTAGTAGGCGAGGAATCACCTTCCGATACCGATATGGCAGATACAATTTATAAGCTTCAGCAGAGAGTTGAAAGCTACTCCACCGAGGCACAGGTATATCAGGAAGGTTCCAACAGAATCGCCATTGAGATTCCCGGTGTATCGGATGCAGAGACTATTCTTGCTCAGCTCGGCCGTCCCGGAGCTATCTATTTTATCGCACAGACTGATTCTGAGGGCAATCAGAACTATCAGTCCACCTATGTGATGAATGATGACGGAACAACCGAACAGAAGATGGTTCTTACCAAGACCATTGAGGAACTTGAGGCAGACGGATCTATCGTTATCACCGGTACCGATGTTGCAGATGCAAGAGCGGTTACCCAGCAGGATAACATGCAGAACAACCAGTATGCCGTTTCTCTCAGCCTTACTCCCGAGGGAACTACCAAGTTTGCCGAGGGTACCACAAAGGCTGTTAATAACGGATACGAAACCATTGGAATATATTATGACGGAGAGGTCATAAGCTATCCCCAGGTTAATGAGCCTATTCTTAACGGACAGGCTTCCATTACCGGAAATTTTACATATGAGGATGCATCAATCCTTGCTTCCACCATCCGTATCGGCGGACTTAATCTTGAACTCGAAGAGCTTCATTCAAAAGTGGTTGGTGCTCAGCTCGGTGTAGATGCGATCCGTACTTCACTTAAAGCAGGTGCGATTGGACTTGCGATCGTTGCCGTATTCATGATCATTGTATATTTTATTCCCGGTCTTGCATCAGCGATCGCACTTTGCTTCTATGTTGCATTGATCGTGCTTCTCCTTATCGGATTTAATGATGTACTTACACTTACCCTTCCCGGTATTGCAGGTATCATTCTTTCCATCGGTATGGCAGTTGACGCAAACGTAGTCGTATTTGCACGTATCAGAGAAGAGCTCGGTAAGGGCGCCAGCGTTGAGAGCGCTATCAAAACCGGTTATGCAAAGGCACTTTCCGCTATTATTGACGGAAACGTTACAACCCTTATAGCTGCTGTTGTGCTTCTTGCACTCGGACCCGCAAATGTTAAGGGATTTGCCCAGACTCTTGCGCTCGGTATCGTAGTATCCATGTTCACCGCGCTCTTTGTTACCAAGTGGCTCATGCAGGCATTCTTTGCTCTCGGACTTAAGAATGTTGCTCTTTACGGTAAGGGCAGGGAGAAGAAGCCTGTCGATTTCCTTTCCAAGAAAGCAGTATTCATTGTTCTTTCCGTAGCGCTTATCATTGCCGGATTTGTATTCATGGGAGTGAACAAGTCTTCCGGCAAGGGAGCACTCAATTACTCACTTGATTTCGTAGGCGGAACCGCTACAACCGTTGATTTCAACGAATCACATACACTTCAGGATCTTACCGATAATGTTGTTCCCAAGATAGAAGCCATAACCGGAAGCAACGTTCAGGTTCAGACCGTTCAGAATACCAATGAAGTAATCTTCAAGACTTCTTCACTTGAGTCTTCGGTAAGAACCGCTCTTGAGGATATGTTTGTAAATGATTTCGGTGTTCAGAAGGAAAGCATCCAGACCGAGACCATTTCCTCAACCATCTCCGATGAGATGAAGAGAGATACCATTATCGCGGTTATCGTAGCAATCCTCTGCATGCTTGTTTACATCAGAGTAAGATTCAAGGATATCCGTTTCGGTTTCTCTTCCGTACTTGCGCTTGTACATGACGTTCTTGTAGTGCTTGCATTTTATGCTGCTGCCAGAGTATCCGTAAGTAACACCTTTGTTGCATGTATGCTTACAATCGTCGGTTACTCCATCAACGCTACCATCGTTATATTCGACCGTGTACGTGAGAATATGGCAAATGCGGGAAAGAGCGATATAAAGGCTATTGTAAACAAGAGCATCACTCAGACTCTTTCAAGAAGTATCTTCACATCACTGACCACCTTCGTAATGGTTGCGCTTCTTTACTTCCTCGGCGTATCCAGCATCAAGGATTTCGCACTTCCTCTTATGGTCGGTATCGGATGCGGATGCTACTCATCGGTATGTCTTGCAGGTGCTTTCTGGATCATTCTTTCGGAGAAATTCCCTGCTAAGAAAAAGGCATGATCCGGTAACTATATCAATAAGCAGGGGTGAAATTTCACCCCTGCATTTTTTTATAATTTTTTGAGGTGACACCGGGGATGTTTCTGTTTTGTCACCTCTATAAGCAAATAATATAATAGCTATATCAGGTGACAAAAAGAAACGTCCCTGCTGTCACCAAGGAGATCCTTAATATGAGTTATACGGATAATAAAGTTAAAGTAACCGTGATCGAAAGCCATTGCCCCAAGTACAAGCCCGGAGATGTTATCAGGTTTAACGGTGCGGAGCTTGATAAAGAAAACAGCGATAAAGTCTGTATGGTTGCCATGCAGGCCATATATCCCTTTATTTATGCTTTCAGAAGAGGCGGAAATCTTAAAAACGGTCCTTATCAGTGTACGGACTGCGGTGAAACCGTTAAGTTTACCGTAGAGATAGATTCGTAAGGTGACACCGGGAAAGTGGGATAACACAGTCCTATGGAAAAATGGATTGAAATCAGAAAAAGCGGGAATTTTGCCGAGTGGGGTAAAGAACTCGGAATTGACCCTCTATGCGCAAGAGTCATAAGAAACAGAGGCGCAGAAACAATTGATGATGCCAGAAATTATCTGGAGGGGGATATGAGCCTTCTCCATGATCCTTTTTTGCTCCCTGATATGGATAAAGCCGTGACCGGACTTCTTGATGCCATCGATAAAGGAGAGAAGATCCGCGTTGTGGGCGACTATGACGTTGACGGCGTTACCTCTACCTGTATCCTCGTTAAGGGGATTTCCGCCTGCGGTGGAGATGTAAGCTATGCCATTCCCCACAGGCTTAAGGACGGATATGGAATAAATGATGACATTGTTCGTGATGCTTCGCAGTCCGGAGTGGGGCTTATAATCACCTGTGACAACGGGATCGCTGCGGCTTCTCAGGTTGCCCTTGCTTATGAACTGGGTATGAAAGTCATCGTAACAGACCACCATCAGGTTCCTTTTACGGAAGAAAACGGTCTGAAAAAAGAGATCCTTCCTCAGTGTATAGCCGTTGTGGATCCCCATAGGGAAGGAAGCGTATATCCTTACAGAGGAATATGCGGAGCAATGGTTGCTTTTAAGCTTCTAATGGCCCTTCAGAGCAGGAGGCCTTCAAATAAATTGGCAGCCGTAATTGACGAAGCTGTCCAGTTTGCTGCCTTGGGCACAGCCTGTGACGTAATGGATCTTTGCGATGAGAACCGCATTGTAGTAAAAGAGGGCCTCAGGAAGATGGCTATTACGGAAAATAAAGGTCTCAAAGCTCTTATGACAGCTAACAGCCTTGCAGGTACCAAGCTTTCCGCATATTCTCTCTCTTTTGTCATAGGACCCTGTATCAATTCAACAGGCAGGCTTGAAAGTGCCTCCGAGTCGGTGGGTCTTCTTTTATCAGGTGATTATGACATGTGCCTGAAAGCTGCTCAGGAGATCAGACAACTGAACGATCTTCGTAAAAACATGACAACAACGGGAGTAAAGAAAGCTCTTGAGATCATGGAAAGCGAAAATCTGACGGAAAACAAGGTTCTGGTCATATATCTGCAGGATTCCCATGAAAGTATTGCGGGACTTGTTGCAGGTAAGATAAAAGAAAGATTTAACAGACCTGTTTTGGTCATTACAAAGGGAGAAGAGGGACTTAAAGGTTCCGGAAGATCTATCCCCGCCTATAACATGTTCGAGAAGATGTCCGAGGTGAAGGAACTTTTTACCAAATTCGGAGGACATGCCATGGCGGCAGGCTTTTCACTTGAGGAAAGCAATCTTTCAGAACTTTCGAAAAGGCTTAACGAGAAGGCTGAATTATCGGTTGACGATCTTGTAAAAGAAGTCAGATTCGATGCATGTGTTCCTCTTGATTACATCACTACGGGGCTTATCAGGGACCTTGAAAAGCTTGAACCTGTGGGAAGTGCCAATCCCGGAGCCATGTTTGCCTGGAAGGACGTGGAGATAAGATCTGCTTCCAGAATGGGTAAAGAAGGACAGTACGGAAAGCTGAACGCATATTGTAACGGAAAGAGTTATAAACTCATTAATTTCGGTGATATGCAGGCCTTTGATGCATATATTGATGCAAAATACGGTGAGGGAACCTCAGAAGACCTGTATGCCGGCAGGAAATCCGTCAAACTGGATATCTGTTATGAACCCGGTATCAATGAATTCAAGGGAAATGAGTACGTAGATTTTAAGCTGAAGTATTATATGTAAGCAAGTCACCGGGGACGGTTATTTCCGACTCATTATGCTTAAATTGTACTTTGAAGCTTTAGCCGGCAGAAAAGGAGTCGGAAAGAACCGTCCCCACTGACTCAAATTCAGACTTTATGGAAACGAAGAAATTATTAACAGTTTCTTAATTGATTTTATTTTTATTTAGGGATTCGGACACATTTTTGACATATTTTTACTTTAATATCTATATCAAGATAACTAATAAGAGTTAGTTATTCTCCCCCCTCATAAGAAACGAAAAAGAGCTGCGGTAATCCCGGAGCTCTTTTTCGTTATGTAAGAGAGTGGTATAATCATTACATCGGAGATAAAGAATTGGTTCATGGTTCACTATATGCCGATGTGATCATAGACATCAGCATTGAAAAACTGGACATACCTTTTACTTACCGGATACCTGAGAGGCTATCCGGTATTATTTGCGTGGGAAGCAGAGTAAGGATTCCTTTCGGAAAAGGTGATTCCGAGAAGAAGGGCTATGTTACTGCTATCAAAGACACAGCAGATTATGATGATTCCAAGATCAAGGATATCCTGGGCCTCGTAGACGGAAGCATCAGTGCCGAGGAAAGAAGTTTTGAAATAGCCGCATTTATCAAGGATACCTATGGCGGAACTCTGTCTCAGGCACTTAAAGCCGTTATTCCCGTTAAATCCAAGGTAAAAGCGGTTGAGCATAAGACCCTTGTCAGGAAGATGCCCGTAGAGGAACTTAAATCCCTTGCGGATGAAGCTTTCAGGCAGAAAAGATCTGCCAAGGAAAGACTGCTCAGGGCTTTGATAGAAGATGACAGGATCCCGGTTTCTTTTGTCACGAAGCAGCTTAATGT
>JAGCUO010000030.1 GCA_017962825.1 Lachnospiraceae bacterium | reverse complement strand
TGACCTGAAGAAAGAATACGGGAATGATCCGATCCCCGAACGAGTATATTTTAGATCCGCGGAAGCGGGGAGCGGCGAGGTCAGTCTTATAAATCCCGATAAGGATTATGAGAAGCTGTGGGTACTCCGTTCCTCCGAAGGCATCTGCGGATTCGTTGTCTTTGAATACGGCGAATCAAGATTCTCCAAACTTCTGATCTTTACGGAGCTGTGCATTGCCGCGGCATTTCTTATCACTTTCGGAGTATGCATCTACATCGGAACACATATCTTAAGACCGTTTGAAAAACTCTCATCATATCCCGAAAAGCTTTCCAAAAACCAGCTGACGGAAAAACTTCCCGAGACTAAGAACCGCTTCTTCGGAAGGTTTACCTGGGGCATCAACATGCTCAGTGACCGCCTTACAAGCGACCGCAGAAGGATCGGCGAACTCAGCCGCGAGCATCTTACCATGCTCACGACGATAGCACACGGGATCAAGACTCCCGTGTCGAATATCAAGCTTTATGCGGATGCCATTTCCACAGGCCTGTATCAGCCTGACGGAAAGGTGAACGAAAGCGATGCCGGGGTTGCGGAAAAGATAAGCAGGAATGCGGATGAGATCGCATCGATCGTCAAGGAACTCATCGACAAAGCACAGGGCGGCGTCGTTGATTTCGAGCCGTCGATACAGAATTTTTATCTGAATGAGCTTATAGTATTTTTGAATGAGGAATACGGGAACAGACTTAATGTTCTGAAGATCCCTCATTCCTTTGAACTAGAATCGGATGCGATCATAAAAAGCGACAGGGACGGTATCTGCCGCATCCTTTCACAGCTGATGGAAAATGCGATCAAGTACGGAAATGGCGACGGAATATCCGTGCGTATTTCCAAGGATGAGGAAGGATATCTTATCTCCGTCAAAAACAAGGGTAAAGTCATTCCCGACAAGGAACTTCCCTTTTTGTTCAACAGCTTCTACAGAGGCTCGAATTCCGAAGGCGTTCCCGGAAGCGGTATAGGCCTTTTTGAATGTTATGAGATCACACGCAAACTCTGCGGTGATATCTATGCGCGTTCGGATGCCGAAAACTCCGAGACGGAATTCGCAGTCTATCTTCCCTGTGCAACTCATACCTGATTTCAGTGCATCTTATTGCAAAAGTATTTTAATTATTTTTTTGTCTGTTATGATAACCCCTGTAAGGAGGAAAACAGATATATGAAGATCCGAATATCGGTTTCGGACGAAAAGAAAGACTTCATAGAAAAGTATCTCGCCGAGCACGGAATAGAGACAGGTGAAGATGCGGAATACATGATCACTGAGGCCGGCCGCCACTCCGCATTCATATCCGTAAAGGATGAAAAGAAAGACCGTGTCAGTATTACCGCAGACGAGATCATATACATAGAAAGTTTCGGGAAAGATATTGAGATCCATACACTGAAGGATACATATCATTCACAGGACAGAATGTATGAACTGGAGTCGCTTCTCGATCCGAAGGAATTTTTAAGAGTCAGTAAGTCGGTCATAATTGCAAGAAAGCATGTAAAGAAGATAAGACCGTCACTTTCGATGAAATACATACTCACAATGTCTGACGGAACACTGGTTGATGTAACGAGAAGTTATTACAGTGATTTCAGAAGATTTTTCAATATCTGAACGGAGGTAAGAAATGGCAGGTATTTTGTGGATAATAATATTGATGCTGATCATCGCGGTCATCATCATTTCGGTAAGCATAATAGCGTATAACAAACATCTCGATAAGGTAACAAAAGGCGAAGTGCATGATACTCACAGCACGATACCCGAACCGAGAAGCACGGCAAGTGTAATATACAAGATCGTGCTCATGATCATAGTGATACTGTCCTATCTGGGGATCAGCACCGCAAACGGTATGATCGGCAGCCTTCAGAGCAGGATCGGCGAGCTTGATGCCGAAGTGAACGGGCTTCAGTTTGATGTGCAGAATCTGAGGAGCCAGATCGAAGAAGGCGAAAGGCTTGTAAGAAACTTTGAATACAAAATATCGGATCCGGAAAATAATCTTGTTGACGTCGGATTTAAACTCTGGCTCAAGGAATTCACCCCGGACACTTCGGTGACACTGAGCATTGCGGGAAAGGATGTCGCGCTTTCAAAAGACGGTAACGGAATGTATACCGGAAACGTAACCCTGAGCCTGTTTGATAATTGTTCGGTTCCCGTTGTAAGCATTAAAAACGGTGAGCTTATCGAAAATGAAACGGTCGATTTTCCCGAAGAGCTGTTCTGGGATTATATCCCTGTTCCCATGTTCTCGTGTAATTTTGACTGTAAGGATACTTTGGGCGGAGGAACGAAATATACAGGCCAGTACAGTATGAACTTCAGCTTTCCGGAAAAGATTGAATCCGTCAGGATCACTTATTTATCCAACGGTGAAGAATTAAAGACGATGGACATCACGGAGGGAGCTTTGACCGGAGAGATATTCACGATCGAGCAGGAACTTGGCTTCGGTGACGATCTTGTATTCAGGACGGAGGTCGTAACGAAGGACGGTTACAGGATTGAGGATTGTAAGCTTATGATATTCCCTGCAAAGGAATATCCTTACGGATATGAATATGAAAGGATCTACGACAGCGACGGAAATCTTCTCTATGAGTGCTTATATTGACCGGATTACGGGAAAAAGTGGCGGTGACTGCAAATGTCACCG
Source organism: Lachnospiraceae bacterium (assembly GCA_017962825.1). Lineage (GTDB taxonomy): Bacteria > Bacillota > Clostridia > Lachnospirales > Lachnospiraceae > AC2028. Next base: position 3,137 of record JAGCUO010000030.1, on the reverse strand, counting down.
CCTTCTTTTTACCGAAAATATGTCAATTTGTACGAATTACGGGCTTTTTTTGATAAATCGGGCCTAAACGTGATAAAATATAAAATGTATCCGAAGGATAGCTATGAGGAAAGGAAGGCGCTGATTATGGACAAAAACGTATTTGAAGATGCCAAGATGATGGGATCGGGCGAGATCAGATATAAGTGTCCCTGCTGCGGTTGCTATACTTTTAAAAAGAAACCTTCGGGTGACTTTGATATATGTCCCGTATGTTTCTGGGAGGATGACTGGAAACAGTTTGACGATGAGGATCTTGAGGGCGGCGCAAACAGCGTCAGCCTCAGGCAGGCGAGAGAGAATTACAAGGCTTTCGGATGCTGCGAGGAAAGATTCAAGGGCAATGTCAGGAAGCCGACCGACGAAGAGATCGGATGATCTTAAGCCCGGTACTATTATATTGAGGTTTTTCGTTAATGGAGAAGAGGTTCAGAATATATATTATCCTTACGCTGGCGATCCTTATGATCGCGGTCATTTCCAGCATGGTTGTGAGGATGTCCGAAAAGGAGATGGCTGAGGCCACTCAATCGGCACAGGAGCAGCAGACCGTAGCGATCCATACGGCCCAGTATTATGAGGATAAGATCCCCAATGCACCGATGTACTGTTTCAGATCACAGGAGCTTCTTGACCAGCATTACGAAAAACACGGGGTAAGCATGGGATTTGCCTCCGCACAGGAGTATGAGCTTGCCGCATCCGCCGTGGTCACGGATCCCAGAGCTCTTCATAAGACCGAGCAGGAAGACGGAGATGACGTCTACTATATAGAAGAGACCAACGAGTTTGTCGTGGTCTCTACGGATGGATATATAAGAACTTATTTCCTTCCCGATTCGGGGAAGGCATATTTTGACAGACAGTAGTTCACTGCCTGATCATCATAAATGCACACAGGCCTCCGCGCTTTCCGTGTGAAGCCCGGTGTGAATGAAGGAATTCGCCGTTACAGCAGGTACACAGGTCGGGAACAGAAATGTTTTCGTCAGGGATGCCTGCTTTTGCATATTCAGGAAATTTGCGTGTGTCAGGTCAAGCTGGTATTTTCCGGGGACATTTCCGTTATGAGGAAGTACCACGCCTGAATCCATACCATACGCTTCAATAAAAACATCCGCTACATCGCTTCCGACCTCATAACAGTCTGCGCATATGGAAGGACCGATGCAGGTTATCATCTCGGAAGGATTGCTTCCGTATAAGCGATGCATTTCATTTACGGTATTCCGGCATATATTTCCTATCGTGCCTCTCCATCCGGAATGTGAGAGCGCTATAGCTTTATGCACGGGGTCGACAAAGTACAGGGGCACGCAATCGGCATAGGAAGTGACAAGGCATACTCCGGGTTCATTTGTCATGATCCCGTCGATATCCTTGAATGATCTGGGTTTCAGGATGCCTTCGCCGAGATTGTCACGGGTTACTTCCATTACATTTGTCGTATGCTGCTGATCCGAAAAGACCATCTGCTCGCGGCTTATTCCCACCGACTCTCCGAACAGCCTGTAATTTTCCAGGACTTTTTCCCTGTCATCACCTACGGTGAACGCAAGATTCATGCTCGCGTAATATCCGGTGCTCACACCTCCGAACCTTGTCGAAAAGCCGTTGAACAGCCAGGGATACTTCTCCAGTGAAAGATAACTTATCCGCGGAACTCCGTTGTTTTCATATACGGTTGTTGTTTCAGCGCCGGGACGCTTTTTCAATTTCATATCCATACCAATATTTTACCATATAAAACATCGACCGCGTCGTGATCTGATTATTACGACGCGGTCACTTTCTTATTCTGAAATTCTCGGGAAGAGAAGTATTACTTTGAACAAGTCTCCGTCGACTACAAGCTTGAGCTTTCCGTTCATCAGCTCCACAAGGCTCTGCGCGATGGAAAGTCCGAGTCCGTTTCCTTCGGATCCCCGCGAACTGTCTCCTCTTGCGAAGCGCTCGAGCAGTTCGTCGCTTGTCATGTTAAGGGATTCTTTGGAGGTGTTCTTGATCTCGATTGCCGCTTCATCGGTACCTGCACTCAGGTTCACATACACCCTCGTGCCGGGCTGCGCGTATTTAGAGACATTAGTCAGGAGATTATCGAGTACTCTCTGCAGATGCTTGGAATCCGCCATGATGCTTATGGGTTCTTCCGGAACACTGATGCGAAGATCAAGGTCCGATGCGGAGAGTTTTTCCTGATATTCACCGATCACCTGATGAAGAACCGTGTTGACGTTGCAGGGCTCAAGTTCTGCTTTCAGGTTTCCGGTTGACGCCTTTGATGCTTCGATAAGATCTTCGAGCAGTTTTTTGAGCTTGACCGACTGTCTCTCAAGGGTTTCAAGATATTCGCGGTTTGCGGGTTCGCCCTCGGGCTGTTCCTTAAGAAGCTCCACATAACTGATGATGGATGTGAGAGGTGTCTTTATATCATGTGAGACATTGGAGATAAGCTCTGTCTTGAATCTCTCGCTCTTCATGCGGTCAGCCAGTGCAATCTCAAGTCCTTCGCCGGTCGAGTTGATGCAGTTTCCGATAGTCTTGAAATCGTAGAACATATGCTTTGTATCTACGGGTGAGGAAAGATTTCCTTCAGCCATTCTCTTTGCTCCCTTTGCAAGACGGTTGAGCTGGAGAACCGAGATCACGAACAGCGGGAACAGGATCAGTGTCTGTACAAACCATCCGGCGATCACCAGTTCCTCGGCCGAACTTTCATATGCCCCAACCAGCACAATGAATTCCGCGAACGTACAGAAAGCAGCGATTCCGATCAGTCTCCATGTAAGTCCGATATTATCCCTGCACTGATAGCCGAGCTTTTTAAATCCTCTTGCGATAAGTGCAAAGACTCTGGCGAAGAATAATATCACGCTTATCAGAGTGAGGATGGCGAAAACGCCTGTAAGTACAATGACGAGATATCTTGTGTTTATGGCAAGATCAACCCAGGGATCGATCCTGGTAAAGAGATCGTCATATTCGTAATTTAAGGGATCGGCAACGCATGCGATGAGGTAGCAGTCTTTTCCGACGACCGGTCTTTCGACTGCGGTGGTTGAAGTGATCATGCTCCAGGTCTGGAAATCCGATTCATA
>JAGCUO010000029.1 GCA_017962825.1 Lachnospiraceae bacterium | reverse complement strand
TCTGTTCAAAGTATTCGGAATGGTAATCGGTGTTCCTGTATTTGCCGTTCTGTATGCGGGCTTCAGACAGTTCAACAGAAACCGTCTTAAGAAAAAAGGATATCCTTACAAGACAAACGATTACATGGATGTCGGCACCATCAACGAAGACGGAACCGTTAATCCGATACCGCCTGTTGAAAAGCGTCCTCAGAAGGAAGGCTTTATATCAGCGATGATCACAAGGAACAAGAACAAGAAAGATAAGAAGTCACAGGATAAATGAAATTTGTAATACAGCGAGTTCTTAACGCTCAGACAACCATAATAGAAACCGATGAATCCGGAGAAAAGAAAGAAAATGTGTCCGGAAAGATCAGTCACGGATATATGGTGCTCTGCGGCATCATGGAAAGCGATACGCAGGAAATAGCGGACAGGATGATTGCAAAGCTTATAGGACTCCGCATCTTCGAAGATGAAAACGGCAAGACGAATCTGGATCTTAAAACCGTCGGAGGAGAACTGATGATAGTTTCCCAGTTCACACTCTGTGCTGATACCGGTCACGGAAACAGACCTTCATTCATAAATGCGGCCCGTCCCGAAAAAGCCATACCCATTTACGAACATATAATAGAAGAGTGCAGGAACGCAGGTTTTAATGTTCAGACGGGTGTGTTCGGTGCTGATATGAAAGTCGAGCTTACCAATGACGGACCATTTACGATAATTCTTGATTCGGATGATCTTATCAGGAAATGAGCAAAGCTTTTTGTTGTGAGATAAAAAAGTCATATCAGTTATAATGATGTGATATATGTTAATTATTTAACAAGATGAGAGCAAAAGAGTACGACAATATAGTTTTGATCGGTATGCCCGGTGTCGGCAAATCCACTTCCGGTGTCATCGCAGCCAAACAGCTCGGAATGCGTTTCGAAGATGCGGACATACTGATACAGCACAGAGAGAAAAAGCTGCTCAGTCAGATAATCGATGAAAAAGGTATAGATGGGTTTCTGAGCGTCGAAAATGACGTTCTGAAGGGTATAAACGATAAGGGACTGCTTATAGCTACCGGCGGCAGCGCCGTTTACAGCTCCGAGGCTATGGAAAAACTTCGTAAAAACAGTCTGATAATATACCTGCATCTTGATCTGAATGACTTATCGATGCGTTTATCGGATCTTAAACACCGAGGCGTTGTTTTACGTGACGGACAAACTTTGAATGACATCTATGACGAAAGAGTTCCGCTTTACAGAAAGTACGCAGATGTCGAGATTGATGAGACGGGACTCGGTATTGAGGAAACAGTTACCCTGATATGCGAAAGGGCATCCATATACAACTATTCGCAAAATACGGATTTAACGAATAGTTAGTACGCTATAATAAGGGTTTTCGGGCTTTTTCGATATGGAATCATATATAAAATGATCACTGCCCCGTATGATCTGCGGGAATGAAATATATATTTACAGAGGTATTTTGAAATGAAGTTCGCTGACAGACTTGATAACTTTGGTGCGGAAATATTCGCGGCACTTAATGAAAAAAAGATCGCGTGTGAAGCCAAGGGTCAAAAGATCTATAACTTTTCCGTAGGCACTCCCGATTTTCCGGTACCGGATCATATTAAGAATGCACTTATCGAAGCTGCACAGGATCCCGTTAACTGGAAATATTCACTCAGGGATATGCCCGAAATGCTCGAGGCTGTATGTGCATATTTCAAAAAGCGTTACGGTGTGGACGGAATAACTCCGGATATGGTCATGAGCTGTTACGGTACACAGGAAGGCTGCGGACATCTCTGCCTGGCTCTTCTTAATAAGGGTGACACCGTACTTCTTCCCGATCCCTGTTATCCCGTATTTCAGGCTGGAGCATTCCTTGCGGAAGCAGATCCTTACTACTACCCTCTTATTGCTGAAAACAACTTCCTTCCGGACGTCAGTTCGATCCCTGCGGATGTAGCCGGGAAAGCCAAGGTCATGATAGTTTCGCTCCCCGCAAATCCCGTTGGAAGCGTCGCAAAAGAAGGAATCTATGATGAGATCATCGCCTGGGCCAAGGCAAATGATGTCATCATCGTTCACGATAATGCATACAGCGACATCATCTATGACGGAAATATCGGTCAGAGCTTCCTAAAATATGACGGTGCTTTGGACGTTGGTGTCGAATTCTTCTCACTTTCAAAGTCATTCGATGTAACCGGTGCAAGAATAAGCTTTCTTGTAGGAAGAAAAGACATAGTTGCGTCTGTTAAGAAACTCAGAAGCCAGATCGATTTCGGTATGTTCATACCCATTCAGAAGGCTGCGATCGCGGCTCTTACCGGTCCCGATGACTCTGTGAAGTCTCAGAATAAGGAATATCAGAGAAGGCGTGATGCTCTCTGCGGAGGTGCAAGAAAGATCGGCTGGAACATTCCCGATGCAAAGGGATCCATGTTTGTATGGGCACCCGTTCCCGAGGGACACGGAAACTCAATGGAATTTTGTATGGAGCTTCTTGAAAAGACCGGTGTTCTCTGTACACCCGGATCGTCATTCGGACCTTCAGGCGAAGGCTATGTAAGAATGGCTCTTGTCGCAACGGTTCCTGTCATCGAAGAAGCTCTTAATGCTATAAAGGAAAGCGGAATTATAAACGGGTAATACTAAATGAACTCAAATAAAAAGAAGATACTCAATAACAAAGTATATCTCTATCTGACGGAATTCTTCGCAGGTATGTCGGTCATGGCGGTTGAACTCGGAGCAAGCAGATTACTTGCTCCGTATTTCAGTTCTTCACAGATCGTCTGGACGATAATAATCGGTACCATTATGATCGCCATGGCACTCGGCAACATCTACGGCGGACGCAAAGCCGACAAGGATCCCAATCCCGATAAGCTTTACAGAAGGATACTCGTGGCCGCTGTATGGATCGCACTTATCCCTGTAGTGGGCAAATACATCATAATCGGAATATCTGCCTTACTGATCTTTTCGATCAATACGAACTTCCTTATCATCGCAGCATTCGTTGCATGTATGGTCATATTTGTATTTCCTTTGTTCCTGCTCGGAACCGTAACACCTTCACTGGTCAAATACACTGTGGACAGTCTTGATGACAGTGGTAAGATCGTCGGAATGCTTAATGCAGCCAACACGATCGGCAGCATCATCGGTACATTCGTACCCACCTTCATCAGCATCCCTGCGGTCGGAACCTCCGCAACATTTCTTATTTTTGCGGCAATCCTGCTTGTACTCTGTATCGTCTATTTTATCTCGGGACGAGTTAAGAGCATCGGCTCCGTAGCTGCTGTCATCATCTTTATCCTTTGCTGCATATTCGGCTATAAAAGCAACTTTGCATTCTGGGTAAGCGATCTCGTTGTTGAGGATGAATCCATATATAATTATCTTCAGGTTTCAGAGACCGATGATTCCATAATACTTTCAACGAACGTTCTTTTCGGAGTTCAGTCCATCTACAAAAAAGGCGGAGACCTTTCCGGCATGTGTTATGACTATTACATGGCGGGACCCTATATGGCAGGCCTTCACGAAAAGGAAAAACCTCTGGATATACTTGTTCTCGGCATGGGCAGCGGAACCTTTGCCACACAGTGTGACAGGTATTTTGATGAGGTGAATATCGAAGGTGTTGAGATCGATCAGAAGATTGCGGATCTTTCGTATAAGTATTTCGAGCTTCCCGAAGATATTAAGATCACTACCTATGACGGACGTGCTTTTCTTCAGTAGATTCCTTCGGACAGGCTCTATGATGTAATTGTAGTCGATGCATATCAGGATATAACGATCCCTTTTCAGATGGCCACTGTGGAGTTTTTTACACTCGTTAAGTATCATCTTTATGATGACGGTGTAATGGTTGTTAACATGAACATGAGGGATGATACCGAAGGAAATATCAATGAGTATCTTTCCGACACCATTTCATCCGTATTTCCCGTTGTATATACAGCGGATGTTTACGGATGCACCAACCGGGAATTATTTGCCGGCAAGTCCGATATTATCGAATGCTTCCATAACAATACTGATCTCGAAGAAAACGAGATTCTTGTTGCGGCAATGGAAACAGTTGAGAGATCTTTGGTTGAATACGAAGCCGGCGATAATATCATGACGGATGATAAAGCACCTGTTGAGTTACTTAGC
>JAGCUO010000028.1 GCA_017962825.1 Lachnospiraceae bacterium | reverse complement strand
GATCTTCAATACTCTCTTCTGTATTTATCCCGTAAAGGTATCTGAGATCTGTTGAACAGCCTCTGATTCCCACATGAGTATTGGGTGTATCTCCACCGTTATACTTAACCAGGAATTTGCAATAATCCTCATCAAGCACTATGCCATACTTGCCCTCAAACTCTCGCACAAGTTCTTCCGATCCATTCCCATATTTTGAAATCAGCATATTATTACCTCGGTTTCGTTTATTATCCTTAGTAAATTATCCTGTCTATTATTCTTATTAATACCTTAAGCGTCAAATGCTCTTACAAAAGTCCAGGATCTCCTGTTTCCTGGATTCAACTTGTTCCCTGTATTCGAGCGATGTCAGACCCAGATGTCCTTCGCACTCAATCTCGAGATGTCCGTAGAAATGTTCTATGCTGCCGATAAGTCTCTCACATTCAGGCATATTAGGACCGGTCCTGAGAGCGATGGCATAACCTCTTTTGCCTTGCTTTATGGTCGCATGTGGTTCATGAGTATTACACCACGGCGTTACCCTGTCTATAAATGATTTGAACTGTCCGGGAATATCAGCCCAGTATGAAGGTGCAACCGATACGATGATCTCAGCATTATCGAACTCATTCATTATGTCCCGTATCACCTGAGCATCGCTCATGACACACTGAGCCGTCTTATGACACGCTCTGCAGCCTCTGCAAAACGCAAATTTATAATCATCTATACAAATGCACCTGGTATCATAACGGGACTTAAGCTCACCTTCCACTATCTTTACTATCTCAGCTGTTGCTCCTGTCCTGACGGGACTGCAATTAATTATCAAAGCGTTCATTATCACACCTGCTTCTCAATTAGTTTTACTGACAATTTATATGTCTACTTAAGCCATATTGTTGCTTCCGGACTCTCTTCAGCCGTGATGTGGAATTTGTTTTCACCGATTTTTTTGAACATATGCATATAAGTGTAGTCCCACCGGAAACGAAAGCGCTTTGACTTCTCCTTCTTTTCCTTTTCGGTTAGTTGATAAAAAAAGCATAAGTCGAAGTCCGGAAACGGCTTCCTGAAAAAAATAAATATCTTATCGATCTCGCCTTCGAACTGCGTTCCTTCCGTATCAACCACTATCGTTTTCTTATCTTCATACCGGTCTCTTATGAACTCGATAAATTCTACGAACTCCGGTTGGTTCAATTCAGTTCCCCATTCGATCATTGTCTTGATTTCTTCGTCTTGTCCCATAATAAGCCTCCTGATCACTCATAGGTTTCCGCATAGAGTGCGCCTTTAGCATCAAAGCCGAATGCAAGCACTCCATCCTCGCTGTACCCGGAAATATACAATTCTTTTGTCGGCGTGATCTTTTCAGTAATGCATCCCAGATATGTTATCTTTTTCCTCTTAAAAGTATTCTTGGCATGCTTCGGAATCTTTCCTCCGATTGCCGATACTGTTCCGTCGAGTTTTTTCGGATCGGAAGGTTCCAGGATAAGAGGAAATTCGTGAAGCCATCTGCGCTTTTTGATCAGCTTGCTCGATTCATCATACAATTTGGCACCTTTGCGGATCTCGATTACATCTGAGATATAGCAACCAACTTTCTGGGAATAGAATTGCCAACAGATGATATCCGGATCAGCAAACCCGTGGTTATATATTTCCATAAAAAAGTGTCCGCCATAATTAGATGCTTCCGGTATCTTTTCAGGAAGATAAGTAGGAAAACCGCCGATCTTATCCTGATTCTTGATGGGAGTGTCGCTTGCCTCGCCAACCTTTAAAATGCATGAAGTCAAATCTGCAGCAGTTTCCTTTGGCTGTTCTTCAACCGGCTCATCACCATAGAGGATATGTTCACTCTCGTCATAAGTCTTGCCGGTACATATTACCTTCAATAGCTGCTCGAAATTATCACAGAATTCATATCCGTTCTCTTCCATGCATTCTCGCGCAGCCTTGGGATCTTCATAATCTTCGCTCTCAAATAGATCCTCATGATAAATCAAATAAACAACATCTTCCTTGCCATCCAGGAAAATCTGATAACCTCTGAATTCACCCAAATAGAAGAAACCCGCTTTTGCCCAAGCCGAAGTGCCATCATTAATGTCGTGGTAACTCTTTATAAAGGCGTCAACACCCGAGACATCGTAGCCTGCCCAATCAACTTCTACGAGAACCTCATCTTCCTCAGTATCAATGTATTTATTCCCATTTCTTGAGAATGTAACACCAAATGCATCAGCATATTCACCGCACAAAGTGATATACACCTTTGCTGATGGTATCTGGTATGTCCGCAGAAAAGTCTTAAAAGAAGCAGGGAACTTGATCTTAAGTTCTTTACCGATCTCGGTTATGTCTTTAGCCGTTAATCCCGATTTGGCAAAATCATTCGGGAATATATCTTTCTCCCGCGTTTTGAGTTCATCTAACAAAGCCTTTATGTTTGACATACTATTACCTCATAGTTATGCTTACTGTTTATTATTCGTACCGTTCATCCCGACAACTGGAATTTATAAGTATCTGTCGACATATTTCATGCGGGCTTCTGCTGTCCACTTGCGGATGAACTCAGTTTTAGCATTGGTATAGGCATCTCTGTTATGCTCATATCTCTTCCATAATTCAAGCTTCAATGCTTCATATTCCTCTGCAATATGAGGATGCTCAT
>JAGCUO010000027.1 GCA_017962825.1 Lachnospiraceae bacterium | reverse complement strand
TCACCGGGTGACAAAAATGAAACGTCCCCACTGTCATCTGCCTTTTGGACTTTCACCGTATCTTTTAACATACGCTCTGTAAAACGCAGAGTAATCTCCGAAACCGCACTTTTCCGAAACCTCCCCCGCGGCCTTGCCTTCTTCCAGCATTCGCCTGGCGGCTATCAGTCTTTTAGCTGTTATGTATTCCCACGGCGAAGCACCTGTGGATTGTTTAAACACTCTTCCTATCTGGGAACGGCTCACATAGAATTTTTCAGCGAGAAGGTCTATTGTCAGTTCATCAAAGATATGGATGTTCACGTATTTTAAGAGTTTATTTGAAAGTGTATTTTTTTGTCCTCTTTTTCCGTTTCTCCTGACTTCCGGACTATAGTCAAAGTCATCGCACAGTCCGGATAATATCTCCATGAGAAGACGATATGCGGTAAGTTTTCTTTCGTAATCATCTTCAAATTCTCCGCAAAGCAGGTCGAACAGTTCCTCATATCCGGGTTTTTCATACAGATTCTTTTGTCCCAGAGACCTGCCTGTGTAGAGTCTCATCAGGCGTCTCTCCGGATCTATGTCATCAAATATATCAATGGGAAAATTAACCGCATATCTTTCGTATACGCCGTTAGTCAGAAGCTTTGCCCTGTGTACTTCTCCGGGCCCCATGGCAAGAAGGCTCCCTCTTTTCATGTGGTATTCCGTGCCCTCAACAAGGTAATCCGCTTTACCGTCTATAAAATAATAAAGCTCACATCTTTCGTGAATGTGGAATCTATAGCCGCTTCCGTCTGCATGTTCTTCTCTTACATGTCTTGTGTATATTCCGTTTGCTTCGTGTTCATAGAATAAATCCATGCTTTTTCCTCTTTCCGGAAATCATTCAACGGGAAATTAAGGTCTACAGATTATGTATCATTTCATGCGCTGATTTGCAATATATTTAGTATATTATGCAATTTTAATGCAAATTGACTCATGGTATATTTGCCCTGACAGTTTGGGAGGTGAACACCATGAGATACAAACTTGCAGCCTTTGCGGATGAAGCTTCACAGAATATCGATGAGCAGATCAGTGCCATGAAGTCAAACGGGATAGATCTTCTGGAGATAAGAGGAGTGGACGGGACAGGTATTGCGGATATAACCCCTTCGAAAGCAAAAGAAGTAAGAGCAAAACTTGATGCTTCCGGTATATCCGTCTGGTCGCTGGGTTCTCCCTACGGAAAGATCGGCATCGGAGATGATTACGAAAAGCATCTGGATTCTTTTAAACACGGAATAGAACTGTGCGATATTCTCGGGGCAAGACACATAAGACTTTTCAGTTTTTACGATTCGGAAGGGTGTTTTGATGAAGTTGCAAAAAGGCTTTCCGGTTTTGTGGATGCTGCAAAAGGAACCGGGATTATTTTGTGCCACGAAAATGAAAAAGGCATATACGGTGATATCGCAGACAGATGTCTTGAGATACACAAAAGCTTCCCGGAGATCAGAGCGGTTTTTGATCCGGCAAATTTTATTCAATCGGGTCAGGATACTGCAGATGCATGGAAAAAATTAAATCCGTACATCGAATACATGCATATCAAGGATGCACTTCCTGACGGGACAGTGGTTCCGGCGGGAAAAGGTATAGGAAATCTTCCTTTTTTGTTGTCACAATACTCCGGGGAAGTTCTTACCATAGAACCTCATCTTACTGTTTTTGACGGGCTTAATGACCTGGAAAGATCGGAGAAGAGTAAGGTCGGTGAATATAGTTATCCGGATAATCTGACCGCATTTGAGGCGGCTGTAAGTGCACTAAAGGAACTCATATAAAGGAGGACTGTCATGGACAAAATAAGACTTGGAATAATAGGTGTCGGAAATATGGGAACCGGACATTTGCAAAATGTCGTTGACGGTCAGTGCCCGCGCATACAGGTAACTGCGGTCTCCGATATTGATCCGGACAGGCTTGTCAGGGCAAAGGAGATCTGTCCCGGAGCGGAGTGCTTTGACGATACCATAAAAATGTTAGACAGCGGTCTTATAGATGCTGCCCTTATAGCTGTTCCGCATTACGATCATCCCGTTTATGCAAAGGAGTGTTTTAAACGCGGAATACATGTAATGACTGAAAAACCTGCGGGAGTATATACCCGTCAGGTGCGGGAGATGAATGAAGCAGCTGAAAAAGCCGGAGTTGTTTTTGCCATCATGTTCAATCAGCGTTCAAATCCGATTTTTGCCAAAGCAAGAGAAATCGTAAAAAGCGGGCAGCTGGGCGATCTTAAGCACATGGTCTGGATAATAACCAATTGGTACAGGACTCAGAGCTATTACGATTCCGGTTCATGGCGTGCAACCTGGAACGGTGAAGGCGGAGGGGTTCTCTTAAATCAGGCCCCACATAATCTTGACCTATGGCAGTGGATATTCGGTATGCCCAAAAGAGTCAGGGCTTTCTGTTCCTTCGGAAAATATCACAATGTTGCGATAGAAGATGATGTGACCATATACGGCGAATATGAAAGCGGCGCCACAGCTACATTCATCACAACAACCGGTGAAGCACCCGGTACGAATCGCCTGGAGATTTCCGGGGATAAGGGCAAGCTGGTGCTTGAAAACGGGACACTCAAATGGACTAAACTGAAAGTCTCTGAAAGAGAATTTTGTTTCAGCTGCAAATCAGGATTTGCCTGTCCTGAAACGGAATATGAGGAATTCACTGCGCCCGAGCCCGACGGACATCCGATACTTTTGAACAATTTTGCGGATGCGATTCTTGACGGCACGCCTCTTATTGCGCCGGGTTATGAGGGACTTAATTCCCTCTCGATTTCGAATGCCGCTTATGTATCAACCTGGACAGATGACTGGGCGGATATTCCGGTAAGTGAGGATATTTTTGAAAAGCATCTGGCAGAGCTTCGCGAAAGCGAAAAAAAAACGTCTTAAGTAAGGGGACTGAGACGGTGGTTAATAGAACCCCGGAGCCGATAGATGTACTGCGAAAAAGATGGAGTGTCAGGTGGTGAAGGGACCAGGGGTGACAATGGGGACGTACCCCTGTGTCAGAAAGATCGTCCTGACAGAGGGGTACGTCCCCATTGTCACCATTGTAAATCCCTACCCGCTACCATATAATTATCATCCTAAGGAGGATAAGAAATGGCTAAGCAGAATATTTATGACAATGAAATCTTTTTCGAAGGATACAAGAAGATCCGTGAAAGGGAGGTAAATGCCAACATCCTCTTTGAGATGCCGGCTCTGTTTTCACTGCTTCCTGAACTGAAGGGTAAGAGAGTACTGGACCTTGGCTGCGGCTTCGGCGAGCATTGTAAGAAGTTCGTCGAGATGGGAGCGGAAAAGGTCGTCGGAATAGATATTTCCGAGAAGATGCTTGAAGTTGCGAAGCAGGAGAATTCAGATGAAAAGATAGAATACCTGAGGCTTCCAATGGAAGATCTGGATAAAGTGGACGGAAAGTTTGATGTGGTCATCAGTTCCCTTGCCATGCACTATATCGATGATTTTGACGGAGTGGTTGGGAAAATCGCGGATAAGCTTACCGAAGGCGGTTACTTTATCTACTCCCAGGAGCACCCTCTTAACACCTGCCATACTGACGGAGAGCGCTGGACCCGGGATGAAAACGGTAAAAAGCTACATGTCAACGTGAAGAACTACTGCGTTGAGAGTGAAAAAGAATCCGAATGGTTCGTGGAAGGCGTCAAGAAGTATCACAGGATGTTCTCAACGATCATCAACACTTTAACGGATAACGGATTTATAGTGGAGAAGGTTCTTGAACCCTATCCCGATGAAGAGATCATAGCGAAATATCCGGACTACAGTGACAACCTTCACAAACCGGATTTCATGCTTATAAAAGCGAAAGCAGGAACCAGATAACAAGAATGACCGCAGGTATGATACAGCATATTATATCTGCGGTTTTTCCTTTATTAAGAGAGCTATCCTTGTACAGGAAATCACGGATGTTTTCCGGATTGACCAAAAGATCTACTTTGTCTCCGACTTTAAAGGATACCAGATTCGAATAATAGGCAGAGTCTATGACCGTGCCCTCCGGTGCATCCATAGGCCTGAAGACAGGCTTATAGAGCATGGATGAACCGCGCATTGGTTTTCTCTCCAGTACGTCGATCACTTCGGCAGATATTTCCAGAGAACAATTCTTTTTTCTTTTATCCCATTTATGGTATTTCGAAAGGCATAATGCAATCCATGCTACGGCAAAGAGTATTCCGCCACAGATCAATAAAGTGGTTGAGATCATTTTGTGTTCCTCCTTTTACCCGCTAAGTGAATTTATTATAGCATTTTCTGGGACCATGGGGACGGTTATGACAATGGGGACGTACCCCCTGTGTCAGAAAGATCGTCCTGACAGAGGGGTACGTCCCCATTGTCACTCACATCATATCATTCCATCTCATCAAGCAGTCCCACGATATAAATGAACTGTGCCTTATAATCGTCGGTCATTACTGCGGGATCTTCGGAGAGTCTTTCGATAATATCGTCATAATCGGAATCGCCTGCAAATTCTGAATCTCTGTATATCATTCCTACCTGAGCAACACCTGCGGCCCATGAAGTGTCGTAATCCATTTCTTCGGTGAACATGGAGGTGGTTACGGGATAGGTTCTGAGCTCACTGGTATTTCCGTCGGGCTCTTTGTATCTGATATTGAGTACGCAGTATTCGTCATTACTTGAAATGCTTGTATCCTCATCGTTATCGTATCTGGACTCGACTTCGGGTACATCGTAATCGCTTCCTACGGGAACTATTTCGTAAAGAATGGTAACGGTCTGTCCGGATCCGACTTCACCGCCGTCCTTGGTATCGTCCGCAAAATCCTCAGCTGCCATCTGACGGTTTTCGTAACCGATGATCCTGTATGCCGCTACGGTCTCGGGGTTAAACTCAACCTGGAACTTGGTATCTTTGGCAACGGTATAAAGTGTTGACCAGATCTCGCCCTCGAGGGCTTTCTCGGCTTCTGCGGTGCAATCGATGTAGAAGTAATTGCCGTTTCCGTGATCTGCAAGTGCTTCCATCTTGTCATCCTTGTAATTACCGGTTCCGAATCCGAGACAGGAGAGGAATACGCCGGTTTCTTTCTTTTCTTCGATGAGTTCCACAAGACCTGCTTCCGATGAGACTCCTACATTAAAGTCGCCGTCGGTGCAGAGAATAACTCTGTTGTTTCCGCCTTCAATAAAGTATTCCTGTGCAAGGTCATAAGCTGTGATTATGCCTTCTGCGCCGTTTGTGCTTCCGCCGGCTTCGAGGGAATCTATTGCTTCTTTGATCTCCTTGTGCTGATCTCCGGATAATCCTTCCGCAACAACTGATGCCGATCCGGCATAGGTTACTATGGAAACTCTGTCATTTTCGGTAAGACTCTTTTGGAGAGTCTTGAGGGCTTTCTGAGCAAGAGGAAGACCGTTATTCCAGAACATGGATCCCGAAGTGTATACGAGAAATACAATGTTGGAACCGCCTGATATATCGATTTCTTCAGCCCTTACGCCTACCCTGTACAGAAGGGTATCTTCATTCCAGGGGCAGGGGACTATGGTCTGGCTTACGGAGAATTTTTCCCCGTCCTCTGCTGCGGGATATGAATAATCAAAATAATTGATCATTTCCTCAATCCTGAGGGCAGAAGGGTCAAGACCGCCATAGGCGTAATCTTCATGCTTATAGATATCATATGCTTCATAAACGGTACGTCTGAAGTTGGAATATGTAGCGGTATCCACATCTGCTCCGAAGGTGGAGAATCTGTTGGAAGAGGTGTTTATGAAACCGGATTCGTTTATGCTGTTATACCCTTCCGTGTTCCAGGGGATGCCGGAATCTTCGGGAGTAACCGGGATACTGACCGAACTTTGTGAGGTCGCGGGAGCGTAGCCGTCCGCATCTTCCGCAACAGCTTCATACATAACCATTCCGCCGTTATAGGAGTTTGTTATGCTGTAACCGCCGGTTCCGAATAAATTTAAGCCATATCCGTCGTCAATTCCGTCGTAACGTCTGCCCACGTGTCTGATCCTGTCTTCAATCTCTTCTTCGGTATAGGTTACGTCAGGCTCGTCCGAAACCTCCGATACCCGTCCGCATGCAGTGAGCATCAGAAGGCCTGCGATAAAAAGACTGATATAGGACTTCGCATATTTTCTCATATTATTTCTTTTCATAAAAAATCCTCCGTCATATAGAACAGTTTTTTTCCTTCCTGTCCTATATGACGGAGGACAGTTTCTTCACGTCACTTTACGAAATTTTATAGTTTTTTTATGGGGTCTGACCCCTTTTTTTGTTGACACTTCGATATAAGAATGATATCATGATGATATCAAATAAAGGAGGACTCAAATATGAGTAACACAAACAACAACGTTCAGGAAAAATTCATTACGGGTCATAAGACCGGAGGACTTGTCCTTTTTCTCGTAATAGTCCTTTATATAGCGGCAATCCCCGTAGCTATCATCTGCGGAGAAAGCGGAATGTGGCCCATTACCGTACTTTCCATCCTCTGGCTCTGTCTCGGATGGATCCTGCTTCTCGGTCTTAAGGTTCTTAAACCCAATGAAGCACTTGTACTTACCCTCTTCGGTAAGTATGTCGGAACTCTTAAAGGTGACGGATTCTTCTTCGTAAATCCTTTCTGCACCGCGTTTAACCCCGCAGCAGCTACCAAGCTCGGACAGAGCGGCGACGTAAAAGCGACCGCATCACCCCTTACCGTAGCTGCCACCGGAACAGCAGTTTCCGCTGCAGAGATGTACAGCAAGAAGATCTCACTTAAGGTAATGACCCTTTCCAACAGCAAGCAGAAGGTTAACGACGTTCTCGGTAATCCCGTAGAGGTAGCCGTAGCTGTTATGTGGAGAGTAAAGGACACCGCAAAGGCCGTGTTCGAAGTTGATAACTTCAAAGAATATCTCTCCCTTCAGTGCGATACCGCAGTACGTAATGTCG
Organism: Lachnospiraceae bacterium; assembly: GCA_017962825.1. Taxonomy (GTDB): domain Bacteria; phylum Bacillota; class Clostridia; order Lachnospirales; family Lachnospiraceae; genus AC2028. The sequence continues at coordinate 13,682 of JAGCUO010000027.1, read as the reverse complement.
TAAAGGTATATCCTTATGATGTAACCGATAATGTAGACACCACCGGCGACGGCGAGGCAGATGACGGAAGCCTCAGAGGTTCTACCGAGCTTGTTGCAAGCCGTATCAGGGATGAGATCCAGAGCAAAGTAGAGAGTGCCGGACTTGAGATCGTAGATGCACGTATCACTTACCTTGCATATGCTCCCGAAATTGCTGCGGCAATGCTTCAGAGACAGCAGGCTTCAGCTGTAGTCGATGCAAGAAAACTCATTGTCGATGGCGCTGTCGGAATGGTTGAGCTTGCACTCGAGCGTCTTAATGAAAAGAACACCGTTGTGCTTGACGAAGAAAGAAAGGCAGCCATGGTTTCCAACCTGCTGGTAGTTCTCTGCGGTAACCATGACGCGCAGCCCGTAGTTAATTCGGGCAGCCTGTATTAATGGCAGAAAAAAAGCAGGTACCGCTCAGATTATCTGAGAAGCTCTACAAAGAACTTGCCTCCTGGGCCGAAGACGACTTCAGGTCCCTGAACGGTCAGATCGAATACCTTCTCACCGAATGCGTCAAACAGCGCAAGAAGGACGGCAAGTATGTGGGTAAGGACATTGATGCTCCTTTGGACATAGATCTGGGGGACACAAGGTCTGAATAAGCCAGACGGCAAGCACAAAGGATAATAAGCGCAGAGGGTAACGGGCATATCCGTTACCCTCTTTTGGTTGTCGTAAAATGGCAATTATTGTACAATAACGTATTAGATAGATAAAGTGCTCTACAATAATCATTTTTCTATTACAGAATAATTATCTTATGAGCAGGGGTTAAGTAATAAGACTATGATGACGGTAGATAATGTCATAGATGTATTAATGCTACTCACTGCCATTATCGGCATGCTGGGAAGCTTATATAGTTATATCGAGAAGCCCAACAAGGGATGGCTGTTCCTTACGGGCTACTATTTTGCCAGTTTCTTAAGCGGGTATTATTGGATCACATCGACTCTTGTCACTCACGTAGAGCCCAAAATCTCCGAATTAACCGCATATCTAGGCTGGAACATCGGTTATGTCGTTCTCCTCGTAGCCGTATATGAGATGAAAAATCCCGTGACCAAGGGATTTATGCCCATCGTCTCTTTTCTTCCGATACCTTTAAATCTCATCCAGTTCTTTTTATATATCCGGTTCGGCGGATGGTTCAACAATGTATGGCAGGTTTCATTTACCACTGTCATCATGATCTTCTGCCTGCAGTCCGTTATCTATCACAACAACAATAAAAAAGACGGAAGCCCGTTCCCTTATTTCAACGGGCTTGTTCTTACGTTCTGTTTTGCGGAGTATGTTACATGGACCGCGTCCTGTTTTGACTGGCCCAGTAACGCCAAGAATCCCTATTACTATTTCTCCGTAATCTCATATATCGTACAGATATTCATGCCCTGGGGCATGAAAAAAGAATACGAAGCTCGCGGCGTCAGAAAGAATGAGAGCTCGTCTTCCGAGATCAAGTTCCAGGCGCTTCTCCAGGTTATCGTTTCATTCATCGTCTTCGGCGGATGTATCGGCGGATATTATCTTGCCCTGAGAATGAAGGATGCTCTTCCTGAGGGCATTGATGCTTCCGATACTTACACGCTTATTACCACAATGCTGTTCCTTGTATCGGTATTTCTGGGAGTACTGATACTGATCGTCATCTTTTTCATCACCATCCGTTACAGAGCGGAGAGCCGTAATAAAACGAATATTCCCGAGGTAAAAGAAACCGTCAGATTAAAGAGAAGTAAGACCAATCTCTTCCTGACTCTTCTTGTTACGTTCTCTCTTATGACCTTCGCGGTTATTTACAATTCCAAGCTGTTCTTTAAGACATATGTTTCGGGCGTATACAGTTCCGGTGAGGACAAGACCAAGAATATATCCACGGAGCTGGACAACTACCTTACCCTTGCGATGTCGACTCTCAATGTTGCCGCCGAAACAGTTGATTACATGCTCGAGAACGGAAACACCAGTGAAGAGATATGCGATTATATCTACGATCAGACACAGAGACAGTTTGAAAACTTCGATGAAAACTTCACGGGGCTTTATGCGGTCGTAAACGCTGAATACATGGACGGAGATGCATGGGTTCCCCCTGCTGATTACAAGCCCATGACCAGGGACTGGTACAAAACCGCGGTGGCAGGCGGCGGAGATATAGTTATCGTATCACCCTATGTTGATGCGCAGACCAATTCGGTTGTAATAACCGTTTGTAAGATGCTTAAGCATAAATCAAACGACGGAAACGGAAGGGTCTATTCCAATGTTGTCGCACTTGACGTAAAGGCTAATCATATTCAGGAAATGTCGGAAACTGCGGATATCGCCGGAAACGGTTATTCGATGATCGTCAATTCCGACGGATTTATCGTGGCTCACAGAGACATGGCTCTTCGCGGACTTATGGCCGATGAAGTCTACGGCCCCGATTTTATGAAGGAGATTACCGCTAAATCGGAAACCACCTTTGATCTGCCTGTAAACGGACAGGAGTTCACATTCTTTTCCAGTGTTGTAATGGATCAGTGGTATGTGGTAATGGCGGTCAGAAATTCAGACCTTCTGGATGAAGCGTATTCACAGGTTACCGTAAACGTTATGGTATCTTTGACCATCTTCGTTCTTATATCCATTTTCTATTATCTGGGTTACAGAAACGAGCAGGCATACGGTAAGAAGGTCGAGGAGATGAGCTTCAACAGACAGAAGCAGGAATACGAGGCTCAGGTTCTCAGACTTGAAAAGAGATCCGCCGATGCCGCAAATAAGGCGAAGAGCAGCTTCCTTGCGGATATGTCCCATGAGATACGAACGCCCATTAATGCAATTCTGGGTATGAACGAAATGATCATGCGAGAAGCGGATTCTCCCAACATCAGGGAATACTCCGGCAATATCAAGAACTCCGGACGAAATCTTCTGCAGCTTATCAATTCGATCCTTGATTTCTCCAAGATAGAAGACGGTAAGATGGAGATCGTGCCCGTAAGATACAGTTTAAGATCGCTCATTACATATCTGGTAAATTCCATACAGGACAGAGCCGATTCCAAGAATCTCGAATTCATCGTTAAGGTAGATCCGAATCTTCCCTGCGAGATGAACGGCGATGATGCACGTATCAATCAGGTAATACTTAACCTCCTTACCAATGCGGTCAAGTATACACCTGCCGGAAGCGTTACTCTCACCATCGGTGAAAAAGAAAGAACCGAAGACAAAGTTCTACTCCATGTCTCCGTTGCAGATACCGGAATAGGTATCAAGGAAAGCGATATGGGCAAGCTCTTTGAATCCTTCGAAAGACTTGATGTGGTACGTAACCGTACCATTGAGGGAACGGGTCTCGGAATGTCCATTACCACAAGACTTCTCGATCTTATGGACAGCGGACTTAATGTTGAAAGTAAGTACGGTGAAGGCTCGGTGTTCTCTTTTGATCTGTGGCAGAAGATAGAAAATGCACAGCCCATGGGAGAATACAGAATGGGCCGTGTTGATGATGATTCACATGCTTATTCCGAATCCTTCCATGCTCCCGATGCACACATTCTTCTGGTTGACGATACCCGTATGAATATTCTGGTTGTTATCAACCTGCTGAAGAAGACCGGTGTGCAGATAGATACCGCAGAGAGCGGCGAGGCTGCCATCGAGCTTGCGGAGAAAAATGTTTACGATGTGATCCTTCTGGACCAGCGAATGCCCGGAATGGACGGAACCGAAACTCTAAGGCATATAAGAGAGCTTGATAATAAGCTGAATGAAAAGACACCGATCATATGTCTGACAGCTGATGCCATAAGAGGAGCCAAGGAAAGATATCTGGCCCAGGGATTTACCGATTATCTGACAAAGCCTGTTGAGGGCAGAACTCTCGAACAGATGCTGATGGTTTACCTGCCTCCCGAAAAGGTAAAGGTAGCAAAGGGTGCGTCTGTTTTCTCAGAGATCGAGGAGGCGGCATTTAGGGCAGAGCCTGTTAAAACTGTTGCGGAAGAAAGGCCTGCCGAAGCCGTTGATATAATGTCGGAACTTGCGGCTGCGGGATTCGATACTCAGAAAGCAATGGTATTTACCCATAATGATGTGGATTTCTACCGCACGATCCTTACCGTTTTTGCTTCCGAATATGATGAAAGATATGCGAAATTAAACGAGTATTACAGAGCTAAGAACTGGAAAGATTATTCCATCCTGATCCATGCGATAAAGAGCAACGCTACCACCATAGGTGCAATGAATCTTGCCGAGAAAGCGGCTGTCATGGAGCAGGCGACCAAGAACGGGGACGAGTACACCATAAACAACGAGCATGAAAATGCACTTGCGCAGTATTCCGATGCGGCGCTTATCGTTAAGCGTATCCTCGGCATTACCGGCGGATTGGGACTTGGCGATTCCGATATCATGGAATTTGCACCCGATAAAGAGCCGGAGATATTCGAATTCGAACCAAGGTGACAGGTGGGGACGTACCCCTTTGTCAGGAAGGTCCTCCTGACAAAGGGGTACGTCCCCACTGTCACCTTTTATCGCGGTACTTTTTCGGCGTCTCGCCGTACTCTTTTTTAAAACATCTGATCATATGACTTGCATCTGAAAAGCCTGTTTCCTGGCTTATGGTGCTCAGGTCGTCCTTGGTATCCTTAAGGAGCTGGGCGACCTTTCTTACTCTTATGAGCTCAATGTAATTCTTGCATGGTCTTCCGAACATCTTGATGAATTTCTTGGAAAAGCCGGAATAGCTTAAATTACACATCTTTGCCAGATCTTCAACCCGGAGATCTTCCGAGAGGTTTTCGTCGATGTAGGCGGGGAGTGCCTCCAGTGAGAGCGTCTCCATTACGGGAGTTTCAAGACTTTCCAGTGCAAGACCTTCTTTTTGCCATACCCTGATGATGTCCGTTAAGATGATGTGCACCGCGGAAGTGATCACGGAGATGTAACCCGAATCCTGCGTCTGCATTTCACTTATGGCAAGACTCATCATATATCGGATATCGGTCTTTTTGACCTTGGAAACAGGGAAGTGGGCGCGGACATTTTTATCGGAGACAGCCATCTTAAACAGAGAAAGTTCCGTCCATTTCATTTCCCGTCCCGTCTGCTGTTCATGGAGATTTCCCGGTTTAAACTTAATGCCGTAATATTCTGCGTTTTCACTTACGATCTTAAGAGAGTGCATGACGGAAGGAAGCAGTACGATCACTTCGCCTGCCTTTGCGGTGATCACGGAATTACCGATCTGCATCTCCATTTCTCCTTTGATCATTAAAAGGATCTCCATGAAATAATGCCAGTGGAGTCCTATTTCATAACCGTAAGGATAGTTGCCCGTAAAACATTCATATTTATGGTCCAGTACATCCGAATATTCGAATTTATCAGCCATATCCCGATTTTCCCCAATTTTGCAGTGCTGTTTTGTATTATGCAAAGTAACGATTTGTTCTATTTTTGAACAGCCTCATTATACCATACTCGAATTTTTCCGTGATAATTTAATGATGCGGGGGAGAGTTTGACAGTGGACCATGGGGACGGTTCTTGTGGTGCATGAACTTTTGCACCACGAGAACCGTCCCCATGGTCCCAGGGATAGTTTAGGAGGAAGATTATGGTTGACGTTAAAGGCAGATGGGCACTGGTTACCGGAGGAGCGAGAGGAATAGGAAGGCTGGTATGCCTGGCACTTGCGGAGCGCGGATGTAACCTTGTGATACAAAGCAGAAAAAAAGAACATGCGGATGCGGTGAAGGCTGAAGCGGAAAAATTCGGAGTAGAGTGCGTGGCGGTTGAGGCAGAACTTTCGGATCTAGCAAGCGTAGAGAAGATGCTTAAAGAGATCGATGCACTGGGCCACGATATCGACATCGTGATGAACAATGCGGGAATGCAGATAGCGTACAGAACAGAGTACCTCACCACCCCTGCTGAGGATTACACAACAAGCTTTCTCATCAATACCGTAGCTCCCATGATGATCGTCTATCACTATTTGCCGCTTATGCAGAAGAAGGGCTTCGGACGAATCGTTAATACTACAAGCGGTATTGCACTCGAGCCCGAACAGGCAGGGTACTCCGCAAGTAAAGCGGCTCTTAACAAAGTTACCATTGATATCGGATCCAAGCTTCAGGGAAGCGATGTTCTTATAAACCTGACCGATCCCGGCTGGTGCAGAACGGACCTGGGCGGCCCCAATGCTCCCAATGCACCCGAATCCGCTCTCCCCGGAGTTATAGCAGGTGCTTTCGTCGATGACGGAAAATGCGGAAGAATATTCGGCGCTGGACTTTTCTACGATATGACACTTGAAGAAGCTGTTAACGCTGCGGAGAAAATGAGCAGCCCTTATTAAATACAGGAGGCGACATGGAATATAAATATCTTAATTCGATAAACGGCCCCGAAGATGTTAAGAAGATACCTGAAGATAAGCTTCCGGAACTTGCTTCGGAGATCAGAGAGGCGCTTTTTAACCGCCTTACCAAAAAAGGAGGACATTTCGGTCCCAATTTCGGAATGGTAGAGATGACCATAGCTCTTCACTATGTTTTCGAATCTCCGAAAGACCGTTTTGTTTTCGACGTGGCACATCAGACATATCCTCACAAGATGCTCACCGGACGTGCCAAGGCTTATATAGACGATGCGCATTTCGGAGATGTGGGCGGATTTACCAACCCCGCAGAGTCTGAGCACGACATGTTCTATATCGGTCATACTTCAACTTCCGTAAGCCTTGCAACAGGTCTTGCACACGGAAGAGATGTTACCGGCGGAAAGGGTAATGTGGTTGCGATCATCGGCGACGGATCTTTAAGCGGCGGAGAAGCTCTTGAAGGTCTGGACTATGCGGGAGAGATGAAAACAAACCTGATAATCGTCGTCAACGATAACGAGCAGTCCATTGCCGAAAATCACGGAGGATTATATAAGAATCTTGCTGAGCTTAGAAAATCAGGCGGAGCATGTGAAAATAATCTGTTCAGATCCATGGGACTTGATTACAGATATGTGGAGGAAGGAAATGATGTCTCCTCACTTATCAAAGCCTTCAAAGAGGTTAAAGATATCGATCATCCCATTGTTGTTCATGTACATACACAGAAGGGTAAAGGATATCCCAGGGCTGAGGAAAACAGAGAATCCTGGCACTGGTCACCTCCTTTTAACAGAGAGACGGGCGAGCCTCTTTTTAAGTGGGACGGAGAGTCCTATAACTCGATCTTTGCGGAGCATATTCTTGAGAAGCTTAAGAGCGACAGCAGCATCGTAGTTGTAACCGCTGCCGTTCCCGGTGCCGTAGGACTTTCTCAGGATGTCCGTTCCAAAATGGGTAATAACTATGTGGATGTGGGAATTGCCGAAGAGCAGGCTACAGCCATGTGTTCCGGTATTGCCAAAGCAGGCGGAAAGCCCATCTTTGCCACCAATGCCACATTCGCACAGAGAGTTTACGATCAGATGACTCAGGATGTAAGCCTTAATAAGAGTGCGGTAACTCTTCATTTAAGCTCATCATCGGTCTTCGGAATGGGCGATGCGACTCATATCGGAATCTCGGCGATCGGTATGTTTTCAAACATTCCCGGACTTGTCTATATGAGCCCTACCAGCAAGGAAGAGTATCTTGCGATGCTGGATTACTCCATCGATCAAAACGATCATCCCGTTGTGCTTGCAGTTCCCTGCGACGGAGTAAATCATGCGGCTTATCCCGTATGCACGGACTTTGACGGAGTTAAGTATCAGATCTGTGAAAAGGGAGAGGATGTAGCAATACTTGCACTGGGAGATTTCTTTAATCTCGGAAGAGCGGTAGCGGAATATATCGGCGAGAAGTCAGGCAAGAAAGTAACGCTTATCAATCCCAGATTCGCAACCGGTCTTGATGAGAAGACTCTGGACAGTCTCTTAAGCAATCATAAGACGATCGTTACTCTTGAGGACGGCATCCTTGACGGCGGCTTCGGACAAAAGGTTGCATCGTACTATGGCGATAAAGATGTTAAGGTATTCAATTACGGATTCGAGCGTAAGTTCTACGACGGCGTCATCGTTAATGAGGTAATGGAAGAAAGAAGACTCACTCCAGAACTCATTTACGAGGATATAAAAAGTAAGTAGAATTCCTCAACCGACGCGGAGCATTTTTTTTACCGATATGTGACAAAAAGATACGTTCCCGGTCCGTCTGAAAATGATAAAATTGATAGTGTACAAGTAAATCATAATTTGCCCTGTCAATGAAAGAAGATATTTATGACTGAGAAACTTAGAGAACTCATAAATGAATATTTCATCGGAAATGATGAGGTTGTAGAGAATATTCTCATATGCCTTCTTGCGGGCGGACATGTCCTTATCGAGGATGTTCCCGGAGTCGGTAAGACTACACTTGTAAAGACCCTGGCCGCGGCCGTGGATCTTGATTTCGGACGTATACAATTTACGCCCGATACACTTCCTTCAGATGTTACGGGCTCTTCCGTTCTCAATATGAAAACGGGAGAGTTCGAATACAGGGAAGGTGCAATCATGCACCGTATCATTCTTGCGGATGAAATCAACAGAACTTCACCCAAGACGCAGTCCGCGCTTCTCGAAGCCATGGCTGAGGGTAAAGTCACCGTGGATGATAAAGTCTTAAAACTTCCCGATCCCTTTATGATAATCGCAACCCAGAACCCGTCTTCTTTTGTGGGAACATATCCTCTTCCCGAAGCACAGCTCGACCGTTTCATGATGAAACTTTCCATAGGATATCCCTCTCCCGAAAATGAGATCATCCTCACACGCAACTTTCTGGAGGGTAAAACAACCGACAAGATAGAAAGTGTCATCAGCGAGGCAGATGTTCTCAAGATCAAAGAAGATGTGCGTAAGGTAAAGATCGCAGACAGTGTTCTCAAATACGCCGGCGACATAGTCACTCTTACGAGAAAAGAAAACAGGTTCGTTATGGGCGTAAGTCCCCGTGCGATGATCATGCTTGTGCAGGCTGCTCAGGCTAAAGCGTATATTTCGGGAAGGGATTTTGTCACTCCCGATGATATAAAAGCAGTATCGGTCAATACTCTTCACCACAGAGTTGTTCTTACATATGAAGCTAAGATTGCCGGTGAGAGTATCGACACTATCATCTATTCAAACGTGTTAAAGGCAAAGGTACCTATGGTGTAAGATGAGAATGAGCAGGATCGCAGCGCTTGCGCTGTTTGTATTATCTCTTATCTCAATATCTTTCAAAGGAGGGCCGGTTTCTTACGGCTTTTTCTTTTTTACGCTGTTTGTTCCTTTGGTTTCTTTTATCTATACCATCGTTGTTTACCTGCGGTTTAAGATCTATCAGGAGATAGATACAAGGACGATCGTTGCAGGCAGCTCAACTCCGTTCTATTTTTCCCTTCAAAACGAAGATATCTTTGCTCATGCCGGTGTCAGGACCGGATTTTTCAGCGACTTCTCATACATAAACGGTCTTGATACGGATACCGAATACGAACTTATGCCGGAGACCGGTATCAAAAAAGAAACCCTTCTGGTCTGCAAATACAGGGGTGAATACGAAGTCGGCATTGAGAGCGTTACCGTAACGGATTATCTCAGATTATTTTCCGTTACCTTTAAAAACAGAGAAACGCTCAAGGTTCATGTATCCCCGAGACTTGAGATCCTGGCCTCCCCGGAACGTCCTGATATGGTGATCGCATCTTCCGATAATCCGCCCAGGGATAAATCTGTTCCGGATATTTTGTTAAGAGAATATATTCAGGGTGATGATGTAAGACTTATCAACTGGAAAGCAACAGCCAGGACAGGAAAGCCCATGGTGAAGACTCTTACCGGCGAGGATACTCCTTCCGTAAGGATCGTTATGGACTCATGCAGATACGATGAAGATGCGGAAAAATACCTTCCGCTTGAAAACAAGATCCTCGAAACGGTTCTGGCACTTGTTTATTACTATTCCGAGAACGGTATCGGTGTAAGCGTCAATCTGATAAATGACAGGTATGTCACATACAGGATCGAGAGTACGGATTCTTTTGAGGAGTTCTATGCGGCCATGTCCGGATATTGTTTCAGACCGGACAGTGATGTACCACGTCTGATCAAAGGATGCAGGGAGGACAGTATTCCCTCATCTTCGGAATCGGTTATATATGTCTTGCACAAATGGACCGATGAAGCAGGAGAGTACAGCAGTCTTCTCAGCGGAAACATGATAAGACAGTCGCTTCTTCTTGTAACGGACGATCCGGACGGCTCCGGATTAAAAGCTGTTCCCGGAAATATCGGATACAGAGTTGTGGGATATGAGTCCAGATTAAGTGAGGTGCTCATATGACTGCGCTTTTGTATGAAATCATATATGTATGCACAGTCACCTGCGGACTGCTGTCTTATTTTCTCCCTTTGACGGGTGCAGAGAGTGTTACTGTTCCTGCGGCTTTGATCACCCTGATCATTGCCTGCATTGTTCCCGTTTTGAGAAAGTCGGGATGGACCGTAAGACTGATCATTGCAGGTATTCTGATAGCGATCGGTGTAGCCTCTGCATTTCTTCTCAGAAATGATGCCGTAAAAGAATTTCTGACGGGATACCGCGATTATATGTATCTTCCCCTGATAGCTGCAGGCGGTCTGATCATTGGTGAAGCTCTGGTTAATATAAAGCCTCTTAAGGTGATCGTTTCTGTAATCCTTATCGCTTTTATGATATGGGCGGGGATCACTTCTTATTCCGTCGATAAATATATGATCTTTTGCGTCTCCTCCATGCTCATCATAACCGTCATCGAAGTGATGCAGGGCGGATGGAAAAAATCGGGAGATACGGATAACAAAAAGCATCTGGTGTATGTATCCGGCTTTGCCATGATATCGATCATTCTGATACTTATCTGTCCCGCTCCCGAAGAACCTTATGACTGGAATTTTGTCAAAAACATTGCTCATGCCGCATATGAGATGATCCTTGATATCGGCAGGAGACTGACTCCGGATGATGTTTATGATCCCGCAGATTCTTCCATAGGTTTTTCCGGAAGGGGTGAGGTGCTGGGAAATATTGCCCATCAGCAGGATGAGGTTCTGGAACTGAATGAACTGACAAACGGAGTAAAGGCCATAAGACTTGCGGGAAAAAGCTTTGATACTTTTGACGGAAGAGCCTGGTATTCCAATGATGATATGCAGACCTATGCGAATCTGACGGATACTGTTGCATTTCTTGCTGCGGTTTCGGAATATACTGAAAAACCCGAAGATCTGGCAAGAAGGTCCACATTCAGAGTCGATTATTCCGCACTCCGCTCAGAATATATCTTTGCTCCTCCCAAATCATCCCTTGATCCCAATGCCATCGCAGATAACGCTGCGGTATTTACCGGCGGGGATATGATGTGGGCAGGGGATAAGCCGGACAAATATTATGTATCATTTTACAGACTAAACGCTGCAAATCCCGAATTCTTAGATTTTTTAAAAAATGCAAGTGTGCCTTCCGAAGCTTCATTCAATGAACAGCTTGCGCAGGTAAAGGGCTCGGAAGGTTATACAAGCTATGAGAGTTATCTTGAATATGCAGATCACATCCGCAGTTTCTATCTGCAGCCCGTGGAATTATCTGATGAACTGTGCGCCTACATGGATGAGGTGTATGAAGGGTGCGAAGATGATATCGATAAAGCGGTTAGGCTCTGCGATTTTTTGAAGAGCTTCCAATATACCAATACTCCGGGTGAACTTCCGGAATATGTCACGGATTCTGCATCGCTCCTTGATTATTTCGTGCTTGAAACCAGGCGCGGATACTGTACTCATTTTGCGACGGCATTTGTACTCCTTGCAAGGGCTGAGGGAATACCTGCGAGATATGTACAGGGATATTACGTACCTACGGCGGGAAAGCCTTTTGTGACGGTATATACCTCAATGGCTCATGCATGGCCGGAGATCTATGTGGACGGTGCCGGATGGATAGCATTTGAACCTACGCCGGGTTACAGCGCAGGAACTTATTGGTATACCGGAGCGCAGGCAAGTGAGGCCTATGCAAATTTAGGAGCCGGATACGGGGGATATCAGCCTCCCGAGATTCCTGAGGTTGCAGAGGAAGCGGATTCCCCGGAAGAGGAAACTCCACAGACCGTTATCCCTTGGTATGTGATAGTTATTCCCGTGGTATCCGGAGTGCTCTTTGTCATTCTGTTCATATTTGCGGGAAATCTCCTGGTTTCTTTTGCATACCGCAGAAAGGAGCCTTCCGTAAGATACAGGGTGCTCTGCAGGCAGGTACTGGGACTTCTGGAGGTACTGGATGCGGGAACAATGCCGGGAGAGACTCTTCGCGAATACGGTGAGAGGATATCGGAAGTTGCGGGTGAAGGAATAGATGACTTTATCGGTAATCTGACGCTGTTCTTATATGCGGAGGGAAAAGACCTTGCTGCATACGAAAAACAGGCTATTTCATACAAAAATGCGCTTCTTAAGCGTATCCGCAAAGAAAGACCTGTTAAATACCTGAGATATTATCTCGGATTTCAGAAGGTCAAATACGGAAAGACTGTTGATAATGCCTGAATAGATGATAAAATATATTAGTAAAGGTGTTTTCACCAAGAAAAATCGAATTCAAGGAAGGTAGATCCCTATGAGCAGAAGACTTATCACTAGAAGCGATTTCGACGGTTTGGTTTGTGCAATGCTTTTGAAGGAAATGAATATGATCGATGAGATCAAATTCGTTCACCCTAAGGATGTCCAGGATGGAAAGGTTGATATAACCGGTGATGACATTACCACTAACCTTCCTTTTGACCCCAGAGTCAAGCTTGCGTTTGACCATCATGAGAGCGAGCTTCTCAGAGTAAAATCGGAAGATCTCAAGCAGAAATTCATCATCGAAGGTGAAGCAAAATCGGCTGCAAGGGTTGTTTATAACTACTACGGCGGCCCCAAGACCTTCACAAGAGTTTCGGAAGAGATCATGACCGCGGTAGATAAGGGTGACAGCGCTGATTTTACTGCCGATGAGATCCTTAATCCCAAGGGATGGGTTCTTCTTAACTTCCTGATGGACGCACGTACCGGCCTCGGAAGATTCCACGATTTCAGAGTATCAAATTACGATCTTATGATGGAGCTCATCACTTACTGTGTAGATCATCCCATCGATAAGATCCTCGAACTTCCCGACGTAAAAGAAAGAGTAGACCTTTACTTCGAGCAGCAGGAGCTTTTCAAGGCTCAGCTCGACAGGATTGCCAGGATCGACGGCAAGGTCGTTATCATCGATCTTCGTAACGAAGAGACCATTTACGCCGGCAACCGTTTCATGATCTATGCAATGCATCCTGAGGTTGAAGTATCCGTACACGTAGCATGGGGCTTCAAGAAGCAGAACACTGCAGTCATGATCGGAAGAAGTATCATCAACAAGGCGTCTGACGTAAACATCGGAAATCTCTGCCTTGAGTACGGCGGAGGCGGACACGCTGCAGCAGGAACCTGCCAGCTTGCAAATGACGAAGTTGACGCTAAGCTTCCCGATATCATTAAGGCTCTTCAGGGCTGAGTATATTTATGACAATGGGGACGTGACAATGGGGACGTTTCATTTTTGTCACT
>JAGCUO010000026.1 GCA_017962825.1 Lachnospiraceae bacterium | reverse complement strand
GCCAATCCGTTTTGTTTTGCATATGGCGATTCATTGAAATATCCGAGCATCAGTGGAAACCACAGTTCCCGCCCTTGATCATCCGAGCGCTCTTTCCTGATCACATCGATATTGGATCGGATATCTTCGCTCAAAAGATATGCGATATGATAATCCCGTCTGCCCAGAACGTTTTTGATCTCTCTGTAAAACGCAATGATCTCTGCGTCGGACGCATTTTGAAACAGGATCATGTCCTCTACGATATTCTGGAACAGAGAACATTCGAAAATATTCCCGTCCGTGTTCCAGTTGGCAAGCCTGGTCAGAATTATATTTTTGAAAGATTGCCGCGATACACGAGCATTATATATCTCGTATTGCTCAAGATCCTTGTGGAATCCGGGTATGTCCGTGATGATCTGTGTATAGCAGATGATTATATGCCCATCTTCCTCATAACTCTTTGCGATTATATCTTTCTTTATTTCAGCATATTTATCCAGGATAGCCAGATATGCATCCCGAGTTGTATAAGCACACCAAGCCAGTTCCACCGGAGAATAATCTCCTTCCCGAAACGCCTTGCATTCCGGATGCTTATCGCACATTTTCCTGACTAGAGTACTTTTTCCGCTCCCCTGTAATCCTTCAACAAAATAATTCATGCCGATCCCTTCCAGTTTTCCTCCAAAAGACGCAGTGCTTCTTCACAGTCCTGCCCAAGGATTTCCTGCGCTTTCTGAAAATCATTTTTCTCATGCAGCCTTTATCATGATCATTTCCATCGGCTGCTCATATCCCGGAACGTCAACCACAAATCCACCGCTATCCTTATATCCAAGTTTACGATAGAAATGCTGAGCCTCCTCATCTACCTGCGTCGATGTCATCAACATTCCATATCCCTTGGATCTCATGTCCTGTTCCCAGTGCTCCATCAGCAGTTTTCCGTATCCCTTTCTTCGATGATCAGAATCTATAAAAAGCATTGTGCAAAACGGCGTATTATCCCAGAAAAGATTATACCTGAGCACTCCGATCACCTTATCGTCTTCAGTTAATACATAGCCCTGTTTGTTTCTGATTTTTTCTTCAAATCCCGCTTCAGGCAAATGGCGATCAAGCCTGAACCATTCCGTCTTATCATTTAATTGTGCGTATCTTATCAACATATATCTTCCTTACCTGGATTCCTTTTGTGAATCTTTAATCCTGTAATAGTCTTCAGCGTCTATTCCAATCTGAATATGCTCCTTCGCCGATCTTAACCTCTCAAGCAAACAACAGACTTCAACGTCGTTTTCGTTGAGCAACACCTTGCCACCGTCGTAAACGTCATAATCTACGCGGAATTTAAACCTTATTCGTTTACGGGTGCGGCCATCTTTCTATCGATTTATTATCTCTGTTACTGAATCAATCAGATCTTCACTGAATCCTTCCAGATCATTCAGAGTGATGACCTTCTTTTTTATGAATATGGCAATATCCCATATGGCTTCGGATTTATTTATTTCCAGCATCACCCCCGGATGCTTCTTATCATTTTTGATTCTCTTTTCAAGCTCCCAAAAGTGATCAGAAGCATTTCCCGGAGAACTCAACATTTCGATATACTTCTTTGTCAATTGCTCCATATAATGCTCCTGCCATTCAGGAACTCTTTCGCGAAACAGTTTCCAATCTGCCTTTGATATCTCTACCATAACCCAATCTCCTCAATCTCAAAACCG
The DNA here is from genome assembly GCA_017962825.1 of Lachnospiraceae bacterium. GTDB lineage: Bacteria > Bacillota > Clostridia > Lachnospirales > Lachnospiraceae > AC2028. Next base: position 2,205 of record JAGCUO010000026.1, on the reverse strand, counting down.
TTTCAGTTCATCTATCATTGCAGATCTTCTCGGATACTGCGCTCTAAACTTTGCTGCCAGTTCAGCCGCAAGCTCCCTGCCTCCCGGCCGAGTTGCTATTTTCTTCAAAGTTCTTGCTATATACTTGTAATCGCGCCTATTCTTTGAAGTACGAGCCTGCCTGTCTGCCGCATTTGCCAATACCTTCAGGCACCTGTCCGGATACATACTAAAAAGTTTCTTTCCATAGGCATCAATAACGTATTCGTTGTCAGGCTCTGCATTATCCATGATCAGGTCATATCTGTCCTCAATGCTTAACCAGAGATTGATCGCCGGCAATTTGTCAGCAAATTCGTTCAGTAATTCTTCCCATCTGACCTTCCACTTTTCAGCGGTGAATAGAGCCTTGTATTCCAGATAATACTTCTCATCACCGGTATGAGCTACCATCATATTGTAAAGTTCTGCGTTATAAGCCGCCGTATCTCCTTGTATCCTATATATTTCCATCAGAGCTTTTCTCGGTCCATCAGACCAGTATGAGTCCGAACGACTACCTATCTGTTCTCTGTAGAGCCTGATTGCTTCATCATAATTACCATATTCTGTCTCAATCTGTGCCAACAACTCTTTATTAGTATATCTGTCGCTGGATCTTAAGAAATCCCTGATCTCCTGTATTGGTCTCTTCTGGTCAGCCAGAACCCTTACATAGTAATCTTCCTTTACATGAAGTGAATACTTCAAGATCTCCTTTTCAGGAATCTGACGTTTCAAATCATCCATAACTTTCAAAAGGAACTGTTCTTTTTTTGCAAGCTCATCATCGCTCTTAAAATGCTTAAGGACAAAATCATAGATTCCATCCTCCATATAGTCAAAGACTCTTCCGTCCAGATGCTCCAATAATATATCCAGCATTTGTTCGTGAGAAAGGATCTGCTCCCCATTTTTATATATGGTTTCCCAAATATCATAAACACACGCACAAAAATCTTGCGTTTCTCCGTTGGAATCATCCTTATCAGTATTGCTCCACTTTACATATGTCCAATTACAGAGTTCAAAAAGATCCGCATATCTGCTCTCAGCACTTAGCCCTTCCTTAGCACCTTCCAGACCTTCCGTCACATCCATGCAAAGGCCGCCGCAGTCTCGCCAGTCAGCAAAGCCCCTTCTTGTATTGTTAACAAACGCCGCTGTTATGAACTTCTTATAATCCTGCAATTTCATATCTCAAATCCCTGCTTCATTTATTGATCTTGCCCTTCACCGACCTCTTCTGCCGTTGTCGTATAAACTGTATATCCGAAGCATCAATGCGTCTTACTTCATATCATCCCTAATTTCCCAATGTCCGTACCTTTTTCCACCAACCCGTTCTATACGGCCAGCTTCCTTAAGAGCACTCATATATCTCACCAATGTTCTTCTGGCAATTCCGGTCTCTGTTGACAATTGATCAAGTGTAATATCCGGCTTGCTGCGAATCACCTCAATTATCTTATATGCCATAGTGTCATCCAAAGTGCCATCATTTTTGGCACTATGGCCCTTTGGCGTATTGGACTGATCCATAAGGGCACTCCTCAGCGCCGGGAAATATACTCTGATACCGGTTCCCAGTATCTCATACCTGGGAAGCTCCGCGCCAAGTGCTATGCACTCATCACAAATCTTTTGAATCCCTTGGCCCCAGGTTTCTATATATCCCGCTCTGTAAAAAACATTGGCAATATCAGGATTATACGGAATGGAATCATGCGGTTGCATCAAGGTCTCTGTAGTCCATCCCTCAGGAAGGATACAACGGTTACTTACAATAATCTGCTCTTCTTCAATCCGTATCTGTATCGGAGTCCCGTACATGTAACAGTTATGAGCGATGGCATTGTAAATCGCTTCGCGGATGGCGTTCCGCGCAAAAGGATACGTCTCTACACGCCGATCGTGTTCATATGTGATTTTTGCCTTCAAATATTTGAGATAAATCAGATCCACAACCTTATCTACCGTTGATATAAGTGAACCTTCAAGATCATCATGATACGCCACTGTTCCATGCTCAAATTTGCCGACTTTAACATAACTACCGTTCTGCACAATACTCGGATCACCGTAGAACAACAGCACTGCTGAACGCTTCAGCTTTCCGTTTGATATAAGTTTCAGCTTCGACAGAAGCTCCTCGTTTGAAATATTAAGCTCGGCCTCAGTCATCCG
>JAGCUO010000025.1 GCA_017962825.1 Lachnospiraceae bacterium | reverse complement strand
GAGAGAAGTATCTATCGGTACAAGGCTTATTATGACGAGATGCAGAAAAAGAAGAAGTGGAAATCTTGAGGTGGAGTTTATTCACCTCAAGCATAACCCGTCGAATTCGATCGGTTTAAGCATAGAAACGGTATGTGAATTGTCCAATGTATGATTGGATAATTTGCGGACGATTTTTTCGACCGCAAATTCAAACTTATTACTTGGAGGAGTTTATGGCAATGAAGAATAGGATTATAACGGTACAGGATATTCCGATAACTGTTTCAATGGCTGATGAGGAAGACTACATCTGTATTACAGACATGGCAGCAGCTAAATCAGATAATTCAAGAGCGGCTGATGTTATACGTAATTGGCTACGAAACAGGTCTACTTTGGAGTTTTTGTCTACATGGGAAGAAATGTATAATCCGAATTTTAAAGTGTTCGAATCTGAACACTTTAAGAAAGATGTCGGATTGGTAACGTTTACCCCGAGCGTTTCTGAATGGGTTGAAAAAACAGATGCGATAGGCTTGTTTGTCAAAAAGGGGAGATATGGAGGAACCTTTGCACATAAAGATATTGCTTTCGAGTTTGCGTCTGCTATTAGTCCAGTTTTTAAGCTTTATCTGATCAGAGAGTTTCAACGGTTAAAAACTCAGGAGAACGATTTAAGGAAAATCGAGTGGGATGCAAAGAGATTTCTTTCAAAGAATAATTACCTGATACAGACCGATGCGGTAAAGAATTACCTTATCCCTGTTTGTAACTACAGAGAAGATCTTCAGTGGCTGCCATACGCAGAGGAAGCAGATATTCTTAATGTTGCCCTTTTTGGATTTACTGCAAAAGCTTGGAGGGATGCAAATCCAGAACTTGCGAAGAACAGTAATGTTAGGGACTATGCTACTATCAATGAACTTACGGTCCTTTCGAACCTTGAGAGTCATAATGCTCAGATGATCCGTGAAGGGAAAAGTAAAGCTGACCGCTTCAAAATACTGAAGGAAATTGCGGAATATCAGATCAGAATTTTAAATGAAGCTGAAAACATCAGTAAGCAAATAGGGGATGGTGGACAGGATGATCAGTAAGGATAAGGTGAAATGTTACATATATACCCGCGTATCCACAGCCATCCAGGTGGATGGATACAGCCTTGATGCACAGCGGGAAACGATGCGGAAATATGCGGATTTTCAGAATATGGAGATTGTCCGGGAATACAGTGATGAAGGACATTCCGGTAAGAACATCCGGGGACGCCAGGAGTTTGTCCGTATGTTAAATGACATAGAAGATGGCAAGGACGAGGTCAGCTTCGTCCTTGTTTTTAAATTGTCACGATTTGGCAGGAATGCCGCGGATGTGCTCAGCTCCCTGCAGCTGATGCAGGATTACGGTGTGAATCTGATCTGTGTAGAGGATAATATCGATAGTTCCAAGGAAGCCGGAAAACTTTTGATCTCCATTATAGCTGCCGTGGCAGAAATGGAACGCGAGAACATCCGTGTACAGACCATGGCCGGGCGTATGCAGAAAGCCAGGGAAGGAAAATGGAACGGCGGATTTGCCCCTTACGGATACGCCCTTGAGAGTGGGGAGCTTGTGATCGCGGAGGATGAGGCGGATATTATCCGTATGATATATGACCGTTATATCAATACCGATGACGGGATCAATGGAGTTGCCAATTATCTGAACAATCATGGTTATACCAAGAAACTCAGGCAAAATGGTACGATTCCCGGATTCTCCACCAGTTTTGTTAAGAAGATCATTGATAATCCGATCTACATGGGGAAGATCGCATACGGGCGCAGAAGAACCGAAAAGAAAAACGGTACCCGTAATGAAACACATGTCGTAGAACAGTCAGAGTTCCCGATTTACGAAGGAATCCATGAAGCGATCATTTCAGAGGAAGAATGGAACCTGGCGCAGGAAAAGAGGTCAAAGAATAATTATCGCCGGGAAAAGGTGAATGATCCTGATCATGCGCATATTCTTTCCGGGATCCTCAGATGTCCCTGCTGCGGTAAAGGAATGTATGGAAATGTTGCCAAGGCTCATTCAAAGGATAATAAGACCAGATACTACTATTATTGCAAAAACACAGTGAGTGCTACCGGTCATAAATGTACCTTCCGCACCAATATCGAACAATCCCAGATTGATGGGATGCTTGAGCGGCTGATATCGGCAATGACCCGTGAAGGGAAGTTTAAGAAAGCTATACAGAGCAAGATCGGGACTACGGTTGATACTTCGGACATGGAGAAGGAACTGTCTGTGCTTTCTGCCAGGCTTCACCAGGCAGAGGCCATCAAGACACGTATCGAACAGCAGATGGACAGTCTGGATGTTAATACACCTCATTATGAGAAGAAGATCGCAGATTTACAGAGGCGCCTTGATTCTCAATATGATACTAGAGATGAAGTGGAGCAGGCCATAACGGAAGTCAGAGCACAGATACTTGATCTTAAAAAGAGCAGTATTTCTGCCGATAGTATATATGAGTTTTTGCTTCATTTTGATGAGATATACAGGGAGTGTACCGATGCGGAAAAGAAGAAGTTCATGCAATCCTTTGTGGACCGTATCGAACTTTATCCGGAGCGCAGAAAAGACGGTAATTGGATAAAAAATATCCTTTTCAACTTCTCGATTCCCGTAGTTCGGGAGGATGAGGAACTGGCGAGGATAGGTGG
>JAGCUO010000204.1 GCA_017962825.1 Lachnospiraceae bacterium | reverse complement strand
CTTCATTTTTGTCACCGGGTGACAAAAATGAAGCGTCCCCACCGTCACATCAGTTTTTTTCTTGACAAATTATATTGTGCAAAATATAATATGAAAAAATATTCTTTATGAGGTGAATATATGGCACAGGAATTCGAGCAACTCTTACTTAAAAATCAGTTATGTTTTCCTATGTATGCGTGCGGCAGGAAGATCGTCGGGCGCTACACTCCTTACTTAAAGCCTCTGGGGCTTACTTATACCCAGTACATTGTGCTGATGGTTCTGTGGGAGAAGGAAAGCGTTAATGTAGGACAGCTCGGAGAGACTCTTCATCTGGATGCGGGAACTCTTACCCCGCTTTTAAAGAGGCTTGAGACGGCCGGTTATGTTACCAGGGAACGTTCCAAGGAAGATGAGAGGATTACCAATATTGCCATAACTCCGGAGGGTAACAAGCTCAAGAAGAAGTGTAAGGACATTCCCATGAAGCTCGCTTCTGAGGGAATGAACCTTACCGAAAAGGAAGCTGCGCAGCTGTATAAGCTTCTGTACAAATTTTTAGGATAGAGTCAGTGACATTGGGGACGCTTCATTTTGTCACTTGGTGACAATAATGAAGCGTCCCCAATGTCACCACCTCATTTTGTCACACGGTGACAATAATGAAGCGTCCCCAATGTCACCACCGTCACAGGAGAAAACATGGATCAGGCATTTGATATACAAAGCTATATGACTAAAGGCGTTGAGAAGATCGTATCCGATGCACTCAGAGCCACCATGCACAACCCCAGGGAAAGTGCATATATGTTAAAGTTTGCATCCGCCGGTAAAAAGGCTTCGCGAAAAAGACAGGAAGCCGAGAAAGCCGGCGAGCATATACCTCCTTTTTTGATCTCCAGTATTACTTCAGGATGCAACCTGCATTGCGCGGGTTGCTATTCCAGAAGTAACGGTGCTACGAATGACTGCGGTCCCAAGGACCAGCTTACTGCCGCGGAGTGGAGGAAGATATTTGATGAGGCTCAGGATCTGGGAGTAAGTTTTATTTTGCTCGCAGGCGGCGAGCCTCTTCTCAGGTGGGATGTTATCAAGGAAGCTGCGGCAAAGCCCGATATCTTATTCCCTATTTTCACAAACGGAACTTTTATCGGTGAGAGATACATGGAGCTTTTTGATAAGCACAGAAATCTGGTTCCCGTTATCAGCATCGAAGGTGAAAAGGATAAGACGGATTCAAGGCGCGGCGAAGGCGTATATGACAAGCTGATCACCACTATGGATACTCTTCATGAAAAAGATCTGATATTCGGAGCATCGGTTACGGTTACAAGTGAGAACTTAAAGGAAGTAACATCGGATTCATTCCTTACTTCTCTTTCTGAAAGAGGATGCAAGCTTGTGATCTATGTTGAGTATGTTCCCGTTACGGATGAAAGCACGGATCTTGCTCTTTCCGATGAAGAAAGAGATTTGCTTCTTAAGGAAGTCAGCAGAGTAAGAGCTGTGTATCAGGAGATGGTTTTTGTTTCTTTCCCCGGAGATGAAAAGAGTTCGGGCGGATGCATTGCGGCAGGAAGAGGTTTCTTCCATATCAATTCACACGGCGGCGCGGAGCCGTGTCCCTTCTCGCCTTACTCGGATGTTAACGTAAAAGACACTTCCTTAAGAGAAGCCATGAGATCGAAGCTTTTTTACGAGCTTACGGCGGGAGATATTTTAAAGGACGATCACAAGGGCGGATGTGTTCTTTTTGAAAAAAGAGAACTTGTTGAAAACATATTAAGGGGTAATGATGACTGAGCTTTCGATACTTCAAAAGTTTATAAGTTTTGTACTTAAAATGGTCGTGGCGCTGTCTGCGACCATCGGAACTCTTCTGAGTTATTTGGCCGGAAGGGATTCTTTCATGGGCGGAAGAACCGTGTTCATGTATTTTACGATCCAGTCCAATATCGCCATCGCCATAATCTGTATCATCGGTTTATGCAAGCTTGCCAATGGCAGTGAAGTGAGCAAGGCGTGGTATGCGGTCAAGTTTGTTGGAACCGTTGCCATAACTCTTACGGGAGTTGTATTCGGACTGGTGCTTGCACCCACACTCGGCGCAGATGCATGGAACGTACAGAATACGCTGACTCATCTTGTGGTTCCCGTTATGGCTGTGATCGACTTTTTCGTAACCTCAACGGTTAATTCCATCAGAAAGAGAAATGTTGTACTGGTTACGATTCCTCCCATTCTCTATGCAATCTATGCGGGCATAGGTTATGCAAAGGGCTGGCAGTTTGCGGAAGGCTACAATTATCCTTATTTCTTCCTTAACTGGGGAAGCAAGGCAGGAGCCTTCGGATTTACAAATGAACTTCCTTTTATGGGCACCGCATGGTGGATCTTACTTCTTTTGATATTTCTTATTGCAGTGGGTTACGGATACCTTGCATTAGCTGATATAATAAAGAAAAAAAGATGACGGTTAGGATGAGGTGCCATGTCAGAATCAAAAAAGCTTGCGGTAATTATTCCGGGAATCGGTTATACCAAGGACAAACCGATCCTTTACTATTCCTCAAAATTGTTAAAAGAATCAGGTTACGAGATCCTGGATGTTTTCTTTTCCGGTATGCCGGAGAATATCTTAAAGGATGACAGCTTAAAGCTCCTCGCGGTAAAGCTTGCTTACGAGCAGATAACAGAGCAGCTTTCCGAAGTGAAGTTTTCAGAGTACGAGGATGTGGTGTTTGTGGGAAAGAGTCTCGGTACCATCGCAGCCGCAAAGTATGTTTCCGATAACGGGATTAAGGCAAAACAGATCTGGTATACGCCACTTGAGAAGACTTTTTCTTATGATTCCGAAAGCGTCCTGGCTTTTATCGGAAATGCGGATCCCTGGTCGGATATAAACGCCATCAGGTCAGAGGCTTCAGGGTGCGGCGTAAAACTTGTAGAGTATGAAGCATGCAATCACTCGCTGGAGTCGGGGGATATACTCAAAGACATAGAGACGCTTGAAGATACGTTGAAGAGAATTTGGGATTATATATAGGCTGACAAAGGTGTACGTCCCCACTGTCAGAAGGAAATAATGTTATGGTCATCAGTGTAGAGCGAATGCGGAAAAGCGATGCATATACCATAGAGCACCTGGTTCCGGGTAAGGAGCTTATGTACCGCGCCGCAATGGGCGTATATGAATCTTATAAAGAATGGGGATCCGGAAAAGTCGCGATCCTGGTCGGCGGCGGAAATAACGGCGGCGACGGATATGCGCTTGCGGGGATACTGAAAAAGAACGGTATCTCCCCTGAGGTTATCAAAGTATCGGAGAAAGAAAGCAGCGACGGGAAATATTACAGGGGTATTGCCGAGGACCTGGGCGTCCCAATGTTTTCTTTTGACAAGGATACTGATCTGTCAAAATATAATGTGATAGTGGACTGCATCCTCGGAACGGGATTTGCCGGAGAGGTAAGGGGATGCGCCCGTGATGCGATAGAAGCCATAAACGGGAGCGGTGCTTTTGTTATCAGTGTGGATATTCCAAGCGGAATGAACGGCGATACGGGGGAAGCATCCGTTGCCGTGGTTTCGGACCTTACGGTATCCATAGGCTATATCAAGCAGGGACTTGTGACAAATTTGGCAAAAAAATACATAAAAGCTCTGACGAATGTGGATATAGGCATAGTTTTGGTATAGGACGGCAGAAGTATCTCATCTTGGGGAAAAATCGTTATTTTCTGTTGAAATATACAATATTTAGGGGTATTATATCAGTGTTGTAACAAACTCCTGTACCACTAAAAAATATGCGAGGTGAATTTAAATGAACAGAGCAGAATTAGTTGAAGCAATTGCAAAAGAAGCAGGACTTACCAAGGTTGATGCTGACAAGGCACTCAAGGCTTTCGTAGGCACCGTATCCAAGGAGCTTAAGAAGAAGGGTAAGGTTCAGCTTGTAGGCTTCGGAACCTTCGAGACCTCCAAGAGAGCAGCTCGTAAGGGTAAGAACCCTCAGACCGGCGAAGCTATCAAGATTCCCGCAGCTACCGTTCCTAAGTTCAAGGCAGGCAAGGCTCTTAAGGATCTTGTAAACGGCGCTAAGAAATAATTCTGAATTATTCTGAATTAAAGGGACGAGGCTGAGGCCTCGTCCTTTTGTTTTCTGGGACCATGGGGACGGTTCTCGTGGTGCATTAGGTTCTGAACCACGAGAACCGTCCCCATGGTCCCATCCCCACCGGATTGTTTACTTTTGTCAAATGTGGTAATATACGGGTGAGGGTTCTTGTGAGAGGGGAGTTTTATGGAATCTGTTAAAAAGTTACGTCTTGGTGATAAAACCATCCCAATCATCATTGCCATAGTCGCAGTGGTGATCGTAGGCATAATCGCCGCTGTAGTCCACGATAAACAAGATAAAGTCGAAACACAGCGTACGGCAAGGGTCGTTGAAGTAAACGGTCCCTGCTCTATTTTGCGTGAGGGCGCAACAATAAACGCCATCGCAGATATGCCGCTTTATTCGGGAGATACATTCTTCTCCGGCGTTAATGCTTCGGCACGTATCATGGTGGATGATGACAAATTCCTGTATCTGGATGCTGCAACAAGAATTAATTTCACGGCATCCGGAACTCCCGGTGATACCCATACGATGATCTATATCGAGACCGGTTCATTACTCACCGAGGTAAAAGAAAAACTTGCCGAGGGTGAGACCTTTGATATCGTTACTCCCAATACCAGCACCGCTATCCACGGTACAATTCCCATACATACAGTAGCCGAGGACTGGGAAGGCAATATAACGACCAACATTGCATTTGCCGAAGGCGAGGGTACCGTCAGCGTATTTGAAAGAAATTCCAACGGTGTCGTCAGCATCACCGACATGAATATGAGCGCTCAGGAAGGCGCTTCGTTTACTACAGGCGGAGATCTGATTCTTGGCGTGCAGGATGCACAGGCTCTTCTCGAAACCGGTAAGACCGAAGATGGAAAGGTGGCTCAGAATACTACTCTTGATAATCTTCAGACTGTATCGGGTGAGGCTTCCTTTGACGGCAGATTCCTGGATAACGCTCAGGCGGCAACACAGAGAAATACTCAGGATTATATAAACAATAATAATTTAGATTCCGGTTCTGCTACATATCAGCAGGAGAATCTGGCAACAGTACGTGCAAACGGTATTATTGATGAATTCAGAGAAGGCGAAGCTAAGATTCCGGTTACCGTGGCTGTAGCTCAGTCGGCATTATCCGAATCCGAACCTGTTGCTGATGTAACATCCGCAGATCAGGTCGCACCTACACCGGATCAGACACCTGAGCCCGAGCCTGAGAGTGAGCCTGCACAGGAAACGGAGCCTTCTGCCGATCCCGAGCCGGCCACTACTGCAGTTAACAACAATAATCAGGATAATATTATATATGTAGACGGTAAACCTCTTACCCCTGAAGAACAGATACAGGCTATCTACGATGCTTTGGCGTTGATTCAGGCAAACCAGAATCAGATGGATGCAAATAATCTTGCCGGACAGCAGCCTTCACAGCCGCCTTCAGAGCCGGGTGATCAGGGCGGACAGGATTCAGGAGATGATCAGACACCTCAGCAGTCTGATTCGAGTCCTTCGCAGAGCACAGGCACGACTCCTTCGCCCAGTCCCAGCAATATACCGAGTACGACTCCTTCACCGAGTCCCGGCAATTCGCCCAGTACGACTCCTTCACCGAGTCCCGGCAGTTCGCCGAGTACGGATCCATCAACAAGTCCCGGTTCGAGCCCTTCACCGACTCCCGACCAGACTTCGGATACACACCCTTCACCGGATGTCTCTCCGAGCGCGGGCACAAGTCCGAGTCCGGATTCTTCGGATAATACCGAGAGCACTTATGAACCTACTGCAATTCCTACAAGGCCCGGTGCTAATGGAAGTTTTGATCCTCTAGAGCCTTTTGAACCTGAAAAACCTGATGTACCGCCCTCGGACTCAGGGGATGAAACAACGCCTGTGGTTCAATCAGACGATGAAGGGGCATATGTAATTGTAGAAGGGGAAAGATATTCCGTGTATATAACAGGAGACGGAAGAGGCCCGTATTATGAAATAAACGGAGACCGAGTATATCTCGAAGACCCGGACTCCTCGGATTCCCATAGCTCTCCCGATCCCTCACCTTCATAAATCAAATTTTCCCGATGTGTTAAAAAGACACATCGGGATTTCTTTATTTGGCACACTAAAGCTTATTGAAAAATTTATAGTGGACACTATAATTTAAATTGTATTATTGTCTTGTGGCGAACAATTAGAAAAAAGCTCTGGAGGTATTTATATGAGTTCAAATTCCGCAAAAAAATCCGGTAAGATCAGTGTTCAGCTGCTGGTAGTTCTTGTTCCCATGATAGCAATATTTATCGTTATTTTGGCGACGGTTCTTTTTACTGTATCTAAAAAAGCTATAGTAACCGAAGCACAGGAGAATCTTTATAACGATTCCAGGGCTAATGCCAACAATATTTCTTCCACCATGGTGGAAATAGCGGCGTTTTATGACGGCGTTGCCGATATGATCGAGGGAACTCCCTATTCTTCAAAAGCTGAGATGATATTCTCTATGTGGATATTGCTCAATGAATTTGAGGAAACACCTTCGGGTGCGTATATCGGTTTGGCCGATAAAGAGTATATCGATCCTTCGGGATGGGTTCCCGAGCCGGGTTACGACCCCACTACCAGAGACTGGTATGTATTCGGTTTGGACAAGGAAGCCATTACTTATGGCATTCCTTATATGGATATGGATACACAACAGATGGTAGTTTCCGGATCGCGTCATATAATCCTCGCTGACGGAAGACACGGCGTTATCGCTACCGATGTTCAGTTGGCTAACATTGCAAATGATGTAGCTGCGTATACCCCTGGCGGAACCGGAGAGGCGGTTTTGTTTGACGGCGGAATGATCATAGCTTCCGGAAAGGAAGGCTACAGCGGAACCTATGCATCCGATCATGGGGATGATGAATTTATCAAACAGATTGGTGAGAAGGTTCTGAGCGGTTATTACGGAATAGATGTTATCAAGGGTAATAACGGTAAGGATTATTACGTATCCTTTAATGAGGTTTACGGCACAACCTGGACCATGGTTTCTTATGTCCCCAAGGCCGATGTTCTTGCATCGTTAAACAGGCTTCAGCAGATGACTCTTATATTGGTATTCCTGTTACTCGGAATAAGTACCGTAGTCATAATCTTTATGGTTAACAGGATGATCACCAAGCCCGTCAATGCATTGACAGATACCATCACCAGGATTGCAGACGGCGACTTTACCGTAGAAGTAGAAGCAAAAGAAAACAATGAGATCGGAACCATGAACGAAAGCATGCGCGATTATGTTGCAAGGATGCGTTCTACCATGAGTGATCTTAAGACGGTTACAGAAGAACTTTCACATGAAGCTGAGAACAGCTCCACTGCATCTCAGAGCATGAGTGCATCAGCTGTATCCCAGAGTGAATCCATGGATCAGATCAATCAGGCCATGGAAGGCGTAGCAAGTTCGGTTAACGAGCTCGCCACCAATGCAACAGAACTTGCTACAGCTGTTGCGGAAGTCACGGATCAGGGAAGCATTACCAGTGATATCATGAAGCAGCTCCTTGAAAAGGCTAAGCACGGACAGAAGGATATGGAAAATGTTCAGACCAACATGAACACCATTTCCGATTCCATGGCAGAGATGACAAGCGTTGTTAAGACCGTTGATGAAGCAGCTCAGAAGATCAATTCCATCGTAGAGATGATCAATTCCATTTCATCACAGACTAATCTGCTATCACTCAATGCATCGATTGAAGCGGCAAGAGCAGGTGAAGCGGGAAGAGGATTTGCGGTTGTTGCTACCGAGATCGGAAGCCTTGCCAATGAGTCAGCAAATGCTACGACCCAGATCGGAAGTATCATAGCCGAGATCACCGCACAGATCCGCAAACTTTCCGAAAGCAGTGAGGAGAGTGCAGGAAATATCAATACCAGTAACGAGGCGGTTAAGGCAACCGGAGTAAGCTTTGCCGAGATCTTTACCGCACTTGATGAAGCCGGTGATAACGTAATGGATATGATCGGTAAGATGGACAAGGTAAATGACATTGCAACGAATGTTGCAGCCATCGCAGAAGAGCAGTCAGCAAGCGTTGAGGAGGTTACCGCAACCGTCACCTCATCCGCAGAATCCGCACGTGATGTTGCCAAAGAGAGCGAAGGTGTTGAAGAGAGTGCTAACACCGTTGCATCCAATGCGGATAAGATCGAAACAATGGTTAACGCATTCAGGATCTGATATTTATATATGACAATGGGGACGTACCCCTCTGTCAGGAGGTTCTTCCTGACAGAGGGGTACGTCCCCGTTGTAATAACCAGGTGACAAAAACGAAACGTCCCCATTGTCTCGTCCCCGTTGTCTTATTATCAGATACGG